>NZ_JBIWCX010000003.1:0-417028 GCF_044761695.1 Lysinibacillus sp. NPDC097287
TTCACTTTATCACCAAACATATCTAGATGCTTAGAAGTTGGGCCGATAAATGTAATACCTTCTTCTTCACAACGGCGTGCAAAATCAACATTTTCAGATAAAAAACCATATCCAGGATGAATCGCATCAACATTAGCATCTTTTGCAATCGCAATGATGCCCTCGATGTCTAAATAGGCATCAATTGGCTTCTTGCCAGCACCTACTAAATAGGCTTCATCTGCTTTAAAACGATGGAAAGCAGCACTGTCCTCACGGGAATAAATAGCGACAGTGTTGATCTTAAGCTCCGTACATGCACGGAAAATACGAATTGCAATTTCTCCTCTATTAGCTACAAGAATCTTGTTGATTGGACTCATTGGAATCCTCCTTATGAAATTGATTTTTTTCTTTCTACCTTTTCAAACATGGAAATATTTACTAATATCCCCATAGCTAAAGATAGCATTATTATAGATGTCCCGCCATAACTAATGAAAGGAAGCGTGACACCGGTTAACGGGATTAACCCAGTTACACCGCCAAGATTAATAAATGATTGGAAGCCTATCCAGCTAGCAATACCAGCCGCAATCATGCGTGCTAATGGATCTTTTGTACGTAGTGCGATAGATAAACCTTTATATACTATAAAGCCTAAACCACCAAGGACTATGAGAACACCCCAGATACCGAGTTCCTCCATAATAATCGCCATAATGAAATCGGTATGTGGCTCTGGCAAATAACCTAATTTTTGTATGGACTGACCTAAACCTCTACCCTCTAGACCGCCTCCGCCAATAGCATAGTAACCATTGACCACCTGATGGCCAGATCCATCTTCATAATCGAACGGATTAATATAGGATTTAATTCGTCCCACACGACTATCTGTTAATATATCACCTTTTAATGTAAATAGAATGCCTAGAATAACACCACCAAACGCACCTAATACACCAAAGAATTTCCAAAATGTCTTAAATGGTATACCACTTGCAGCCACAACTGAAACCGCAATTCCGCATAAAATAATAACCGCACCTAAATCAGTTTCAAAAGCTACTCCAGCAACGACCAAAATCCATAGAAAAATAGGATAAAATATTTCCGTCGGCTGTAGTTTTTCAAATGTATATTTTTGTGCCTTGCGATAAAAAGCAGCAGCAAAATATAAAATAATAAATAGTTTCGCATATTCAGAAGGTTGAAAACTACCTAATCCAGGTACTTTAATCCAACTTTGTGAACCTATCTCAGCACCAACACCATTTACTTTTACCCACGTAAATAACACAACTAATACAACTGTAAGCAATAACATAATATTTTTGTTTGCATAATGTTTATATGGGAAAAAGGCAGCTACTGCAAACGCCAAAAACGCTACTATTAAATTTTTCACTTGTCTTACATAAAAGTGGTCCGGTGCTTGCTCTTCTATAACAATCGCCACCATCATGCTGGAGCTATAAATCATTACTAGTCCAATTAAACTTAGCATTAGCACTGTAAAAAATAATGGGTAGTCAAAATTTTGTGCATAACGTTTCAAATATTTATTCATCGCGGAAACCTCGTTCTAGTAAAAAAACCCAAATCGCACATAGCGTTTTGAGTTTTTTCTTTTTATTTGTCTGTATACGCGTCGTGTAGTACAGAAAGTTCCTTCTCGAGTGAATCGAGAATTTCTTTGCCTTTTTCGCGCTCAATAAGTCCAAGCTTCACAGCAAAGTCAATTTCACGTGAAAGGCCGAACATTTGTGTATCTAATACTTCTTCATATAAAGGGCATTGTGGCATTGTCAAATGATCCATTTGTACTCGAATGAGGCGAGCAATTTTATCTGCATCAGCAACTAAAAGTTCCAAAGCCTTCTCTTGAAAAGAAGTTTGTGATTTCGTATCCATGAGGACGCCCCCATTATCTGATATTTCTTCGATTCTATCTTCATAAAGTTTATCTTTTAGTTGGTAAAATTGCAAGTGCCTACACTGTAAAATAGAGAATTCGAATTATATTTCTTTATTATCTCCTGTACTTAGCGTTATACTATTTCATGGATATACAAGATTTAAGGGGGACTTCTAACATGGAAATCATCATTCCAATTAAAGGCGCAGTTACATATCAACTAACATTAGATCCAACAGTATGGATTTTCGATGACCGTAAATTAGATTTAAATACGCACTTCAACGTAAAAGAAGATGAGGAAGATTCAGATACAAAATATATGCGTGAGGTCGGTGCACACTGGTCACGTGAGATTATGGAAGGTGCAACTTTCCCTCCAACGTTAAAGTCAGAACGAAAATTCGACCGTAAAGGCATGGAAACAGGTACTTTCGGTATCGAATTACGTCATTTTTTGAAAAATGCTGAAATTAAACCAGAAGCGACAAAAATCGTCATCGAATGTAAAGACGGCGAGGAACATGCCTTTACAATTGAAGAATCGAATACGCTGATTTTAAAATATAGCCAAGATGGTAAGCCGCTCTTAGAAGATGGTCCCGTTTATGTAATATTCGGCGACGGATCAAATATCGACAATCCAATCAAACATGTCTTAGCCATTCGTGCTGAATAGGGAGGAAAAACCATGCGTGTAAAATGTGTCATCTGCGATACAATTGGCCAGTTAGACGACGATTTACCGTTAGCAAAAAAATTACGAAATCGACCGATTAATACGTATATGTGTGACACATGTCACGAGCGCATCGCAGAAAATACCATCGCAAGAATCGAAACAGGAAACTTTCGCTTCTACCGTACATCTCCACAAATGGATAAAGAATTTTAACTTTATTTACATCAAAAACAGGGTGTCTCCTTAACGAGATACCCTGTTTGATTATTTAATCATTATTTTTAATAAGCTTCTTTTCAATTAATTCCACAACCTGATACATAATGGTTGCGAAGACGGCGATGATTAACAACGACATTAATACGAGGTTAAAGTTAAACACTTGGAAGCCATAAATGATTAAATACCCCAGCCCTTTTGAAGAAACTAAAAATTCCCCAACAATTACACCAACCCAAGCTAGGCCAACATTTACTTTCAGTGTCGAAATAATAGTTGGGAAAGAAGCTGGCAAAATTACCTCTTTAAATATTTGCCACCTCGTCGCCCCAAATGTTTGCATCACCTTGCTATAATTCGGGTCAACCCCTTTAAAAGCGGTATACACAACAATAGTTGTAATAATAATTGAAATCAGCGCACCCATCGCCATGATGGAAATATACCCCGGTCCCAACGCGACAATAAGAATTGGACCGAGCGCAACTTTAGGCATTGCATTTAAAATAACTAAGTATGGATCTAATACTTTCGACAACATCGGCGACCACCATAATAATGTTGCAAGCAAAGTACCTAGTAACGTGCCGACAATAAAGCCAACAACTGTTTCCATTAACGTAACACTTACGTGCATCAGTAACGTTCCATCACTTACTTTATCTAAAAACGTGAACCAAACGCGCGATGGAGAACTAAATATTAAGCGATCAATCCAATCATTTCTTGAAAATAACTCCCAACCACCAAAAAACACTAGCAATATTATTAACTGATAGAGCCTCACAAAGCGGCGTTCTTTTTTTAACGATTTCTGATACTGCTCAAATAATGTTTTATCCAAGGCTTTCAAGCTCCTTCCAAATCGTTTGGAATACTCCTCCATACGATGGATGTTGCCTTACATCAAAAGGTGATAGCTCTTGAAGTTCTTTCGGTACATCAAACACTTTGTGCAATTTACCTGGATTTGCCGAAAACAAGAAAACCCGTTCACTCATTGCTATCGCTTCACCAATATCATGCGTCACAAGGACAGCCGTTTTACGGTATGTTTTTAACGTTTCTACCACTAAATCTTCAAGTTTCAATTTAGATTGATAATCAAGTGCAGAAAACGGTTCATCTAACAATAATATTTTAGGATTGACGGCTAAAGTTCTCGCTAAAGCGACCCGCTGGCGCATCCCTCCTGACAACTCCCTGGGATAATTGCTACCTACATGTGGCAAACCGACTTCTTGTAAAAGAGCACTAGCCGTTACTTTATGTGTCTTATTTTTGCGATCCGTTAATTTTAATCCGATGGTGACATTATCTTCAATCGTTTTCCAAGGAAATAAATAATCTTGCTGCAGCATATAGCCGATAAGTGATTTATTTTGTTCATCTATTTCTTCCCCATCGATTAATACTTTGCCTTCAGTTGAAGGAAATAACCCTGCAATAATAGATAGTAATGTTGTTTTTCCGCAGCCACTCGGACCGATAAACGATACAAACTCACCTTCACGAATAGATAAATTAATATCGTACAAGACTTCTTTTGCTTCTTTGCTTGAGAAATAGCTATGGTGAATATGCTCAAGCTTTAGGAATTCCATTACTTCGCAGCCTTTTTAGCAAATGTTGTATTTACTAGATCTTCATATTCTACGCGTTGCGGAAGTTCACCGGCTTCCTCCATAACCGCTTGCAAGTTTTCCCACTCTTCTTTATCTAAAATAGGATCAGTTGCATAAGAACCCTGCGATTTATAACGCTCTACAACCGTTTCAATCAACGCTACATCAATATTTTCGAAATATGGTTGGATAATTTTCGCTACTTCAGCTGCACTTTTTTCCTGTACAAAATCTTGCGCTCTTTTTAAAGCATTTGTAAAACTTTGGGCTGTTTTGTCTTGTTCTTTTAAATAACTGTCTTTCGCCATATACGATGTATACGGTAAGTGCCCTGATTCTGTACCGAATGAAGCAACAATAAAGCCTTTTCCTTCATTTTCAAACACACTCGCAGTTGGTTCAAATAACTGTACAAAGTCACCTGTACCCGACGCAAATGCCGTAGAAATATTGGCAAAATCAATATTTTGAATCATTGTTAAATCTTTTGAAGGATCAATATCATGTTTCTTCAAAACAAATTCTCCTGCCATTTGTGGCATGCCACCTTTTCGTTGCCCAAGGAAAACAGAACCCTTTAAGTCTTCCCAAGAGAAGTTTTCCATTTTTTCACGAGCCACTAAAAAAGTACCGTCAGTCTGTGTCAGTTGCGCAAAATTTTGAATGGGGTCACTAGTACCCTGAGCTGTCACATAAATAGAAGTTTCTGAGCCAACTAAAGCAATATCAATGCCGTCCGTTAGTAATGCTGTCATCGTTTTATCTCCACCGGCAATGGTTTGTAGATCCACGGAAAGTCCCTCATCTTCAAAGAAGCCTTTTTCAAGCGCTACGTATTGAGGCGCATAGAAAATCGAGCGCGTTACTTCTCCAACTTTTACTTTTTGAAGCTCTCCTGAATTACATGCTGCCATTGAAAGAAGCAACAAAGCTGCTACACTAAACAAAATGCCCTTTTTAAGCCAACGCATTCTTTTTTCCTCCTTGATTGATGAAATAGCCTATCGACATTAACTTATTCACAAGGAGCATTTTCGGTGCTAGCTTTTTAGGCAAAATCTATGTTATCCTCCGGTGACTTTATTTTCATTCAACTCATCACCAAAATTGATGGCAAGTTGAATAAAAATAAAAACAGCCCTAGCACATTACCATGCTAGGACTGCTTTCATAGGAGCCGAGCTACTATCACTAATTGGCAGCTCGTTGCTCTTCTCTTTTCTCACGCCATAAACGCGTTTTGTATAAAATTAATATTAACGCAGCTACGATTAGTCCTTCAACCATAGGCAGGAATAACGCTAAAAATGTCAGCATAATACATCCTACAAATAGGAAAACGTAAATTACGATATTTTGAGACATTTTTAGTTTCTTCGCAAAGCCTAATTTATAGACAAGCGCGGAAAGTAAAAATACAAGGATGAAAACAACATATCCAGCCATGTTATAGCTAGGCAGGTTTTCATATAAAAAACGAGTAATCCCAGCCATACGGTTAAATACAAATTCTGTTTCTCCTGCATTTGCTGGTGCAGCAACTTGAATAACATTCAGTTCACCCATTAAAGCGGACTTCATATCCAAGACTCCTCTTCCTTTCATGACAGCGGAAAATTATACTTCAGCGTTACGTAATTTTTTCGCTGCTTTCTCACGTTCGTTTTTATCTAGAATTTGTTTACGAAGACGAATTGATTCTGGTGTGATTTCTAAGTACTCATCATCACCTAAGTATTCAAGCGCTTCTTCTAGTGAAAGGATACGTGGTTTTTTAATAACATTCGTTTGGTCTTTATTTGCTGAACGGATGTTTGTTTTTTGTTTCATTTTTGTGATGTTTACAGTAATATCAGCGTCACGAGTGTTTTCACCAACGATCATACCTTCGTAAATTTCTGTACCTGGCTCTAAGAATAGAGTACCACGGTCTTCAATTTGCATCATACCATAAGTTGTTGCTTTACCAGTTTCCATTGAAACTAATACACCTTGGTGACGGCCACCAATTTTACCTGGTAATAATGGTTGGTAGCAATCGAACGTATGGTTGATGATACCGAAACCTTTTGTCATTGACATGAATTCAGTTGTATAACCGATTAATCCACGAGCAGGTACTAAGAACGTTAAACGAACTTGTCCACTGCCGTTGTTTACCATATCAAGCATTTCACCTTTACGTGTACCAATTGATTCAATAATTGAACCAACATTTTCTTCAGGTACATCAATTTGAACGCGTTCAAATGGTTCACATTTTACGCCATCGATTTCACGCACGATTACTTGTGGTTTAGACACTTGTATTTCGAAGCCTTCACGACGCATGTTTTCGATAAGGATCGATAAGTGAAGCTCTCCACGACCTGAAACTGTCCAAGCATCTGGAGAATCTGTATCTTCAACACGTAAAGATACGTCCGTTTGTAATTGAGCACGTAAACGCTCTTCTACTTTACGAGAAGTAACCCATTTCCCTTCACGACCAGCGAATGGAGAATTGTTTACTAAGAACGTCATTTGTAGAGTTGGCTCATCGATACGTAATGGCGTAAGCGCATCTGGGTGCTCAACAGGGCAAACTGTTTCCCCAACGTTGATGTCTTCCATACCTGAAACGGCGATTAAATCACCAGCTTTTGCTGTCTGTACTTCTTCACGCTTTAAGCCGAAGAAACCAAAGATTTTCGTTACACGGAAGTTTTTCACTGTACCGTCTAACTTCATAAGAGATACTTGTTGACCTACAGAAATTGTTCCGCGGAAAACGCGACCAATACCGATACGTCCAACGAAGTCATTATAGTCAAGTAAAGCTACTTGGAATTGTAATGGGTCTTCTGAGTTATCAACTGGAGCTGGAATAGCTTCAATGATTTTTTCAAATAGACATTTCATATCTGCTTCTTGCTTAGCTGGATCAGCATCTAAAGAAGCTGTACCATTTACACCTGAAGCGTAGACAACAGGGAAATCTAATTGGTCTTCATCTGCACCTAGCTCGATGAATAATTCAAGTACTTCATCTACTACTTCTAGTGGACGAGCTGAATCTTTGTCTACTTTGTTAACAACAACGATTGGTGTTAAACGTTGTTCTAACGCTTTTTTCAATACAAAACGAGTTTGAGGCATACAACCCTCATACGCATCGACAACTAGTACAACGCCATCTACCATTTTTAAAATACGTTCTACCTCACCACCGAAGTCAGCGTGTCCAGGCGTATCAAGGATGTTGATACGAGTTCCTTCATAATTTACTGCTGTGTTTTTTGCTAAAATTGTAATCCCGCGTTCGCGTTCAATATCGTTAGAGTCCATTGCACGTTCTTCAACACGTTCGTTTGAACGGAATGTACCTGATTGTTTTAATAATTGGTCGACTAAGGTAGTTTTACCATGGTCAACGTGGGCGATAATTGCGATATTGCGAAGATCTTGACGTAAGTTTGTCATTATTCCACTCCATATTCTTTTTTCGAATGTTTAACTGTGTTATTATAGCACATGAAGGATGAAAATGTCCTTATTAGAATATCTATCATTCTAAAAATATATTTTTCCAGAGAAAATAATCCATAATAATTTTAGGAGGCACAGCTATGAATCGTGCGAAATTAGTAATGGGCATTTATGCATTAGCTGCCGTTTTAGCAATGTGTGCAATCGGTTATTCTGTTGCTTTAGGTAGTTGGTTTGGCATCTTAGCAGGTATTGTTGCTACATGTGTCGTTTTCATGACAGCTTTTAAAATGAAACGCAAATTCCGCGAGCAAGGACTTCTATAAAAAGCGAGAAACGTACCTAAGAGAAATGTAACTTTCTCTAGGTACGTTTTTTTAATCATATTGCACAATATATTTTTCTAAAAGTTCTTGATGAATAAACGGGTTTGCAATAATAAATGTGTCTTGATGTAAGAAATCGAAACCTTCTCCTCGAAGATTTGTCGCAATAGCTCCTACTTCCTTCGCAATAATCGTTCCCCCCGCAATATCCCAAGGTGATAATCGCATCGAAACGTAAGCATCTAACTTACCACTCACGACAAATGCAATTTCCATCGCTGCTGAACCATATGAGCGGGTACCTCGAGCAGTTCTTACTAAATCAATTACTTTTTCGTGATGAATTTTTCGATTTGGTGCAACCCAACTTGCATTAATGCCAATCACTGCTTCTTCAATTTTCACTGGTTGGAGTTTGCGCAAAGGAGAGTCATTATACCAAGCACCAACACCTTCAATAGCGTAAAATAAATCTTCACGCATAACATCAAATATGTAACCAAGCTTCCCTACACCATCGATAAAAATACCAATCGAGATCATAAAATGGCGATGTTGCTTAACAAAATTCATCGTGCCGTCAATCGGATCAATAATCCATACAACACCTTCTAGTGAATCGACTTTTTCGCCCATGCCTTCTTCACCAATTATTTTATGCGTCAAATCAAATGATTTAATTTTTTCTATGAAGAATAATTCTGTCTCACGGTCAATGTTTGTCACTAAGTCATTTGCGTTTGATTTTGTTTCTACGACTAAATCGTAAGTAAATGCATTTCGAATACGTCTACCCGCTTCAAAAATAGTATTTTTCGCAAATTGATCGATAAGTTGTAAATCCATAAAAACCCACCTTTCGAATAGAACCTTTACATAATTACATGAACCATTATGATATATTGTCTATTTTACCCTTTATAACGACAAAAATCACCTGCTGTCGGAATATTCAGCAAGTGATTTTTAAATTGGTTTAAAATTGCATTTACGCATAAGCGTGCAAACCCTCAAGCTCTTCTCTAATTTCAGCTAGTCGCTTTTTACTTTTTTCAATTTCACCCTCATTCTGCTCATTCATTGCAGAAAATAAGGAGGCTAATTCATAATCAATCTCTAATTGTAAGATGTGTTTATATTGCTTTTCAATGTCAACTTTACGTATAATTTTTACGATCTGTTTCATAAAAATCACTTCCTTTAATTTATTTTTTTACAAAACCTTATTGTTCTCGATAAAGTTGCTGTTATAAGATTTTTCCCCAAAAACTTAATAAAATAAACCTGAAAATCGAAAGGAATTATCAAAAATGCAAAAAACACAATGGACGAATCAGGACTTCGATGTTTTTCAAATAAATGGTTTAGAACAACGAATGGATGCACTGATTTCCTTAGTACGACCAAAATTTAATATACTTGGAGAAGATTTTTCCACTTACTTTTCCAGCAAATTAGGGGAAGAATTTTATCCTCATGTAGCAAAACATGCTCGCCGTACCGTTAACCCTCCTAAAGATAGTTGGGTTGCCTTTGCTCCTTACAAAAGAGGCTATAAAGCACTTCCACACTTTCAGATTGGTCTATGGGGCACACATTTATTCATCGTCTTAGCAATCATTTATGAAGCGCCTCAAAAAAATATGTTTGCAGAACGTTTATTAGCGAAAAAAACGCTTTTCAATGAGCTACCAAATGATTTCATCGTTTCTGGAGATCATATGTCACCTTTAGCGATTCCTCTAAGTGAAGCAAAGGATGAAAAACTCGAGCAATTACTTGTTCGCTTACGTGACGTGAAAAAAGGTGAGTTTTTAGTCGGGCGTCATATTCCACGTGAACAAGCTATCACCCTATCCGCCGATAACTTACATCATTTAATTGAGGAAACATTCGATGCGCTGCTACCTATTTACAGCACCATTACAAATAACTAAGTGCGTATATTTATGTAGTTTTAGTAATTAACCTCTTAATTATTCCAACAAATATAGAAAAAAAAATATTATATTGAATTTTTTATTTGCTACTGTTTCTACAAATAATGAAGTTCACATAATATTTAGTTAGCCCTAGGAAGTTGCACGTCACTCGATGGTGCAACTTCCTTTTCTTTCATACTATGAACATAAAACTGTCATCAACACCTATTTCAGAAAATTAAAGCCTTTAGAAATTGTCATATCTTTTGACAGGTACAAAAAGGGAGTGCTGAAAACAGCACTCCCTCTCAATCAAAAAATAATTTTATAATACTTACCCCATTGATGAATATACATTAGATATTCATTAAACATCCCTAATTTAGGCGTTCATTCACCGATAGTCATTGATTTTTTTAACGACGCTGCTTTGGCGCAATTTTAATCGTCGTACCATCTGGCGCTTCTTTTGTTTGTTTGATGACAGGATAGCTTACATAACCACTCGCTTCTTCAAACTCACGAAAGATTGTTTTTTCTTCAGCTTGCGAGGGCACAATTTCTTTAAAACGACGATATTTCGCCATCATCGTTTCTCGTTTAATCCCCTTTTCATAAGCTTGCTCGATTCCTTCAAAAAACTTTATAACGTCAACAATTTCTTCTGTCGACCAATCAATTGAAAACGGATATGAATATTCCATTTGGACAAAACCACCTTTACATTACTGACCCCATTTTACCCGGATACTTTCCGCTTCTGCAACCATTCGTGTCATTAGCTCATCCACTGTTGGTATATCATGAATCATGCCAGTTACTTGTCCTGCCCATCCAATACCCGAATCTTTCTCACCATCATATATAAAACGCTTATTTGCCTCACCGCTAATATAATCTTTTAATGCCTCATATGTCGGTGTTGTACGTTCAATTTCTAAAATTTTCTCAGTAAACTCACTACGTATCGCACGAGCGGGTGCGCCTATTGAACGTTTAATCACAGTCGTGTCCGCTTCCGAACTTGCAAGAAGCGCCTCTTTGTAAGCCTCTGAGGCATTAATACACTCCTTTGTCGCAATAAAACGTGTACCCATTTCAATGCCCTCTGCACCAAGCGCATGCGCAGCCATCCAACCACGCCCATCTCCAATACCGCCTGAGGCAATGACTGGAATTTTCACACTGTCGACAACTTGAGGCACAAGGACCATCGTACCAACATCATCTCGTCCCAAATGACCTCCACCTTCTTGTCCTACGACCATCACAGCATCTGCACCAAGTTCCTCTGCCTTCTGTGCTTGTCTACGTGCAGCAACAAGGACTAATTTTTTTATATTTGTTCCTGCCAAAATCTCGAAAATTGGCGCTGGGTTGCCACCTGTCATTGTGACAACAGGTACTTCTTCCTCAACTGCGACGCGTACCATATCCTCATAGCCTGTACCATGCAAACCAATCGCGAAATTGACGCCAAACGGCTTATCCGTTAATGTGCGTACCTTACGAATTTCAGCGCGCAATAAATCTGCGTCCCGTAAGCTCATTGCTGTAATTTGACCAAGTCCTCCCGCATTCGACACTGCGGCAGCTAAATCCGCATAGGCTAAATATGCTAGTCCCCCTTGAATAATCGGATATTTGACCCCTAATAACTCCGTCACTCGTGTGTGCCAGTTCATAATAATCTCCCCTTTCTACACTTAACTACTTCTTGAAGGATGCAGGGAAATCCTTCATTATTTTTTTAAAAGTCTATTCATGGAAGTCGTTAGGTGCTATAATTCACTTGTTTTCAAAATATTTAAAAAGTCAGGTGGTACCTGCGTTGTCACAATTAGAGACTCCTTTGTTCGACGTATTATTAAAACACCGGAACAGACATCCAATTCAGTTCCATATTCCAGGCCATAAGAAAGGGCGCGGAATGGATCCTGCTTTCCGAGAATTCGTCGGCGACAACGTTTTATCAATCGATTTAATTAATATTGCTCCACTAGACGATTTACATTCACCAAAAGGCGCGATTAAAGAAGCACAAGAACTTGCTGCCGAAGCTTTTGGTGCTGATCATACATTCTTTTCCGTTCAAGGTACTAGTGGCGCCATTATGACGATGATCCTGACCGTCGTCGGTCCAGGTGATAAGATTCTAGTACCACGGAATGTTCATAAATCAATCATGTCAGCAATTGTTTTTGCTGGCGCAATTCCAATTTTCATTCATCCAGAAGTTGATAGCGAACTTGGAATATCACATGGCATTTCAGCTGAAGCTGTGGAAAAGGCGCTTACTGCGTACCCCGATGCCAAAGCATTACTTGTTATTAACCCAACTTACTTTGGTTTTGCTGCCGACTTAAAACGAATTGTTGAGCTTGCACATAGCCGTAACATACCTGTTGTTGTAGACGAAGCACATGGTGTCCATATTAAATTCCATGATGATCTGCCTTTATCTGCGATGCAAGCAGGCGCAGATATGGCTGCAACAAGCGTCCATAAGCTCGGCGGTTCAATGACACAAAGCTCTGTACTTAACTTACGAGAAGGTCGTATTTCAGCAAAACGTGTACAAGCTATATTCTCCATGCTGACGACAACATCCACATCGTATCCAATTTTAGCATCACTGGATACAGCACGACGCCAGCTAGCGATTCATGGTCATGATTTAATTGATGAGGCCATACGCTTATCAAAAGATACACGTAAACGCATTAACCAAATTCCACATCTAACATGTGTTGGTAAAGAAAAATTACACTCTTCAGCAACCTATGATATGGACCCTACAAAGCTACTCATTAGTGTGAAAGATTTAGGTATTACAGGACACCAAGCCGAAGAATGGTTACGTCACAATGCCAATATCGAGGTAGAACTTTCAGATTTATACAATATTTTATGTCTTGTCACACTTGGTGATACAAAGAAGGAAATGAATCTACTCGTTAACGCACTACAGCGTATGTCAAAAGCGTATGATTCCGAAGCTACAATTAAAGAAACTCATGTGTCTGTTCCAGAAATACCCGCGTTGGCAATGTCACCGCGTGATGCTTTTTATGCAGATACAGAGGTCGTACCTCTTGCAGAAGCGCATAATTGTATTTGTGCAGAGTTCATAATGGTGTACCCACCTGGTATTCCTATATTCATTCCCGGGGAAATAATAACTGAGGAAAATATTCAATATGTTCAGATGAACATTGAAGCTGGACTTCCTGTACAAGGTCCAGAGGATAATACTTTACAGACGATTCGTGTCATCAAAGAGCGGAAAGCTATTAAGTAATAAGAAATCTATTCCTTTCATTAAATTGTTTGGATCTTGAATACACTAAAACCATTTTGCAGACTAGTGAAGTTTCACTAGTCTGCTTTTTTGAGCAAAAAAATCGATTCTATAATGCTACTTGCCTACAATATCAATAGGGAGTGATTTTAAACAATGGAATATATGTACGGAGAACAACCTAATACTTTTACTAAAAACTTCGCACAGCATTTAAAAGATTGTCGAACTGTAGCAGCCTACGCTGAAGGTGAAAGGCGCAGTGCGGTCTATTTAGCATCCAAAGGACGTACAATGACAGCCTTTGACTATGCCCAAAGCGGCTTAGATAAAACCGAAGAACTCGCGAAAAAACACAGTATTACAGTACATACCGAACTTATTGATTTATTGCATGATGAAATCCCAGATGAATTCTTTGATGCTGCAATTATGGTATTTGGGCATTTCCAACATGAACAACAGCAGGATGTCTTTGCTCGTATCGTACGCTCTGTGAAACCTGGAGGCATAATTATGATTGAATTATATTCTACATACCAACTTCCTTATGCATCAGGTGGCCCAAAGCAGATTGACTTTTTATATGATCTAACAGAAATTCTCACTTGGTGTAAACCATATAAAAATCCTTCACTTCTTCACAGGTGAACAAATTCGAAATGAAGGCATACTTCATACTAGTCTTGCTCATACGATTCAACTAATCATTCAGAAAAGCTAGGTGGACTGTTAAAAAATGCACTTTTATTGCCGCTTTCTTCCCCTTTTACACAGAAAGAGGTTGCCTCAAACTACTTTTGAGACAACCTCTTTTCTACATAAATATATACACAAAGAGCGGACATAAAAACGCTCCAATAATAGCTGTTAAGCCCATCGACAATGAACCTACCGATAACTCCTGTTCACCGTAATCTTTCAGTTTTACAAGTCCTACACCGTGCGAGGCACTACCAACCGACACACCTCTACTTACAGCAGATTCGATCTTTCCATATTTTATAACAAGAGGGCCTATAATGGCACCGACAAAACCTGCCAGCATTACTAACACAGCAGTTAATGGCGGAATACCTCCAATCGTTTCACTTACTTGCATAGCAACAGGCGTCGTTAATGATTTAGGTACCGCCGTAAGCAACCAACTTTCATTAACACCAATCCATTTCAGCATCACAAAGACCGTGATTAAGCCCGTCACCATCGCAAAGACAATCCCTGAAAGAATGGAATACTTATACTTCATAACGATTGTTCGTTGATTGTACAGAGGATAGGCAAGTGCCACCACCGCGGGTCCAAGCATTTTTTGTAGCCATTCTCCCCCTTCCATATACGTTGCATACGGAATTTTTAAAATGACTAACGTTAATGCACTTACTAAAGTAGTTGTTACTAGCGGAATCGTTAGCGGATGCGGGAATCGTTGATAAAATTTTGTAAAAAGCATAAATAAGCCAATCGTGCCGAGGACAACAATCACTTCATTCAACGGTTACGCCCCCCTTCGTTTTATCCAACGCTGTTTCTTTTTTAGCAACTTCCTTCCTCTCAATCACTTGGCTAATAGAACCCGTGACATAAATCACAATTAACGTGCTCACCGCTACTGCTAACATGACGAGTAAACCAGTTGACGTCCAGAGTTGTGGATAATCGATTACACCAACCGTTGCCGGTATGAAAAACAATGTTAATACACCAATTAAAAATCCAGCACCATCTTGAATGTACTCCACTTTAATAATTTTAAATTGTAGAGAGAGCGCAAGCAGTAATAGTCCAACTATACTTGCAGGAAAAGGTAAATGTAATAATGAGACAATCCCAACACCTATGTAATAAAAAATATTTAAAATACCTATCTGGACAATTATTCGAATTACTTTCATTGACGACGCAGCAAAATTCCGTTCATAATTTTGCCACTTTTCACCCCCTCACATCCATTCTACATCTGTTGAAATTTTCTGTCTATTACAATATTGGAAAAATAATAGTGAAAATAACTACATAAAGGACAATTTATCACCAACTATTCATATACTGAGAGAATATTGGAGCGTTATTTTTTAGATTTTTTTAAACAACCATAGATAATTTATATTAATAACTGTTACTATAAAAATACTATTTATAATTTTCCCAATATTTATAGAGTGGAATGATTGATTATTATTAAACCATTAAAATTACAAACACGATTCGCCTACTATTTTAGCTTTTTTATTCTAATTATTGTTACTTTCGCAGGCTTACTATTTTACTTAACCATTTCGGATGCTTTGCAAACACAACTTGGAAAACGTGCTCTCTATTTAGCGGAAACAACTGCCGATCGTGGTGATGTTTTAGCTGCCTTTAAAACAGACAATCCATCTGTAGCACTTCAAAAAATCAGCCTAAATATTATGAACACAACAGAAGCTGCGTATGTAGTAATCGGCAACAAAGATGGGATTCGTTACTCCCACCCACTTACTGACCGAATCGGAAAACCAATGGTCGGAGACGACAACGACCAAGCATTAATAGATGGTGAATCCTATATTTCAATAGCTGAAGGCTCTATGGGGGAGTCAATTCGGGGAAAATCACCAGTCTTTGACACTGACGGCACGATTCTTGGTGTCGTTTCGATTGGCTACTTAACAAGTGAAATGGATACTTTATATTCGCAATATCTCGACAATATTTTTTATATTGTAATGGTTGCATTAATCATCGGAATTTTTGGTTCCATTTTTTTATCTCGCAGCATCAAAAAACAAATTTTCAATCTCGAACCAAATGAAATCGCTAATCTTTTCACGGAAAAAAATGCGTTGATCGAATCAGTGCGAGAAGCGATTATTACGGTCAATCATAAAGGCGAAATTACAACACTTAACAATGCCGCCGCAAAGGTCTTACATTTATCCGACAAAGATTCTGTCATCGGCGACAGTATTGAGCAGCATGTTCCAAATACTCACCTACTTGAAGTGCTCACTGACGGAAAAAAACAACTTGATAAACCTATGATCATCAATGGGAATGAAGTTATCGTCAATCGTGTACCTATGAAGGTAAAAGGCAATATTGTTGGTGCTGTTGCTAGTTTTCGATTACAGTCAGAAATTGACCATCTTGCGATCGAATTATCACAAGTAAAGCAATATACCGAGGCATTACGTGCCCAAACACATGAATTTAACAATATTCTTTATACAATTTCAGGGCTGATTCAATTGAACGCATCAGATGAAGCACTGTCTATAATTCATAAAGAGGTACAAGGTCAATCGTCTTTAACGCAGTTCATCAGAAATCATGTGAAAGACCCATTTTTAAATGGACTCATTATCGGTTTTTTCAATCGCGCGCGTGAATTAAAAGTCAAACTAATTTTCGATGAAGACAGTTATTTAGAAACTTTGCCTGAAAACATCGAAAAAAGTCTCATTATCTCCATCATGGGTAATTTGTTGACGAATGCTTTTGAAGAAGTTGAAAAAAACAAAGACCGCCCGCCAATTGTACGACTTTTTATTTATGATAATGGTGAAGAGATATTAATTGAGGTTGAAGATTCAGGCAACGGTTTGGCACAAGAAAAGTTAGAAGTACTCTTTTCAGAAAATATTTCAACAAAAGATACAAAGTTTAGAGGATACGGTTTACGTAAAGTTATTTCTAGTACTCACGATTTAAATGGCACACTTGCTCTTGGAGAAGGAGATTTAGGTGGCGCATTATTCATTGTATCTATTAGCAGAGGGGGCTATGCAGAAGATGCAAAACATTGAAGTATTAATTATTGAGGATGATGTGCGTGTTGCTGACGTACATCGTCGTTTTCTAGAAAAAATTGAGGGATTTCATGTCATTGCCTGTGCACATACCGGTGAGGAGGCACTTGACTGGCTTATGTCTTTTTCACCACAATTAATTTTATTAGATGTATTTTTGCCTGATATACTCGGCATAGATTTAATTGATAAAATCCAAGAAATTCGACCTACTAGTAACATTATTTTGATTACAGCTGCAACAGAAGCACATATTGTACAAGTCGCATATCGAAAAAATGTAACGGATTATATTTTAAAACCTTTTACTTTTGAGCAATTAAAAGAAAGCATAGAGAAATTTCGTATTAAACACTCTATTCTACAAAATAATGAAAAATTCACACAAGAAAAAATTCAACAGTTGTGGCCTAAAGTACCATCCAATGACAAAATAGATTTGTCACCCTTGTTACCAAAAGGCATTGATCCAACAACAATGAATCATGTGGTGGGTTATTTAAATATCGTCGAAAATGGCACTACTGCAGAGGTATTAGGAAAGAGCATTGGGGTCAGCCGCTCTACAGCTCGGCGATATTTGGAATTTCTGGTTACACAAAAACAAGCTTACACTGAACTCACATACGGTACAGTCGGTCGTCCTGAACGGCGATACTTCATCATCCAATAAACTTTATGAACAAAATGAAACAAATTAACATTATTCTCATAATATTGTTAATTTCTAAATATACGATAAATTTATGGTAGCGCTTGCAATTGCAGCGCTACCATTTTACTTTACAAGGGGGATTTCTTATGTGGAAAACATTGACGAAATTTGCGGCAGCTGGTCTTTTATTAGCTGGCTTAGCAGGCTGTTCATCAACAGATTCATCTGACGCTGGGGACAAGGAAGCAGAGAAAGTAAGTGACTATCCGAAAAACAATATCACAATTGTTGCTCCTTCAGGTGCTGGCGGTGGCTGGGATTTAACAGCTCGTGCCATTGCTAAAACAATGAATGATACAAGTCTTATCGAAAAGTCAATCCAAGTTGAAAATAAGCCGGGTGGCGGTGGCGCAGTATTCATGGCAACTTTTGCAACTAAAGAAGCTGAAAATGATCACATGCTAATGGTAAAATCACCACCTATTTTAATCAATAATGAAAAAGCTGAAGGAAACAGTAAATTTGGTTATAAAGATACTACGCCTTTAGCACAATTAACACGTGACTATGGTGCAATCGTTGTAAAAAATGATTCTCCTTACAAGACACTAGATGACGTGTTAAATGCATTAAAAACAACACCAGAAAATGTAACATTAGCTGGTGGTTCTGCGCCAGGTTCTATGGACCATTTAGTAGGAATTATTCCAGCATTTAAATCAGGTATTGATTTAAAAACGATTAAATATGTTTCTTATGATGGTGGCGGTGAAGCTGTTGCTGCGCTTCTAGGTGGAAATGCTGATGTAATCGCAACAGATGCTTCGACAATCGCAACTTATGTAAAATCGGGCGATGTGCGCGTATTAGCTGTAAGTTCTCCTGAACGTTTAGAAGGTGAACTAGCTGATGTGCCAACATTTAAAGAGGCAGGCATTGACGAAGAATTTACAATTTGGCGCGGTATTTTCGGACCGAAAAATATGTCTGAGGATGCTGTAGCATATTGGTCTGAAAAATTACAAGCAATGGTAGAAACTGATGAATGGAAAGCTGAAGTAGAGCGTAATGGTTGGCAAAGTGAATACCGTAACGCAGAGGAATTCACAAAATATTTAGATGCACAAAATGAAACAATCGTTGAGCTATTAACAGCTTTAGGTATGCAGAAATAAGAAAAGTGCATTCGTTCCCGTCCGCACACGACAGCTGATTAATAGCCTAAAGCGAAAGTAAATGCTCCACCACTTTCGTCAAAGGAGCAAATCGCAATTTCGAGCGTGTGGCGCGAAAGTCTAGACACTATAAGAAAATTTATACTTTCTTTTTCTTTTAAATAATGAAAAGCGACTGCAATAGTCGCTTTTCCCCATTAGGAGGTGGCAAAACATTTGAGCCAAACTTTCGATAAAGTTATGAGTATTGTATTATTCATCGTTGGTATTTTGTTTATCGTTCAAGCAACACAAATTTCTGATAGTGCCTATGGGTCTGCAGTTGGGCCTAAAACCTTTCCTTTGGGTTTGGGAATAGTTTTAGTTTTACTTAGCTTACGACTCTTTTACGAGACATGGAGACAGGCTGTAAAAGCAAGATTAGCAAAAGGACCTGAAGATCCTTCAAAAACTTCTTCCATTGAAGCGAAAAAGTTTTTAATAATATTTGCTAGTGCTATTGCCTATGTATTCTTCCTTGAAATAGTAGGTTACGTGATTACGACATTTATCTTTTTATTAATCGGCTTCCAAACGATGGAACGAGGAAAATTATTATTTTCTGTCATTATTTCAGCCGCTTTCTCAATCGGCATTTATTATTTATTTTCAGTTGTTCTAGGAGGTTCTTTACCTAGTTTCCCAACTTTTTAATGTAAAGGAGTGAAAACATGTCCACATTGCAATTTTTAGCTGACGGCTTTGCAATTGCCTTTCAATGGCAAAATTTATTATTCGCTTTCGTCGGCGTTATTATCGGAACTGCAGTTGGGGTACTTCCCGGAATAGGTCCAATGAGTGGGGTTGCCTTACTCATCCCTGTTACTGCGACACTAACGTCTGGACTACCAACTGAAGCTGCAGCTGCAAGTTCCATCATTTTACTTGCAGGGGTATATTATGGAGCGATGTACGGTGGTTCTACAACTTCTATTCTATTAAATACACCAGGTGAATCTTCTTCTGTTGTTACAACATTAGATGGCTATCAAATGGCTAAACAAGGTCGTGCTGGCAGTGCTCTTTCAATTGCGGCAATTGGTTCTTTTTGCGCTGGTATCGTTTCATTGGTTGGACTAGTACTATTAGCAAAACCATTATCAAGTATCGCATTAAAATTTGGACCTGCCGAATACTTTTCTTTAATGTTATTAGGTCTTGCAGCTGTTAGTGGACTTGCTGGACGCTCAATTACAAAAGCGTTAATCATGACAGTGCTTGGTTTAATGCTTGGTACAATTGGAATTGATGCTGTATCCGGGATCGAACGATTTACATTTGGTCAACCTATGCTATTCTCTGGGATTGAATTTTTGACAATCGCAGTCGGTTTATTTGCCCTAGGTGAAGTATTCAAAACAATACTTGAAAAAGATGGTGATGACGGTCAAATCGCAAAGATTAATCGCATATTACCTACAAAACAAGATTTAAAAGATAGTGCGGTGCCAATTGCCCGTGGCTCGTTTTTAGGATTTTTTATCGGTGTCTTGCCTGGTGCAGGAGCAACGCTTGCTTCTTTCTTCTCTTATATTACCGAGAAAAAATTCAGTAAAACGCCCGAGAAATTCGGTCAAGGCCATATTGCTGGTGTAGCTGGGCCTGAATCAGCTAACAACGCAGCATCAGGTGGTGCAATGATTCCCCTATTAACATTAGGTATCCCGGGTTCTGGGACTACAGCGATTTTAATGGGCGCGCTTATTATGTACAATATTCAGCCAGGTCCGTTATTATTTGACGAGCATCCTGAGGTTGCTTGGGGTTTAATCGCGAGTATGTTTATCGGTAACTTAATGCTATTAGTATTAAATATGCCTCTAGTTCGTATTTTTGCAAAAGTAATTGAAACACCTAAAAAATACTTATTGCCTATTATTATTGCTATTTCATTCTTCGGTGTTTATGCAGTGCAATATACAACATTCGATTTGTATTTACTACTTGCTTGTGGTGTTCTTGGTTACCTTTTCGCCAAAAATGACTATCCAGTAGCTCCTTTAGTACTAGCACTTGTTTTAGGCCCGATGATTGAAAATAATATGCGTCGTGCTTTAACAATCTCTAATGGTGATTTTTCAATTTTTGTGACTAAGCCATTATCATTAGTATTTCTAATCGTGGCAGTGTCATGGTTACTCGTGCCGATCTTCATGAAGATGCGCGGTAAAAATGTCATTATCAACGAAGAAGAATAAAAAAGAGTGGAGAGAACCAATTTCTCTTCACTCTTTTATGTAGTTATAATGCGTGACCTGAACCACCATCAATATTAACAGCTGTTCCTGTAACATAGCTTGCGGCATCTGACACTAAAAACGTAATGACATTCGCCGCTTCCTCTGTATCTCCTACTCGCCCCAAAGGAATACTTTGTCCTACTTTTTGGGAGTACTCTTCCCAAGTTACATCCGGTGCTTCTGATTTCCACTTTTTCTCGATTTGATCACTTCGAATAAGTCCGATGCACACTGAATTCACACGGATATTGTCTTTCCCCAAATCTTTGCTCATTGCCTTTGTTAAGGCAAGTCCGGCAGCCCGACTCACTGTTGTAGGCAATGAGCTTGCTGGTGGTGTTTTAGCCATTACAGCCGTCACATTGACAATCGCACCTCCACCAACTTTTCGCATATGTGGAGCGGCATATTTCGAACAATGAATAGCACCAAATACTTTTAAATCTAAATCTGCTTGCCATAACGCACTGCTCACTGATTCAAAAGGATTGGCTGATGCCGTACCAGCATTATTCACTAAAATATCAAGACGTCCAAAATGTGATACCGTACGTTCAATCAATTCTTGGCAATCTTTTTCTTTCATAATATCCGTTGGTACTACCAATACATCTTCACCAGTTTCATTTTTAATGCAGGCAGCCGCCACTTGTAGCTGCTTCTCACCACGTGCACAAAGAACAACTTTCGCCCCTTCTTTTACAAGTTGCATTGCCGTATAATAACCTATTCCTTTACTTGAACCTGTAATGATCGCTACTTTCCCTTGTAATCCCAATTCCATCCTCTTCACCCCTGCGTAATTATTAGAATATTCCTAATTATATCTTATATGTTATCTAGTTTTTTTACTAATAGATTACACAATAAATTAGGTATTAATCGTAGAAAAATTAAAATACCCGGTTGTTATTTACTAATAAATAGATTATTTCCCGATTAAACGGTTTATCAACCTAACATCGGGTTGATTTCCGTTACGGCTGGACGCTTCTCGCCCCTGGAACGGAAATCAATCTACTACTTTAATAACAATGATTGTTATTGGTGAATCAACATACCTGTAAAAATATTTCCAACCTCTATTAGATGAAATTTCCGCTAAAAATCGTATTTTATTCACTACTATAACGTACATAGATTCTGAAATTACAAAAAAAGGCTACAAAGCACGTTCGCTTTGTAGCCATATAAGTATTATTATATTATTTTTTCGTTACGATATGGATTGGGTTGCCAAGTAACACTTCAGCAGCCTCCATTGTAATTTCACCTAAAGTTGGGTGTGCATGAATTGTTAATGCGATATCTTCTGCAGTCATGCCAGCTTCAATAGCTAAGCCCATTTCTGAGATCATATCTGATGCACCAGCACCAACGATTTGAGCACCGATTAATAAACCATCTTCTTTACGAGCAACAAGCTTCACAAAGCCTTCTGGTTGGTTAAGCGCAAGTGCACGACCATTTGCCGCAAATGGGAATTTTGCTGCAGTATATTCAATACCTTCAGCTTTAGCTTGTTCTTCGTTGTAACCTACAGTTGCCATTTCTGGATCTGTGAAGCATACAGCAGGAATAGCTAAGTAATCCACGATTGATTTTTCGCCTGCGATCGCTTCGGCAGCAACTTTACCTTCGTAAGAAGCTTTGTGTGCAAGTTGAGGACCAGCAACGATATCACCGATTGCATAAACGTTTGGAATATTTGTACGGCATTGTTTGTCGACGTTAATTAGACCACGATCACCGAATTCGATACCGATTTCAGCAAGACCCATTTCGTCTGTATTAGGACGACGACCAACAGTTACTAATACGTAGTCAGCTTCAACTTTTTTCTCTTCTCCGCCAACTTCATAAGTTACTACTACACCATTTTCCGTTTCTTCAACACCTTTAGCAGATGCGTTTACTTCGATTTCAACGCCTTTCTTTTTAAGGCCTTTTTTCACAATTTGAGTCATTTGTTTTTCAAAGCCAGCTAAAATGTCTTTTCCGCCTTCGATAATTGTTACTTCAGCACCTAGGTTTGCATAAGCTGAACCTAATTCAGTACCTATGTAACCGCCACCAATTACAACTAATTTACCAGGCATTTCTTTTAAAGCAAGTGCACCAGTAGAGCTTAGTACGCGATCAGTGAATTTGAATGTTGGAATTTCAACAGGGCGAGAACCAGTTGCTATAATTACATTGTTGAATGTGTAAGTTTGAGCAGATTCACCATTGATGATACGTACTGAATGAGCATCAACAAAGTAAGCTTCACCTTGTACGATTTCAACCTTATTGCCTTTAAGTAAGCCTTCAACACCGCCAGTTAATTTCTTAACAACGCTGTCTTTAAATGCTTGTACTTTTGAAAAGTCTAATTTTACATCAGAAGCGATAATACCCATGTCATCTGAATGTTTAGCATGTTCAAAACGGTGACCAACTGAAATTAATGCTTTTGATGGAATACAACCTACGTTTAAGCACACGCCACCAAGTACATTTTTTTCAACGATTGTTACTTTTTGGCCAGTTTGAGCTGCACGAATTGCAGCTACATATCCTCCAGGACCTGAACCAATGACAAGAGTATCTGTTTCGATTGGGAAATCTCCTACTACCATTATTGTTACGCCTCCATTAATAATAATTCTGGCTCACTTAACAAACGCTTCAAGTGATTTAAAGCATTTTGTGCAGTGGCTCCATCGATCATACGATGGTCAAAGCTCAATGATAATGCTAACACAGGTGCAGCTACAATTTCACCATTTTTTATTACAGGTTTTTCAGAAATTCTTCCAATACCTAAAATCGCTACTTCAGGATGATTAATTACTGGCGTAAACCATTGTCCTCCTGCTGAACCAATATTCGTAATAGACATAGATGCGCCCTTCATTTCATGTGGTGCAAGTTTGCCATCACGTGCTTTTGTCGCTAGTTCATTAATTTCATTTGATACTGCAAATACGGATTTGCGATCAGCATGTTTAATAACTGGGACAAGTAAGCCTTTTTCTGTATCTGCTGCAATCCCAATATTGTAGTAATGCTTTTGAATAATTTCTTGTGTTGAGTCATCTAATGAACGATTAAATTCTGGGAATTCGCGTAAAGTCGAAACAAGCGCTTTTACAACGTATGGTAAGTACGTTAATTTCACACCTTTTTCGGCAGCGATATCTTTGAATTTTTTGCGATGTGCAACAAGTTCTGTTACATCCACATCATCCATTAGCGTAACATGCGGAGCTGTTTGTTTCGAATGTACCATTGCTTTGGCAATTGCTTTTCGAATACCAGACATTTTCTCGCGCGTTTCAGGGAAATCACCCTCAAGTACAACAGGTGTTGCTACAGTCGATGCTTCTTGTTGTACTGGTGCTTCCTCAGTTACAGTTGGTGCTTCAACCGCTTGCGCTACTCCGCCACTATTTAGGAAATTCTCGATATCTTCTTTTACTATACGACCATTTTTTCCAGTGCCCGCTACCATATGAATATCGACATCATGCTCACGTGCAAATTTACGAACTGAAGGCATTGCAATGACACGTTTAGTTGTATCAGTAACTTCTTCCTTCACTGGTGCAACTTCAGCTACTGGCGCTTTTTCTACTTCAGCTGCTGGTTGTACTTGTGCTTCCGCTTTCTCAGCCGCATGATCGTCACCTTTTAGTTTTAAATCCTCGTATCCTGGTGCATCAAGACGGATTAAAACATCTCCTACAACCGCAACTGTACCTTCGCCTACTAATACTTCTTCAACTTTTCCATCTACTGGAGACGGAATTTCTACAACTGCTTTATCGTTTTGAACTTCACAAAGAATGTCGTCTTCTTTAACTGTATCGCCAGCTTTGACGAACCATTTTACGATTTCTCCTTCGTGAATACCTTCCCCAATATCTGGTAATCGAAATTCAAATGCCATTTATACCATCCTTCCTAATCGTCCTTAGAATGTTAAAACTTTTTTTGCTGTTTCCATTACGTCTTTAAAGTTTGGTAACCATACACCTTCAGCTTGAGGGAATGGATACACTGTATCAGGTGCTGCAACGCGAAGTACTGGTGCTTCTAAGCTTAAAATTGCACGCTCTGTAATTTCAGCGACAACATTTGCTGCAATACCCGCTTGTTTTTGTGCTTCTTGTACAACGATTGCACGACCTGTTTTTTCAACAGATGCGATAATAGTTTCAATATCAAGCGGTTGAATTGTACGTAAGTCAATTACTTCTATAGAATGACCTTCTTTTTCTAATTCTTCCGCTGCTTTTAAACTTTCATGAACCATTAAGCCGTAAGCAATAATCGTTAAGTCTTTACCTTCACGCTTCACATCAGCTTTACCAAGTGGAATTGTGTAAGCTTCCTCCGGTACTTCTTCTCGGAATGAACGG
The DNA here is from genome assembly GCF_044761695.1 of Lysinibacillus sp. NPDC097287. NCBI lineage: Bacteria > Bacillati > Bacillota > Bacilli > Caryophanales > Bacillaceae > Lysinibacillus > Lysinibacillus sp. NPDC097287. Next base: position 25,753 of record NZ_JBIWCX010000003.1, read on the forward strand.
TAAAGTTTTAAGTGCTCTAAGAAAATAACTGGATTATCATTACGAATAGATGAAATTAATAAACCTTTTGCATCGTATGGTGTTGATGGTACAACCACTGTTAAACCAGGTTGAGCAGTCATTAAGCTTTCTAAACTATCTGAGTGCATTTCTGGTGTGTGTACCCCACCACCGAATGGCGAACGGATTGTTACTGGTGCATTATACACGCCACCGCTACGATAGCTCATACGTGCTAATTGACCACTAATAGAGTCCATCACTTCATAAACGAAGCCAAAGAATTGAATTTCAGGTACTGGACGATAACCTTGTAGAGAAAGACCGATTGCTAAGCCACCGATACCCGATTCAGCTAACGGCGTATCGAATACACGATCCACACCGAATTCTTTTTGTAGGCCTTCAGTTGCTCGGAATACCCCGCCATTAACACCTATATCTTCCCCGAATACAAGAACGTTTTCATCGTTCTTTAATTCCACGCGAAGTGCATCTGTAATTGCTTGAATCATTGTCATTTGTGCCATAGCTTATTTCGACTCCTTCTCTTTGTAGATTTCATACTGTTCTTTTAAGTTCGAAGGCATTTCGCCTTTATACATGTTATCCATTAATTGCGTTACTGTTTGTTTTGGCGTTGCATCTGCTTTTTTGATGGCTTCTTTAATTTCTTCTTTAGCTCGCTCAATCACAGATTCTTCTTTCGCCTCATCCCATAAACCTTTTGCTTCTAAATATTTACGGAAGCGTACTAACGGGTCTTTTAATGCCCATTCACTATCTTTATCTGAAGTACGGTAGCGTGTTGGGTCATCCCCAGCCATCGTATGAGGACCATAACGGTAACACATTGTTTCTATTAATGTTGGACCTTCACCATTTACTGCTCGCTCACGTGCATCACGTGTTGCTACATAAACTGCAAGCGCATCCATTCCGTCTACTAAAATACTCGGTATACCCGCTGCTACACCTTTTTGTGCAATTGTTTTTGCTGCTGTTTGTAATTCGCGTGGTGTTGAAATCGCAAATTGGTTATTTTGTACGATGAAGATTGCTGGTGATTTGAACGAACCTGCAAAGTTAATACCTTCGTAGAAATCACCTTGTGATGAACCACCATCACCTGTGTACGTAACAGCTACTGCTTTTTTACCGCGTTTTTGAAGTCCAAGCGCCACCCCAGCTGCTTGAATGTATTGTGCACCGATAATAATTTGTGGTGCTAAAACGTTTACACCTTCAGGAACTTGGTTACCAACGAAGTGACCTCGAGAGAATAAAAACGCTTTCTCAAGCGGCAGTCCATGCCACACAATTTGTGGTACATCACGGTAACCTGGTAAAATCCAATCTTCTTTTTCTAAAGCATATTGAGATGCTAATTGTGAAGCTTCTTGACCTGCTGTCGGTGCATAGAAACCTAAACGCCCTTGTCGATTCAAAGAAATCGAACGTTGGTCTAAAATACGTGTATAGACCATACGCGTCATTAATTCTACTAACTCCTCATCCGATAATTTCGGATCAGCTTCTTCATTTACAATTTCGCCATTTTCGTTTAGAATTCGAAACATTTCAAATTTTTCTTCAATTTCAACTAGCGTTTGTTTCGGATCAAAAATATTATTGTTTTTCTTGCTCATAATTCACATCTCCCTTTCAACTGTATTAAAATAAATCATTTTTTTACTAGTACAACTTCTTCTTAGGACTCAGTATACTGAATAAAATTACGTCGGTCAATCAAATAATATAGCTAATTACAAACATTTTTCTTCAAAAATCACAATTTTCAAACTGTCTTATACTGTACCACACACATAAACAATCTGTATTACAACAACTCACTTTTACTATAACAACAATGCGTTTCTGGTCAGAAAATACAATAGTAGAATACCCTTATTCCTCCAAAACAATCACGATTAATAATAATTAAACGAAGGCATTTTTCATTGAATGCAATTAAAAGTGAGGTATACTAGTAAAAAAACGTACAAAGTGATCGAAAGGACGATTTACATATGATTTTAATGGATGATATTATTCGTGAAGGCCATCCGACTTTACGCACAAAGGCTGTAGAAGTAAAATTCCCTTTATCTGAAGAAACGAAACAATTAGCTGAGGATATACTTCAATATGTAAAAAATAGCCAAGACCCTGAAATGATTGAAAAATATAACTTACGCGGAAGCATTGGCTTAGCTGCTAACCAAGTAAATAGTTTACATCGTATGTTTGCGTTGCATTTAAAAGATGATAATGGCGAACAAGTAAGCTTCACGGCCATCAATCCAAAAATTGTGAGCCATTCAGTTGAAAGCACATATATTACAGCAGGTGAAGGTTGCCTGTCAGTTGACCGTAATGTTCCCGGATATGTACCGAGACATGCGCGTATTACAGTGAAATTCAAGACAATTGACGGCGAAGAACAAAAAATGCGACTAAAAGGACTAGCTGCTATAGCCTTCCAACACGAATTAGACCATTTAAACGGTGTTATGTTCTATGACCGCATCAATGAGAAAAATCCATTTGCGGATATTCCAAATTCTATCCCATACGATCGCGACTAAAAGAAGGCATCATGTTATAGGCGACTATACATGATGCCTTCTTTTTCTTCATAGAATTAAAACCCTTAATATACTTCAATTTTTATACTAAGTAAATTTCCACCTTAGAAATTATGATTGTACTAATTCATCCCCTAAGTGCTCGTTGATTACTTCAAGTAACGCAGGTAGCTCTGCCATTGTTTGAATTGTATATTGTGCACCTATTTCTTCGAAGACACATCTTGTTTTTTCAATAGCAAGCTGTTGTTGTTCTTCAGATAACGCATTAAATTCATCTTCAGTTAAGCCCATTTCTGAACTCCCAATAATGACACCTACAGCCCAAACACCGGCATTAAGTGCCTCTTGAATATCAGAAGTTGTATCGCCGACCTTAACAACTTGCTTTGTAGATTTCACACCAAGCTTCTCCATATTTTTAAAGATCATATATGGATAAGGACGACCTACATTCCCTACTTGATCGGGTGTTACTAAAAAGTCCGGTTTATATCCTTTTACCTCTGCGTTCTTTGTTACTACAGCCATCATTGAATCCGTATAGCCCGTTGTAGAACCAATACGGATACCCACTGATTTTAATGTAGATACTGTATCGATCACATGCTGAATCGGATCTGTATAAGTTGAAAGAGATTCCATTAGCTGTGTTTCGAATTCTGCATACAGCACTTGAACATCTTCTTCCTTGTATGCTTGACCATGCACTTGTTTCCATTCATCACTAATTCTTGGCATCTCAAGCATCGTACGGATATGATCAATTTTCAACATTCCCATTGGCTTACGTGCTTCTTCCAACGTCACAGGAACCCCTGCTTTTTCAAAAATACTTAGAAAAACATTCACTGGTGCAAAACATCCGAAATCAACTGCTGTTCCCGCCCAATCTAATACAATCGCTTCTACTCTCATTTTGTATTCACCGCCATATAGTTTTCGATAATTTCACATAATGAATTCATATCTTCCTCATAAACATCCCCAATATTCCCAATACGGAATGTATCAAAATCAGTTAGTTTCCCCGGATAGATGACGAATCCTCCATTTTTCATCTCATTATAAAAATGCTCAAATGAGAAGCCATCATGAGGGAATAAAAACGTTGTGATAATTGGTGATTGCTGAGCTTCCGAAATATACGCATCAAAACCTACTGCTGCTAATCGGGAGCGAACGATTGCATTGTTTTTAGCATAACGACTGTAACGCGTTCGAATTCCACCTTCTTCGATCAGCCCTTCTAACGCCTTAGCAAACGCCGCTACAACATGCGTAGGTGATGTAAAACGCCATTTACCATCCACTTTCATGACTTCCCATTGGCTATGTAAATCAAGTGCCACACTTTTAGCTTGCCCTTTACATTTTTCTAAAGCACCAATCTTAGCAATGACAAAGCCAAACCCTGGAACACCTTGAATACATTTGTTGGCACTACTAATTAAATAGTCAATTTGTAGATTTGGAACGTCCATCGGCACACCACCAAAGCTACTCATCGCATCTACGATATACGTTTTATCGAACTCCTTAACAACTTTAGCAATTTCAGCAATTGGGTTCAGCATGCCAGTCGTCGTCTCACAATGCACAATGGCTACATGAGTAATTGCCGAATCATTTTGTAAAAGCGCTCGAACTTCTACGTGTGATGGTTGCTCGTTATACGGCACACTATAGACAACATGTTGAAGTTGCAATGTTTGCGCCATTTCTGCAATACGTTCACCGTACGCACCATTTGTAAGTATCAGCACTTTGTCATTTTCAGCGATAGCTGTCGTTAAGACAGCTTCTACAACGAAACTACCACTACCTTGCATAAGAACCGCAGTATAATCAGATTCATCGGCTTGAGCTAAATAAACCAACTGTTTACGAATTGTTTGTGTAACATTCTTGTAGTCGTCATCCCAAGTACAACGATCTTCTAGCATTTCTTTTTTTACTGCTGCTGTTGTTGTTAATGGGCCTGGTGTAAGTAATTTGTATGTGTTCATGTGAATCCTCCTATTTTGCTTCCTTGAAGAATGCTTGATGTTTCTCTAGTAAATCTACAGTTAGTGTTGTTTCCCATTTTTTTAGGTGTGCTGGAATGTGCTCTGCATTTACTTGCTCATCTTCATAAAGAGCTACTGGATATTGTTCTAGCAAATCCGTCCGTGCCTCTGTAGCAATAACCTTGGCTACTTCAAGTGCTAACGCATCATCACCTTCTTTATCTACAACAGCAACCGATTCAGTTAACGTAAAGTTACCTTCTGTCGGGTCAATATAGTCAATAGGAAACCCCTCACTCTTGGCTTCAATCGCCTGATTACGTAAACCGAATCCAGCGGCCACTTCACCTGTTTTCACTTTTTTGATAGGACCCGAGCCTGAACTTTCAATATGAGGACCTGCATTCTGTATTAAATCAGCTAAAACTTGTTGCCCCTCTTTTTCTCCATACTCGCTAACGATTGCCTGCACTAATAACCAGCCCGTTGAGGAATCTATAATATTTGGGAATGACACTAAATCTTTATAGATCGGATTCGTCAAATCTTTGATTGTTTTTGGAACTGGTAGCCCCTTTTGCTCTAACAAATCTGTATTAATAAAAATCGATCCTGTATTCCCCAAAATCGGCAATGCATATGGAGTGCTTCCATCTAACGGCTTTAAATCCGAGGATTGCTCCACAAACATCGACTTTGAACTTTGCGCACTTTCAATAAAGTACGAAGCCATCGTAATGACATCCGCTTCAATCTTCGTGCCTTCCGCCATCATTTTGCCTCCTAATTCAGATGTGCCAAATGACTGGATTAAATACTGCCCTTCGTATCCTTTTTCATCTAACGTAGCCTCCATTACTTCAACTGCTTCATCATCCGCATTGGAGTAAATAATGACTTGGTCTTTTGTCTCTGCAGCTGTTCCACCACATGCGGCTAATACAATCGCTGAACTTACTGTACCTAACATCATTGCCGTTGATTTTTTCATATATTACAGCTCCTTCGTCTTTTCTTTATTTGTAGTTATATAATCACAACCTAATTTCACAATGAGGTTCGTGCACAAAATGAATATTGATAACACAAAAATATCTGTATATTTCGCAAAGTGCTGAAGTTCTTTAATACGTGTCGATACAAGCATGGTGCTAGTACTCACAAGGAAAATAACACCACTTACTGTCACCATTGCATTTAAAAAGTAGTAGCTAAACATTTGAATAATCGTCGGACGGACATTCGGCAAAATGATGCGAATGACAGTTTTTATCCACGAATCCTTTAGCAATTCCCCTGTCACTTCCCAGGTTGGATCCATTTTTTGTAGCGAGTTTTTTGCCATTAAATACGGTGTGGTAAAAAAGTGAACGATATTGCATGCAATAATAATGAGAAAAGTTCCTTTTAATGAACTATTATTAAAGAGAAATAAGTAAGAAAGACCAAGGACCATTCCAGGTACGGTATTCGTGACCATCGATACAAAGTCCAAACTTTTTCGCCCTTTAAGTGGTGTTCGCACATTTAATAAGGCAGAAATAAACGTTACACATACTCCGAAAGCTGCTGTTAAAAATGCGACGATCAGTGAATTGACATATACTTTCGTCAATTCTTTTTCTGCAAGTACGTTTTGTACATGCTCCAAGGTGAAACTTAAATCGTATGGATAGCCCTTTGTAAAAGGCACAATAATCATTGTAGAAAAAATTACGAAAATGACACCGACACATAAAATCGAAACAAGTCCAAACGTTACATCACGTAAACGGCGAGCGATGAGTTCACTTTGACTCACTTGCTTGTATTGAAAGTTAAAGCGATCGAGTATACTTAACATCACGATCCCTAGAACAGCAGGGACCAGCATTAATACAGAAATCACAGCACCTTGCTCAAACCTGACAATAGAACCAAGCATTGATTGATAAAGCGTTGTAGCAATGACATCGAAATTACCACCAACGGATGCAGGTATCCCGAAATCTGTAAAACTTAAAATGAATGTTAAAATAAACGCACCACCAATCGTACCGATCATTGGGCGAAAAACTGTATGATAAAATCGTCGTGACGGTTTATCATGCATAAGCATCGATACGAGTAAAAAACGCTTGTCAATATACTGCATTGAGTTTTGCATTAAGATAAAAGCAACTGGCAGCGTGTATAGTACATAACCAATTAACAGACCATTAAATCCATATATCAAAAATAATGGTTCGCCGAATAATTTCGTCACAATGCCTTGATTACCAAAGGTGTAAATTAGCACAAAACCGTATGTAATTGTCGGCAATAACATTGGCAATGTAATACCAATTTGTAAGAGCTTTTTAACAGATCGGTTCATAACGGTAAAATGCACCGCATATGCCAAAAGAAAAGCCAAACAGGTCGTGATAATGGCAGCTACAAAAGATACTTGAAAGCTATTTATAAACGCTTCTCGAATCTCAGTACTCCCTAATGCTTCCACATAGTTTTGAAGCGTAAAGGTTTTCCCCATTCTGATAGACTGCCAGAACATACATAGTAATGGCACAAATAAAAAACAGATGAAAAAGAATATAATCGGAACAAATAATAATTTCACCATTTTGTTAGTTTTAAGCATATGATTCTCCAAATAACTGATAGATGTTATGACGCTTAATATCTAGTTGTCTTAAAATAAAGTCTTCTATAAATTGATTTTTAGGTGATTTTAATATTTCATGAGGTGTTCCATATTGCGATATCGTACCCTCGTTGATGATTAGTACTTTATCCGATAAAGTTAACGCCTCTTCGGGATCATGCGTCACAATAATGGTCGTTAAATTGAATTGACGTGCTATGGATTTAATACGCTCCTTAATAGACTCCTTGATGACGCCATCAAGTGCACTTAAAGGTTCATCTAGTAATAAGATTTTAGGTTGCATCATAAGTGTTCGAGCAATCGAAACGCGTTGTTTTTGACCACCTGATAGCTCGTGGATTTTTTTATGTAAATGCGGTGTGAGTTCTAAAAACTCGATGTACTCCTGCACCTCAGCTTTTGACATTTGTTCTTTTTTATTGCGTAGACCATACACGATATTGTCATAAGCATTTAAATGTGGAAATAAGGCAAAGTCTTGAAAAACAATATTAAACCCACGCTCTTGCATCAGCTGTTGTGAAATGTCTTGCCCGTTATAAAGAAGTTGTCCAGCTGTTTGATCTGTTAGCCCTAAAATAATGTTAAGCAAAGTTGTTTTGCCACACCCGCTAGGTCCAAGTAAAGATACAATCTCGCCAGGTGCAATGCTTAAATTTATATCATGTAAGACATTTTTATCTTTGTAGCTTTTTGAAATATCTTTTAGCTCCAACAAGTTGTTCACCTCTTTTCAATTCTTAACCAAAGTATAGAACTCCAATGTAAAGTTGATATCGGATTCTTGTAAATGTTGAGTAAATTCTGACCACTTGTTGACAAACTCATGAATAATTTGAGTAAATAACAAGAGAGGTGATTCGATGTATACAATAGAAAGACAACAAAAAATTTTGCAGTTAGTCAGGCAGCATAAAGTCATAAAATTAGTGACCTTGACAAAAGAGTTTAATGTATCGATGGAAACGATTCGTCGAGATATTCATCAACTCGCACAAGAGAAAAAAATAGAGAAGTTTTATGGTGGGGTTAAATATATTGAGCCAGTAGAAGGTTTAATAGATAGTCGATTCGATCAACAAATAAATGAAAAAATCGCCATTGCGAAGACTTGCGCAGAATTAGTAGAGAATGGGGAATGTATATTTTTAGATAGCGGGACAACAACTTATCAAATTGCACAATTCTTACTAGAGAAAAAGAATGTTACAGTTATCACTAACTCACTTCCAATTGCATTTGACCTGATTGGCTCTAATTTGGATGTGATGATTATCGGTGGAAAAATCCGCCATTCAGAGAAATCCGTAACTTCAAATGATTTTCTCTTTCATTTTAAGCATCTCAACATTAACAAGGCCTTTATTTGCACAAGTGGTATCACACTCCAAAAAGGAATTTCAGATTTCAATATGGACGAGGCGATTACCAGAAAAGAAATCATCAATATTTCTCAAACTGTCTATGTAGCTACAGATGCTTCAAAATTCAATAAAAATGTAGCCATTCAAGTCTGTCCAATCGATATGGTAGATATGATTATCACAGATGACACTCTCGACCCCGATACAATAAAACGTTTTTACGAAGCTGGGGTCCAGTTAAAAATCGTTAATACAACTACTTCATGAAGTTATATCTAAAAAAGCAACTAGTTCAGAGAGTAATCCCTAAACTAGTTGCTTCGTTTCCCCTTAATTGGAAATGAGTTCTTTTTTCATCCGAATTAAATCAGTTCTTTTGAAAATTAAGCCACTTTTTCAAAACATATACTCGATGAGCGTGGCTGAGCACCCAATCTCTTGCACCTCGATTTTGCTTGGTCTGGAGCCACCGCGACTCCCGTTCCACATGTTTTACATCAATATATAATGATTCAAGAACATATTTCGGTGTTGAGCAAAATTATTTTAAATAATTTTTAACTCTCTCATTATTTTGGCTAGACCATCTGCATCTACATGATCTGCAATATGCGTAGCGACCGCTTTCGCTTTGTCGTGCCCATTCCCCATCGCGACACCGACACCAACAGCCTCCAGCATTTCCACATCATTTAAGCCATCACCAAAGGCAATTGCATCCTCCATCGTCAAGTTCATTCTAGTTAGCACCTTCTCGATACCCGCCGCCTTCGAACCTCCTTTCGGCAAAATATCACAGCAATACTTATGCCAACGTACAAATTGCACTTCTGGAAACGTTTGACTATACAACTCTTCGTCTTTCTCTTCCATAAATATAAGTGTTTGATAGACATCGTTCTGCATATAATAAGATGAGTCTAGTTTAGGATACGGACATTCTAACGTGGTTAAACTTTCAGCAACCCTATCATTGTCATCAACAGATGCAACCATCTGCTTGTCGTCAATAAATACGACTGGTTCATTACGCGCCTCTCCAAAAGCTACAATCTGACGCAAAGTTTCATTTTCTACGCCATTCGCATAGACAACCTCACCTTGGTAGACAACATACTGCCCGTTGAACGTCACATACGTATTTATGTCAAGCTCTTCTAGTAATGACTCAATCATAAACGGTGCACGGCCAGTCGCTATCGCTAGCTCATATCCATTGTTACGCGCTTCTAATAATGCTGCTTTCGCTGAAGCTGGTAATTGTTTTGTACTATCATAAAGTGTGCCATCTACATCAAAAAATAATATTTTTTTCATCGTTGAATTCCTTTCTTTACTTATACTTTATCTGCAAAGCTTTATCACTTTACAAATACAAATTTATCCACTATAATGATCCTAAGGAGTGATGTGCCATGATGAAGAGACTTAAACAAAAATTGTTAAAGCAACTTCGCGGCCTGCTCGGTAAAAAATCAATTGCCTAACATTTGCCCTTCATTATTTGGAGGGCTTTTCTTTATTTTAGAGTAGCTGCGTGATAATATAAAGGAAATGCATTTATTTGGCTATGCGCAACCACTGTCTCGTTTTTTTAAAATTGTTGTTAATTGAACAATTAAAATAACGAGGTACAAGAAAGTCAAACGCTCATTTCTATTACAGTATACTAGAAATTCGCGATTTTTTCTTGTAGTACGTGTGTGGTAATAGGCAAATATGCAATAATAATGTACGCAAATAAAGGAGAGTAAACCATGATTTACAAAGTTTATTATCAAGAAAAAGCAAATGACATTCCAGTTCGCGAAAACACTAAAAGTCTATACCTTGAAGCTGCTTCAGAGCGCGAAGTACGTCAAAAGTTACAAGACCGTGATTACAACATCGAGTTCATCCAACTGCTTGAAGGTAACTACCTTGATTACGAACAAGCTAGTCCGAACTTCATCTTGGAGGAAATTTGACAAACATGAAGTTTGTTAAGAATGACCAAGCAGCTGTTTTCGCACTCGGCGGACTGGGCGAAATCGGCAAAAATACTTATGGCGTTCAATTTCAAGACGAAATTATTTTAATTGATGCCGGCATTAAATTCCCAGAAGATGATTTATTAGGAATTGACTATGTCATTCCAGATTATACGTATTTAGTACGTAATGTCGATAAAATCAAAGGGCTATTTATTACGCACGGACACGAAGATCACATCGGTGGTATCCCGTACCTACTGCGTCAAATAAATGTTCCAGTATATGGCGGTAAGCTAGCGCTTGGTTTACTACGTAACAAACTAGAAGAACACGGCTTATTACGTACAACAAAACTAATTGAAATTAAAGAAGAAGATATTATTAAATTCCGAAAAACATCTGTCAGCTTCTTTAGAACTACACACAGTATCCCTGATGCTTACGGCATTGTGGTAAAAACACCACCTGGTAACATCGTGCATACCGGTGACTTTAAATTCGACTTTACGCCTGTTGGTGAACCAGCTAACTTAACAAAAATGGCTGAAATCGGGCGTGATGGCGTACTATGTTTACTATCTGATAGTACAAACGCAGAAAAACCTAACTTTACAATGTCTGAACGAACAGTTGGCAAAAGCATTGATGAGATTTTCCGCAAAGTGGATAGCCGTATTATCTTTGCTACCTTTGCATCAAACATCCATCGCTTGCAACAAGCTACAGATGCAGCCATAAAATATGGTCGTAAAATTGCTGTATTTGGTCGTTCAATGGACAATGCGATCACAATTGGTCGTGAACTCGGTTATATTAACGCACCTAAAGATACATTCATCGACGCACAAAGCATTAATCGCTTACCTGCTAACGAAGTAATGATTTTATGTACAGGCTCTCAAGGTGAACCAATGGCAGCACTTTCTCGTATTGCCAACGGTACACATCGTCAAATTCAAATCCAGCCTGGTGATACTGTAATCTTCTCTTCTTCACCAGTACCAGGTAACACAGTGAGCGTTAATAAAATTATTAACTTACTGTTCCGTGCAGGTGCTGAAGTTATTCACGGTGCACTTAATAATATCCATACATCAGGTCACGGTTCACAAGAAGAACAAAAACTGATGCTACGCCTAATGAAACCTAAATTCTTTATGCCTATTCACGGTGAGTACCGCATGTTAAAAATGCATACGCATTTAGCGGAAAATTGTGATGTGCCAATTGAAAATACGTTCATTATGGAAAATGGCGACGTTCTTGCATTAAGCACGAACGAAGCAAACGTTACTGGTCGCATCCCTTCAGGTGATGTGTATATAGACGGTAATGGCATCGGAGATATCGGCAATATCGTTTTACGCGATCGCCGTATACTTTCTGAAGAAGGTTTAGTGATCGTTGTCGTTAGCGTGGATATGCAGCAACAGAAAATGGTTTCTGGACCTGACATTATTTCACGTGGATTCGTCTACATGCGTGAATCAGGTACAATGATTAACGAAGCGCAAAAAATGTTGAATCGTCATTTAAACGGGGCAATCCAAGGCAAAACGCCTCAATGGACTGAACTTAAAAATGAAATTACTGACGTTTTAGGACCTTACCTATTCGAGAAAACAAAACGTCGCCCAATGATCTTACCAATTATTATGGAAGTATAGTCTTCTATAAATAGAGAAGTTACGCAAATTTTGCGTAGCTTCTTTTTTATTTTCAAAATAGTGAAACCTCTTTTTTGTTTTTTCGTATATAGTAATACAAACACCATAAAGGAGCGTTACCATGTTCGATAAAATCATTAAGTCCTTATTAAAAGGCACATCATCAAGTCATCGCCGTCATTCGTCAAGCAGTCGCCGTAAATATTCAAAGCGTCATAATCACTATGGTCACAAGCATTATAAAGGGAGTCATCGCAAAAGTTCACGTAGTTTCTTTAGCTCACGCAGCTTCTTCAGCAGCTAATGTGGTGGAGGAAATCACGAGAAGCGAAGTTCGACAATGAAGTTCAACGCTACATTACAAAACATTCCGATTTTATATTTATCAAGTTTCTTGGGTACGGCTCGTATGGTCGTACTTACTTAGTTGAAGATGTATCTTCTCATAAACACTATGTGTTGAAATGTCTTCGCCCTAAGCACCGTCGTTCTAATAAAACAAAACATAAGTTTATGCAGGAAATTCAAATACTTGAACAATTAACTCTCCCCTTCGTTCCTTCTATTAAAATGACAGGTATACTTCTAGATATGCCGTACTTTGTCATGGATTATGTAGATGGGCAAACATTTGAGCAACTGATTTTTGACGATGGGCAAAAGTTTAAGATTACTGAAGCTCTTTCAATTACACAACAATTATTAACACAAGTCATCTCACTACATAATAAAGGCATCGTGCACCGAGATTTACGCATTCCTAACATTCTACTCGTTGAAGGTAATCTTCACATTATCGACCTCGGACTTGCAACCTATATGAAAGAAGTGGATTTTGCAACAATTCGTAATCCAAAACGAGCTGAAAATCATATTAGTGACTTATATTTTGTCGGACATTTTTTATTATTTTTACTTTACTCCACCTATGAGCCTACTTCACGCAAAGAAAAAAGCTGGCAAGAAGAACTTTCATTGCCAGCAGAGGTTGTAAGTTACCTCGAGCGGTTGCTATGCATCAACGAACCATTCCAAAGCGCTGCAGAAGCATTACAGTCATTACCAATAAAAAAATAGAATTGTTCACCATTACTTGTGAACAATTCTATCCATTTGCTTACATCGACAACTATAAATCAAAATATTTAATAAGTACATAAGCTGTCCACTTACAATCTTCTAAATGTTGAATATTTCCTATTAAACCTTTGATTATTGCTTTGCTCAGCGATTGATGATCAATTTGCTCTTTCAAAAGTTCCAATGATTCACGTTCAATCGATTCATCTAACCCATAAATATTTTGGTCGAGTAATTCGTGTAACTTCCCAGTGGAGATACCCTGGTCAAAAGAATTTTCTACGATTTGCACCAATTCTTTTGGAACACAAGGAATGGTCGAGTATTTCACTAGTATATTTGTTTTTTCGGCTAACGAATTAGAGACATCTTCCAAGTTCAACGGTAAATCATGAAATAAAAACAACTCAGAATAGCTCCTCATAAAACCTTTTACACAATAGACAAGGTCATATTTATTATCACCTATTTTTTCTCCATAGAGCTCTTCCAACATGCGAATAATCGATTGAGTCATAATTATTTCATATGAATTCACTTTCTTGAACAGCTCCTTATTAGGTGTTAGAGCTTGTTCTTTCATCAAAAAACGTGCTGCTTGTGACTGCTCATTGAACCTCTTGAAAATACATTTATAAAATTCAACCAACATATTTTGTTTATTTACTGCACCTCTGACTACCAAGTCAACATCAGCTATAAACTGTTGCATATAGTAGTCAATCATGTAGAAAATCAATTCATCTTTTGTTTTGAACGATAAGTAAAATGCTCCTTTTGAAATCCCACATCGTTCGGTAATTTGCTGTACTGACGTAGCTTCAAAGCCTTGTTCTGAAAAAAGTTCTAATGCTTTTTCCATGATCAATTGTTTTTTTACCATAATTTTAAATCGCTCCTAGGGCATATCATTGACAAATGACTAATTGGTCATTAGTATAAATAATTGAATCAAGTAAGTCAATAAAGGGTAGGTGTGAAGGTGAAAGGTTTAGTTAATTTTGTATTGAAAAATAAATTGGCAGTATGGTTACTAACAATTATCATCACTGTCTCGGGTATCTATTCAAGTACTCGTATGAAAATGGAAACAATACCGGATATTTCGATCCCCTATTTAATGGTGATGGGCGTATATCCTGGTGCAACACCTGAGAAAGTAATGGAAGAAGTATCGATTCCTTTTGAAAAAGCTATCGAAGGTCTCGATGGCGTGAAGTCTGTCTATTCGAATTCAAGTTCGAATATCGCTAGTATTCAGGTTGAATACGATTATGGTGTCGATATGGACGAAAAAAAACGTCAACTTGAATCTGCATTAGATAACGTGAGCATACCTGAGGACGCTCAAACGCCAATGATTACTGCAATTAGTATGAACATGATGCCAGTCATTGCCCTTTCAGTTAGTAGCTCTGAAGAAGATATCGTCGAACTGACATCAACGGTACAAGATATTCTTTTACCGAAAATCGAAAAAATCAATGGTGTTGCCTCTGCTACAATTACAGGGCAACATATCGAAGAAGTTGCATTTACGTATAATGAAGCAAAAATGGCTGAGCTTGGATTAACTGAGGACTCTGTAAAGCAAATGATTCAAGCAAGTGATATGGCTATTTCATTAGGCTTATATGAATTTAAAGAAGGCGAGCAAGCCGTTGCCGTTGATGGTAAATTCACAACAATTGATGAGCTGAAAGAAATGCTCATTCCTGTCACACCTAGTGCAACAAATCCATCACCATTTGTAAAATTAAGTGATATCGCTACAATCGAAACGGTTGGTAAAGTACAATCGATCTCACGTACAAATGGCGAAGATGCAATTGCAATTCAAATTGTCAAAGGTCAAGCAGACAATACCGTAGATGTTGTAAATCAAGTAAAAGAATTAATTAAAGAAGAAGAAAAAAATATCGATGGATTAATCGTTGATATTTCACTTGACCAAGGTAAACCAATTGAAGATTCTGTTTTCACAATGATTGAAAAAGCGGTATTCGGTGGTTTAATCGCAGTTTTAATTATCCTTTTATTCTTAAGAGATTTCAAATCAACTATTATCTCAATCGTTTCTATACCAGTTTCATTGTTTATGGCGCTCTTGCTATTAAACTGGATGGATATATCGTTAAACATTATGACATTAGGTGCTATTACAGTAGCGATTGGTCGTGTTATCGATGACTCGATCGTTGTAGTTGAAAACATTTATCGTCGTATGCATCTTGAAAATGAAAAGCTAACAGGTCGTGCTTTAATCCGAGAAGCAACAATTGAAATGTTCAAACCAATTTTATCGTCAACATTAGTAACCGTTGCGGTATTCGCACCACTTATTTTCGTTGGTGGTATGGTTGGAGAATTATTCATGCCGTTCGCATTAACGATGACATTTGCACTTGGGGCTTCCCTGCTTGTTGCGATTACGATTGTACCTGCCCTATCTCACTTCTTATTTAAGAAGAAATTATACGGTACGAAAACAGCTAGTAGTCACAAAGAAGTTGGTAAACTAGCACTTTGGTATAAAGGAATTTTAGAAAAAGCCTTAAACCATAAAATTATTACGTCTGTGCTTTCAGTATTATTATTAGTCGGCAGTTTAGCGCTTACACCTTTAATCGGTTTCAGCTTCATGGGTAGTGAAGAAGAAAAAGTGATGTACTTAACATACACACCAGCTACAGGTGAGTTAAAAGATGAGACTTTGGCTAATATTGAAGCAGTTGAAAAAGAATTAATGAAAAACGACGATATCGACATTTTACAATTATCTGTTACAGATAGTGATAGTGCCGATATGCAATCGATGATGATGGGCGGCGGTTCTGGTGGTGCTTTAATGTACCTGATTTTCGATCCTGATATGAAGGACTTCCCAGCAGCTCGCGAAGAAATCGAGGAATATGTTTTCAATATCGGTCAATCTGGCGAATGGAAGAGCCAAAACTTCTCGTCAATGTCGATGTCTTCAAATGAAGTCAGCTACACATTCTACAGCGAAAGTTTAGATAAACTGAGCTCAGCTGTGAAAATGGTAGAAGACGTTATGAATGATAATAAACGCCTTAAAGATGTCTCTACAAGTATGGAAGACGCTTACGTAGAGCATGTGTTTAAAGTAGATCAAGCAAATGTCTTACAATACGGCTTAACAACTGGTCAAATTGTAATGGCACTGAATACAACATCTACAAAAGATGTGTTAACAACACTTCAAACAGACGGCAAGGACCTTGAAGTTGTCGTTCAAAAAGAAAAATCAGCTGCTGCCACATCAATTGATGACGTACTAGCAACGCAAATTCCTACCGCACTTGGTACAACAATGCCACTTTCTGAACTGGTTACAGTAGAAGAAGGCACAACATTAAATACGTTATCTCGTAGTGCTGGTGAATACTACGCAACAGTATCTGGTACAATTTTAGACGAAGATATTTCAAAAGCAACCTCTGAAATAGATGCAGCAATTGATAAATTAGATTTACCTAAAGGTGTAACAGTTGGTGTTGCCGGTGTTGCAGCTGATATGGAAGAGACATTTACACAATTAGGTGTAGCAATGCTTGCAGCAATTGCGATTGTATACTTCATTTTAGTCGTAACATTTGGTGAAGGGATTGCACCATTCGCAATTCTATTCTCATTACCGTTTGCCGTAATTGGTTCATTCGTAGGTCTCTTTATTGCCGGCGAAACGATTTCTGTATCTGTTATGATGGGACTTCTCATGTTAATTGGGATTGTGGTCACGAATGCAATCGTATTCGTTGACCGAATTATCCACATGGAACGCGACGGAATGACAATGCGTGACGCTATCCTCGAAGCAGGTGCAACACGTTTACGTCCAATTCTGATGACGGCTATTGCTACAGTTGGCGCTTTAGTACCGATGCTATTCGGAGCAGCAGGTGGCGGATTAATTTCTAAAGGTCTTGCTGTAACAGTTATCGGTGGTTTAACAAGTTCTACATTATTAACACTTGTGATTGTTCCAATTGTATATGAGGTATTATCAAAAGTGTTCAAGAAAAACCGTAAAGATTTAGAAGAAAACTAAATTTAAAACGAAAGCGAGGATATTCCATTTTGGAACTATCCTCGCTCTTTTTATCAGTTGAATTCTCCCCTACTGTTGATAACACTAAAGTGCCATGCTATGATAGTTTTACTTTTAAGAAATGTGGGTTTCCTATTATGGCATCTGTGAGACTTCAATTCCAAAATTTGAACAGTTAATTGAATACGTTCAATGCTCTGCTGTGCTTTGTAGAGTAAATGGGATTGATCTGGCTATGTTTAGGGAAATCTTTATTTTACATTCGATGTGAAATAAGAGGGATGATTGCCCCCTCTTTTTGTTGTCTTTTTAAAAAAGATATTACTATCTATTTGAAAGAATTCTACTTACTTTGCATTTAACACTTTTAAGGCTATGTTATATCTATAACTCTTCATTTAAATCACCAAATATATAACCAGTAAGAGATATGGTCTCATTAATGATATGAGATGGTTTTTCTCAGATTTCTTATGTTAGGCTCTTATCATTCATCACCAAAAGTCGGGGATGACATTTGATTAAAGTGTGTATTGATTTTAAAATGCTCGTTGATTGGAGTGGAGGCTGGGCGACTCCTGGGGGATTAACGTCCAAGATGAGACCCTGGAGCGAGGCTTGCCGAGTGAAGCGGCTCATCGGACGTCCCCCGGAAAGCGCCCAGCCGGAATGGAAATCAACCCCAAGTTATGGCGTCGACCCACTATTATCGATTTATTCCAAACACAGGCGAATCACCTGTGTTTTTTGTATTAAAAGAAAGGGACGTGTAAAAATGACACAGACAAAAGAACCTATAATAGGGAATTGGAAAAGGAATATTATTCTCTTTTTAGGAAGTCAAACAATCTCGCTTTTTGGATCGTCTTTAGTACAGTACGCCATCATGTGGTATATCACTCTAAACACACAGTCAGGCGTTATGATGACAATATCCATCATTTGCGGATTCGTACCTACTTTCTTTCTTTCGCCGATTGCCGGCGTATGGGCTGATCGATACAACCGAAAAAAATTAATCATCTTATCAGATGGTTTGATCGCGATGTCTACTCTTATTTTAGCAATCTTATTTTTAATGGGCTATGAATCACTTTGGTTGCTCTTTGTTATATCTGCCGTACGTGCAGTCGGAGCAGGTATTCAAACTCCTGCAGTGGGAGCTATTCTTCCTCAAATTGTGCCCGAGGAAAAGTTAACGAAAGTAAATGGGGCAAACGGTAGTATTCAAGCTATTGTGATGCTTATATCTCCGATGGCCAGTGGCGCCCTGCTTACAATGGCTTCGATTGAAGCTATCTTATTTATAGATGTCATTACTGCAACTATAGCCATCCTTACATTGCTTGTGTTTTTGGATATTCCAACACATGCAAAAGCATTACAAAAGCAAACAACGAGCTATTTTAGTGACTTACAACAAGGGTTCACATATATCAAAAATCATGATTTTCTTAAAAAGTTTTTTCTGTTCTTTGCATTCTTCTTTATCCTAGCAGCGCCCGTTGCATTTTTAACACCGCTTCAAGTAACACGTAGCTTCGGTAATGATGTTTGGCGTTTAACAGCAATAGAAATAACTTTTGCATTAGGTATGTTGATTGGTGGACTCTGCATGGCTTCATGGGGAGGCTTTAAAAATAAGGTTCATACGATGACATTAGCGGCTCTGTTAATTGGGGCTTGTACATTTTCATTAGGGATTATCCCAATCTTTTGGTTATACCTAATTTTCATGGGTATAGTTGGTTTGGCCATGCCAATCTTTAATATACCCGCTACGGTCTTACTACAAGAGAAGGTTGAGGGCGATTACCTAGGTAGAGTATTTGGTGTTTTAGGAATGATTTCTACATCAATGATGCCATTAGGAATGCTTATATTCGGACCCATCGCAGACATTATTCAAATAGAATGGTTGCTAATAGGTACTGGATTACTATTATGTGTGCAAGGATTTGTCTTACTCCGTAGCAAAGCATTATTAGCGGCTGGAGAGCCAAGTCCAAAAGAACCTAGCCAATGAGAAATTAAATAAACTAGACGTTTTAAAAAAGCCCTCTATAAAATAGACATGCGAAAGTCTATCTTTATAGAGGCTTTTTGTATTAAATATAATAGCGATGAACCGGACGTCCCACGCTACCGTATTGAATATCTACCTTTAACATGGATTGCTTTTCTAAAAAATCTAAGTAACGGCGGGCAGTTACTCGAGCAGTACCAATATAAGTCGCCACTTCCTCCGCAGATACAGCTTCGTTACTTTCTTCTATATACGCCAGCACCTTATCAAGCGTTGCACGATTAAAACCTTTCGGCAATTCCTCAATTTCAATTTTCTGAGTTGTTACCGGTGAAGTTTGCAGCTCTGGCATTCGCTTTTGCATCAAATGATCAAGATCTTGCTGCGTTAAATCTTGCATCCCCTTCAATTTGGCTTTAAATGCTTGATAATTTTTTAACGTTTGTTCAATTCTCTCAAACGTAAAAGGCTTCATTATGTAATCATAGACACCAAGGTGTAGAATTCTTTGTATAGTCGGCATGTCATTAGCTGCAGTAACTGCAATCACATCAACAACTAGTTGTTCCTCACGAATCTTCCCTAGCGTCACCATGCCATCCTGCTCTGGCATGAAAATATCCATAAACACCAAATCCGGCTTCAATTCCTTAACCCTTTCTAGTCCTTCAATCCCATTCCCTGCATAACCGACCAGCTTAAATCCTTCTATACGCTCGATAAATTGCCTGTTGACCTCTCGCACCATCGGATCATCTTCAATGAGTAATACGTGTATTGTCTCCATCGTTATTTTCTCCTAACTCAAACAGTAATAGAAAGCTTGTACCTTCCATGAATTCACTAGTCACTTCAATTTCTCCGTGTCCTTTTGTCACTATCTCATGAATTAAATATAAGCCGATACCTCGATTTTCACTTTCCTTAGTGGAAAAGCCATTTTCAAACATACGAGCCCGTACCTCTTCACTCATCCCTATACCATTATCAGAAACTGCAATTGCGAGAATGCCATCATGCTCATCAACTGAAATCGATACATACTTATCTTCTTTCGATATTACGTTTAATGCTTCAAACGCATTTTCGATTAAATTGCCAAATAACACGACAAAATCATGATGATCTAATAATGCAGGGAATCGTTTAAAATGACTTTTCCGGTCAATCTCTAGCTGAATGCCTAGCTCTTTTCCATAACTGACCTTACTCAGTAACAACCCAGAAATATTTTCATTATGGAATCGTTCATTTAAAAACTTTGTTAAAGATGCTTCACTTTCCGTTGCCGTTGTTACATATTCGAGCGCCTGCCTCGTATGCCCTAACTGCAACAAACCGGCAATTGTATGTAATTTATTTTTATGTTCATGTGTCTGTACCCGTAGTGCCTGAACGAACGCTTTAACTCCGGTAACCTCTTCAGCTAACTTCTTCACCTCAGTTAAGTCCTTGAACATCGCTACTGCACCGACAATCTCACCGTTCACACTGATTGGTACACGATTGCTTAAAATACTATGATGGTTAATGTATAGTTCCTGATTATATATAGCTGTACCGGTTTCCACAATTTCAGGGAGTCGTGTATCTGGCAAGACATCATATATTTTTTTGCCTATGTAATTCTCCATTTTTGTCCCTACACCTAAAATATCGCCAGCCTTTTCATTAAAAATCGTAATATTCATAGTCTTGTCGACAGCAATAATTCCTTCATGCATCGCATTAAATGTTTCTGTTCGCTCAACATACATTTTGGCAATCTCATGTGGCTCAAGCCCAAACATTTGTTTTTTTATATGTTTCCCTAGCGTATATGCGCCCCAAACACTAAAAATCAGAGACATTAGTACCGTGATAAGTATTTCATGACCGTAACTTTCAATCATTTTCATGAATGTTGGCACAGGATATCCAACAATAACAATACCCACCTGCTTTTTCGTATCATCAATCACGGGTGCAAACGCACGAATCATCACGCCTGCTCCCCCCTGCGCCTTTGAAATATAATAATGTTCACTAAATGCAGCATTTAAATCCATTGATTTACTGGGCATACCAATTTCCTTACTTGATGGATGTGAAAGCTTCACACGATCTATATTCATGACGACAATATACTCTGCCTTATTGATAATCCGGATCCCCTCGACAAGCGCATTAACATTTGACGCGGCTTCTTTGATATCCGTATTTTTCAAATGCGTACTCAATTCTGGCATATTCGAAACCGTACGTGCTACGAGCATTGCACGTTGTTCAAAATCTTTTTCTTGCTCGTAAAGTATATTACTAAGTACAAAAATCCCACCAAGTAAGAAGGAAAACGCAATGATTAAAAATGTCACTAAAAGTATTTTCCAATTCACAGGCATTTTCACCATAGAGTGAATCCTCCTTTTCGACTTTTCTAGTCATTACTATATTATAGTAGTATTCTTATTGAACTCTCGTCAAAAATAATATTTCCACTATTCTACCCTACTAGATTATACAGAATCAGCAATAACTAGCTATGAACTTAATGAACAATATTACCACTCAACACTTTTGTATTATAACAACAATATATTATACCAACCGTACCATAACAGTTTAAAGCCTTAAAAACACTACGTTTTCGTTATTTATTCTCTTATTGTTCTTAATGAACGATATGTTCCTTATTTTCTAAATAACTTTTTTCATATAACATTCGTTATGATAACTTTAACGAAATTGAAAGCGATAACAAAATAGAAGATTTAGAAAAGGGGTAGCACTAAATGAAATTACTAAAAAATTTGACAGTTCAAGTTATTATAGCCATCATTTTAGGTGTCATCGTTGGGGCAATGTTCCCAGAATTCGGTGCAAGCCTTAAAATCTTAGCAGATTTATTTATCAAACTTATTAAAATGTTAATCGCACCAATTATCTTCTTAACGGTCGTAATCGGTATTGGAAGTATGGGCGATATGAAAAAGGTTGGAAAAATCGGAGGGAAAGCATTACTTTACTTCGAAATCGTGTCAACAATTGCACTTACGATAGGTATTGCAGTGGCTTTAATCGTTAGCCCCGGTACTGGTCTAGATACAACAGGTGCTGCTGATGCTGATATTTCAAAATATACAACAGCAGCTGAAGAAACTGATCAAGGTTTAGGTGCCTTCATCTACAACATCATTCCAGATAACGTAGTCGGCGCATTAGCAAATGGTGATTTACTTCCTGTATTATTCTCAGCAATATTATTTGGTTTAGCAGCCGCTTCAATTGGCGCACCTGCAAGACCTGTCATTACATTCTTTGAACAAGTAGCAGAAATTTTCTTCAAAATCGTTGGCATGGTCATGAAAATTTCACCAATTGGTGCTTTCGGTGCTATGGCCTACACAATCGGTAATTTCGGTTTAGAATCATTAAGCAATCTAGGATTATTAATGGCGTCAGTATACATTACAATGTTCTTATTCGTTGTATTTGTATTAGGCTCAATCGCAAAATTCTTTGGCTTTAATATTTTCAAATTTATCGCCTACCTAAAAGACGAAATATTCCTAGTAATCGGTACTTCATCATCTGAATCTGCTTTACCTTCAATGATGCGTAAATTAGAAAACTTCGGTTGTTCGAAACAAGTTGTTGGATTAGTCGTACCAACCGGCTACTCATTCAACCTTGACGGTACTTCTATCTACTTATCGATGGCAGCGTTATTCATTGCACAGGCTTATGGAATGGACTTAACGTGGATTCAAATCATTACATTACTTGGTATTTTAATGATTACATCGAAAGGAGCAGCAGGTGTAACGGGTTCTGGTTTCATCACACTTGCCGCAACTCTTGCAGCCTTCCCTATGATTCCGGTTGAAGGGATTGCACTTTTAATCGGAGTTGACCGCTTCATGTCTGAAGCTCGTGCCGTAACGAACTTAATCGGTAATGGCGTAGCGTGCGTTGTTGTCTCAAAATCTGAAAAAGAATTTGATGTAAGTATGCAAGAAAGTGCACTGCAGGGAAAAATTAACGTAACATCATAAAAATAATGGGTAGTGGTAACAGTATTTTGCTGTCGCCACTACCCATTTTACTTACCAAATTGCTCAAGTAAAAGCTTTGTATTCATTGATTGCTCAAGCGCCTTTTTCTCATCAGCCCAATAAATTAAGTACTGATTCTCTCCCACTGTGAACAACATCGATTGCAACTCCTCACTAAGTTCAGAGCTAATTGCTACTTTTAAAATATCGACCTCATATAAAGGCTTATCACCTATTTCATATACAATCTGATAAGCAGGTTGTTCTTCAAATAAGCTTCGTTCTTTTTTTGAGACATCTCTTATATGACTTAATGGGTATTTCTCCATATACTGTTGAAGGTCTGCACCTTCCACACGCACTAACCTGGTTTCATTTCGAAATAATTCCAACGCATCTCGCTCATTCGCATGATCTAATATATTCGTAATCGCTTCTTCCTCGCCTTTTTCACGAAACTGCATCGTGAAGGCTCCTACAAGTAAAAGTACTGCAAATAGTAAAAGACGCCATCTTCGCTTCGTCATACACTCACCTTATCCATGTAACGCCTTTTTCACAAATCGATTAATATCAACATCCGCACCGATTACGAGCATAATATCACCTAGCAAAATTTTGTCGCTGGCCTGTGGAGAAACGATAATTTCATCCCCTCGTTTAATACCAACGATATTGATGCCATATTGTGCACGAATATCAAGATCTACGACAGAATAACCAGCGATTGCATCATTAGCTTTTATCTCCATGATTGAATGCTCATCAGAAAGCTCTAAGTAATCAAGCACAGTATTCGACATCATGTTATTGGCAATACGAATACCCATATCACGCTCAGGATGGACGATATAATCTGCTCCAATTTTACGTAGCACTTTTTCATGATAATCATTTTGCGCTTTAACGGTAATTTGCTCTACACCTAATTCTTTTAAAATAATGGTTGTTAAAATACTTGCCTGAATGTCTTCACCAATTGCTACAATCACGTGCTCAAAGTTGCGAATACCTAGTGAATTCAGTACTGACTCATCTGTTGAATTCGCAATAACGGCCTGTGTTGCTATAGAGGCGAACTCGTCCACTCGCTCAGAAGAATAGTCAATCGCCATTACTTGTGCGCCCAGACTGATTAATTCACGAACGATACTCCCCCCAAAACGTCCTAATCCAATAACAGCAAACTCTTTTTTCATCATAATAAACTCCTCCGGATACTACTATTGCTCCTAGTGTACCGCATTCATTGACATATGTATCGTAAAAAGGAGCAAAAGATACAGCGTTTTATTAAGATAACCACCGATACATTATCGAAGATAAAAAAGGGCGAGGAATCAAAACATCCTCGCCCTACAACCATTATAATTATGCGTTACGCATTTCGTCTAATACACGGTTTACGCGTTTTTCTAACATTTTCATACCACTTCCACCAGCTTGCATGTGACGAAGTTGACCATCTTTATCGAATACAAAATACGCTGGTACGTATTGGTTTGCGAATGCATCTGTTAACTTCAATTCATTATCAACAAAAATTGGTTGTGTAATGTCATGTTCAGCTGCAACTGCTTTAATTGTTTCTAGATTCGTATCTTCCTCTGAACGAGGCATATGCACAGCGATGACATTTAGCTCATCGTTATATTGGTCACGGAAATTGTTAACCTCAGGCATTGCTTCTTTACATAAATAGCAGCTTACTGACCAAAAGTGAATAAGTGTTGGTTTTTCTCCAACTAAATCTGCTTTCGTTACTTCACCATTTAACCAAGTTGTTGCGCCTGTAAGTTCAGGCATTTGTTCACGAAGTTTCATAAATAATATCCTCCTTTATTGGCTCTAAACCAAAATATATGCTTGCATACGAATCCCACTCCCTTTTCTCGGGCAAGTCGCAAGTCCCTTGCTGTGGGGTCTTGCCTGACTTGCTTTCCCGCAGGAGTGTCGCGGGATTCGTCTAGCTCCAAACAACACTTCTATTGAAGTAGAGTACAGATTACAGTAAAGAGCCACTTTATCGTTTGAAAAATCCCCACAACAAAAGCCGTGGGGATTCAAATTGTTGTTTAAAATTATAGTGTTGCTTGACCTGGACGCCAGTTAGCTGGGCAAAGACCGCCTGTTTGTAATGCTTGAAGCACACGTAAAGTTTCATCTACGTCACGGCCGATGTTGTTGTCAAATACTGTTTGGTATTTTAACTCGCCTTCTGGGTCAATGATGAATAAACCGCGTAGTGCGATACCTTCTTCTTCAATTAGAACGCCATAGTCTTTTGCAACTTTGTGATTCGTATCTGCTGCTAATGGGTATTTTAACTCGCCAAGACCATTTTGTGTGCGGTCTGTGTTAATCCAAGCTAAGTGCGTGTGGATTGTATCAGTTGAAACACCGATTACTTCTGCATCTAAATCTTCGAACTCGTCGTAACGATCGCTCATTGCTGTAATTTCTGTTGGACATACGAAAGTGAAGTCCATAGGGTAGAAGAAAAGTACAGTCCATTTGTCTTGCCCTTTAATTTCTTCTAAAGATACTTTACCGAAAGATTTGTCAGCAAGTACTGCTTCCATTGTGAAATCTGGTGCTTGTTTGCCTACCATGCGTTCTGCCATGTGTATTCCCTCCGAATATGAATATGTATTAATTGCCCATTCGCTAGTGATGCGAACCCATCTTCTACCATAACAAAGATAAGTCGCTTTTTCAATGTACGAAAC
The DNA here is from genome assembly GCF_044761695.1 of Lysinibacillus sp. NPDC097287. Classification (NCBI taxonomy): domain Bacteria; kingdom Bacillati; phylum Bacillota; class Bacilli; order Caryophanales; family Bacillaceae; genus Lysinibacillus; species Lysinibacillus sp. NPDC097287. The sequence continues at coordinate 51,942 of NZ_JBIWCX010000003.1, forward strand.
TTTGCCGCTTTTTCTAACTTCTAAGACTAATTTTATTAACCCGTTAAATTGCGAGATTATTCGAATAATAAAGTTCTGTATTTTGTCTCGTTTATTCTAATATTTTCTACAAAATACCGTTATTTCACGATGTAAATTTTATCTAATCATGCATAAATTTTAAACTTATTTTTTTTCGCCAAAACGATTGCATTTTTTTTTTGATTATGTATAATAATAATGTTTTTGTAAACTAAAAGTTTTGTTAAAGTAAACTTCAGTTATCTAAAGTTTATGATTGCTAAACTTCTTCGAGGAGGGAAAAGATGCAAATCGGAAGTAAAATCAAAGCACTTCGTTTGACAAAAGGTCTCACCCAAGAAGAGCTTGGAGAACGCACAGATTTAAGTAAAGGCTATATTTCTCAATTGGAGCGTGATTTAAATTCACCTTCCATTGAAACACTTTTTTCATTATTAGAAGTGTTAGGTTCAACACCTAAAGAGTTTTTTGATGATGAAGCACCTGAACAAAAAGTTGTTTATACAGAAGAAGACCAATCGACTTATACGGACGAGGATAAGAAATACGAAATTCAATGGCTCATTCCAACATCGAATGAAAAAGAAATGGAACCTATATTCTTAACCCTAGCAGCTGGTGGGGAGTTCAAACAATTCGAACCCTCTCTATCTGAAACATTTATTTATGTTGTCAAAGGGCGTATTCGTCTTGCTTTAGGGAAAGTTCAATATATAGCAAGTGAAGGCAATGCCGTTTATTTTGATGCGGCGGACCATCATCAAATTTTCAATGCTCATGACGAAGAGACAAAAATTTTACTCGTCGCAACGGATTCATACTTATAGCTTAAGGAGGCGCATCGATGACAACTAATTCAATAATTCGATTTGAAAATGTATCAAAATCATATGATGACGGCACAGTCGTCTTAAAAAATATTAACTTAGAGCTTGAAAAAGGAAAGTTCTATACATTGCTCGGCCCATCTGGTTGTGGGAAGACAACAATTCTTCGTATTATCGCTGGATTCACAGAGCCAACAACAGGAGATGTGTTCTTTCACGATAAAAGAATTAACTCAGTTCCTGCCAATGAACGCCAAGTAAATACGGTGTTCCAAGACTATGCGCTATTCCCTCATTTGAATGTCTTTGAAAACGTAGCATTCGGCTTACGAATTCAAAAGAAACCTGAAAATGAAGTGAAGGAACGTGTCGCTGAAGCTCTGAAATTTGTAAATTTAGCTGGCTATGGAAACCGTGAAATTTCAGAAATGTCAGGTGGTCAACGTCAACGTGTTGCCATAGCGCGTGCGATTGTCAATGACCCTGAAGTAATCTTACTTGATGAGCCACTATCGGCACTGGACTTAAAGTTACGTACAGAAATGCAATACGAGCTACGTGAGTTACAGCAACGTCTTGGCAAAACATTTGTCTTCGTTACACATGATCAAGAAGAAGCACTTGCTATGAGTGATGAAATTTTCGTTTTAAGTGAAGGTGAAATTCAACAATCAGGAACACCAGTAGACATTTATGACGAACCAATTAACCGCTTTGTAGCAGACTTTATCGGTGAATCAAACATCGTTCCAGGTGAAATGATTGAAGACTTTAAAGTTAAGTTTACAGGCAAAGTATTTGAGTGTGTGGACCAAGGGATGAAAGCAAACGAGAAAATTGACATCGTCATTCGACCTGAGGATTTAGAAATCACTACGGCCGATAAAGGGAAATTAATCGTAACTGTCGATACACAATTATTCCGTGGTGTTCACTATGAAATTTCTACGTATGATGAAGACGGCAATGAGTGGCTAGTGCACTCTCTTAAAAAAGCTGATGTAGGGGCAAAAATCGGCTTAGACTTCGATTCAGAAGCGATTCATGTAATGCGCTTAAACGAAACAGAAGAAGAATTCGATAAACGTTTAGAAGCATATGGAGACGACGAAGATGCAAACTAAGGCTTCAAAATCAGCCTTATTCCCTTACGTTTTATGGATTGCATTATTCGTTATCGCGCCGATTGCCCTTGTTGTATACTATTCCCTACTAGACTTACATGGCAATTTCACGCTCGATAACTATAAAGCGTTCTTTACATCGGTTTATTTAAAAATGACATTAAGCTCGTTTTGGTATGCGTTTTTAATCACGTTCTTTACATTATTAATTTCTTACCCAACAGCTTATTTCTTAACAAAAACAAAGCATAAGCAGCTTTGGTTATTACTGATTATTATCCCGTCATGGATTAACTTACTATTAAAAACGTACGCATTTATTGGGATTTTTGGTCTCTATGGACCAATCAATGCCTTTATCGAAGTATTTGGCTTTGATCCGAAGCAAATACTATTTACTGATATGAGCTTTGTGTTTGTATCGGTCTATATTTTCATTCCGTTTATGATTTTACCGATTTTTAATTCATTAGACCGTTTGAATCCAACACTAGTTTATGCAGCACGTGATTTAGGGGCTTCAGCCTTTACTACATTCCGTCGTGTCGTGTTGCCACTGACAATGGATGGCGTAAAAGCAGGCATTCAAGTTGTCTTCATCCCGGCGTTATCACTATTCATGATTACACGTTTAATCGCGGGTAACCGTGTGATTACGCTTGGTACAGCCATTGAACAACAGTTCCTTGTCACTCAAAATTGGGGCATGGGTTCAACAATTGCTGTATTCCTAATTTTATTCATGGTCATCATTATGTTAATAACAGGCCAAAAGAATAAAGGAGGTCGCGTACGATGACAAAACTTTCAAAATCGGCAAAAGTGTATTTAGCGATTGTCTTTATCGTCTTGTATGCGCCCATTTTTTACTTAATCTTTTACTCCTTTAATAGCGGCGACTCCATGAATAGCTTTGACTCATTCACGCTCGACCACTATAAAGCTGTTTTCGAGGATACTCGATTACTTGTGATTTTGATTAATACCGTTATTGTCGCATTGCTATCAGCATTAATTTCCACGATTATCGGTACATTAGGTGCTATCGGTATTGTGACAGTGAAAGATTCAAAAATGCGCAATACATTACTATCGTTAAACAATGTACTAATCGTCAGCCCAGACGTGATTATCGGGGCTAGCTTTTTAATTTTATTCACAATGGTTGGCATTAAGTTGGGCTTTGCATCTGTTCTACTTGCGCACGTTGCGTTTAGTGTACCAATTGTCGTTTTAATGGTATTACCTAAATTACTTGAAATGAACAAGTCTTTAATTGATGCTGCACTTGATCTAGGTGCCACAAAAAAAGATGTTATGATGCGTGTCATCTTGCCGTATATTAAGCCAGGTATTTTCGCAGGATTCTTCCTCGCTTTAACGTATTCTTTAGATGACTTTGCGGTGACATTTTTCGTTACGGGTAACGGATTTAGTACGCTGTCAGTAGAAATTTACTCGATGGCACGTGCAGGAATTTCCTTAACCGTGAATGCGATTTCTGGTTTAGTATTCTTCGTGACTGTGTTAATCGTAATCGGTTATTATTTCGTGACAAGTCGTACAAGTAAAAGAACGGGGGGACATTAATGAAGTCATTAATTCAAGCAACAATCGCCATTCTTGTCGTTACCGCCCTTTTAATGTATGCTGGGAACGCAATGAGTGCTGGTAGCGGAAAAAGCGGAAAAGATACGCTTACCATTTTTAACTGGGGTGAATACATTGATCCTGATTTACTAAAGCAATTTGAAAAAGAAACAGGTATCCATGTTATTTACGAAACATTCGACTCGAATGAAGCCATGATGACAAAAGTTCAACAAGGTGGAACAGCTTACGATATTGCGATTCCTTCTGAATACATGATTGAAAAAATGAAAGAGGAAGATTTACTCATTCCTCTTGACCATTCAAAAATTCCAAACATGAAAAATATTGACCCTTACTTTTTAGATTTACCTTTTGATGACAACAATAAATATTCTCTCCCTTATTTTTGGGGCACAGTTGGGATTGTCTATAATCCTAATTTAGTCGGAGATTTAGACTTCTCTTCTTGGGAAGATTTATGGGATCCTTCATTAAAAAGAACAGTCTTTTTAGTAGATGGTGCACGTGAGGTTATCGGTATGGGCTTAAACAGCCTTGGTTATTCATTAAATTCTTTAGATCACAATGAGTTACGTTCAGCAACAGATAAGTTAATTCAACTTGCGCCAAACGTAAAGGCCATTATTGGTGATGAAATTACACCGTTAATGATTAATAACGAGGCGACAGTTGCACTTACTTGGTCTGGTCAAGCAGCAGACATGATGTATGAAAATGAAGACTTAGACTTTGCGGTACCTGAAGAAGGTTCGAACTTATGGTTTGATAATATGGTCATTCCAAAAACTTCGAAAAATATAGACGGTGCACATGCTTTCATTAATTTCATGTTAGATGCTGACTCCGGTGCACAAAACGCTGATTTTGTTGGCTACTCTACACCAAACGTTGCCGCAATGGCTTTAATGGATGAGGAAGTTGTCACTGACGAACGTTATTATCCTTCAGAGGAACAACGCGACACATTAGAGGTTTATAAAAACTTAGGACCTGATTATTTAGGCAAATACAACGAACTGTTTTTAGAATTTAAAATGAGTATTCGTTAAAGAACAAATGCGCTAAAGCGCTCGTTTACATCCGACAAGCGCTGGAGAGCCCGAAGCAAAAGTATGCGTTCCACCACTTTTGCCCGAGGGATCGAAGCGACCTCGAGGATGTAGCGCTTTAGCCTAGCCGTCAACTTTGCCCTAGGCTATCCATAATAAAAAAATCTGTTATTTCCTTAACAACAAAATAAAGCTGTCACCCCAGTTAGTCACTGGAGTGATAGCTTTTTGTAATTGAAAATAAAAGTACGCAGTCAGACTTTTAGTCAATAGCAACTTAATATCCATTATGTTAGACTGTAGTATATTTGAATAGACTACGCAAAAGGAGGCTATAAAATGGCCCAACAGACATCAAACAAGGCAGCTTTATATATTTTAATGTTTAATATGTTCATTGCGATGGGAAGCATTGGTATCATTATTCCTGTCATGCCCGAATATTTGAAAATTTTCGGTGCAGCAGGACAAGTTCTCGGTCTGCTCATTGCATCGTTTGCATTAGCACAATTTGTATTTTCACCAATAGCTGGAAACCTCTCGGATCAATATGGTCGTAAGAATCTTATTGTTTTTGGACTTGTGGTAACAGGTCTTTCACAAATTGCTTTTGGACTTTCAACAGAAGTTTGGATGCTCTTTGTTGCTCGCTTTTTAGGAGGCTTAGGCTCTGCTTTCATTGCACCCCCGATTATGGCATTTGTAGCGGATGTCACTACATATGAAGAACGTGGTAAAGGTATGGGGATGCTTGGGGCTGCCATGTCTCTAGGCTTTATGATTGGTCCTGGAATTGGCGGCTTCTTATCTACAGTCAGTCTTCACTTTCCATTTTATATGGCTGGAGCTGCGGCAATTTTAGCTGCCATATTATCGTTAGTGTTGTTGCCAAACACAAAACCAAGCTCATCACAAAAAGCACAAAAACAAGACAATCTTGCTAAGCAGATGATACGCTCAGTCAAAATGCCCTACTTTGTTATGCTGATCATCATGCTTGTTTTCTCGTTTGGCATCGCCAATTTCCAAGCGACTTTATCTTTATTCGTCACACAGAAATTCAACTACACACCAACAGATATTGCAATAATACTAACAGTTGGTGGTGCTGTCGGTGTCGTTGTTCAAATGTTTATCATTACACCACTGTTTAAACGTTTTGGTGAAATGAAGGTTGTATTAGTCAATTTACTCGTTGCATCAATATCAATCTTCTTAATTTTATTTGTATCAGGCTTTGCATTAATATTAGTTGTTGCAACAATTTTCTCTACAGCAACAACGCTCATTCGTCCAGCCGTAAATACGCTGATTTCCAAGCTGGCTGGTAGTGAACAAGGCTTTGCCGCCGGACTCAACAATGCCTATATGAGTCTTGGCAATATGATTGGTCCTGCTTTAGCTGGCATATTATTCGACTGGAATATGGACAGCCCTTATATTTTCGGTGCTATCATTTTATTTGCCTGCTTCCTTCTTGCCCTCATTTGGACAATGAAAAAAGCACCTCATTTAATGAAGCCAGATTCTAATTAATCTGAAAGTTAATTGACTATTTTTAGCAGTATGGTACAGTATTAATGAAAAATTAAATCGCTTCATGACCACTAGGGGAGTCTTTTTAAGGCTGAGACGTGTATTGTATACACGGACCCTTTGAACCTGATCTAGTTCACACTAGCGTAGGAAAGTGGCGACACTTGCTTTTATAATGACTAAATGCAAGGCCGCTTCCTACATTTTTGGGAAGCGGCCTTTTTTTACGATTAATGAAGGAGTGAAAGATTTGTCTATTCGAAAATTAACCGTCATGGCATTATTAGTTGCTATTGCAGTAGCAGGCTCAACATTTATCTCTATTCCAACAGGTATTGCACGTGCCTATCCTGTACAACACGCCATTAATGTCATCAGTGCCATCTTACTGGGACCTTTACCTACTGTCATGATTGCCTTTGTAACAGCCATCATCCGTATCTTAACAGGTACAGGCTCACTCTTAGCGATTCCTGGCAGTGTCATCGGTGCACTATTTGCAGCCCTTGCCTACAAATACAGCGAAAAAACGTGGCTAGCTGGTGCCGGTGAAATGTTTGGTACAGGTATACTTGCTTCACTTGTCGCAGTACCCTATTCTCACCTACTAATGGGGACATCTGTGGCGGCCCTCTTTTTCATGCCTGCTTTTTTAACTTCTAGTGTCGTTGGCGCCACCTTGGGAGTAGTTATTGCTAAAAGTCTACAAAAAACTGTTTTTGTTAATGGACTTAACTCAACATTGCGATAAGACATTAAAGTATTTTTCACCGCTCGATTTCTATGACATTCCTCTAATAAAATTTAGGCTATTTTCTAAGGTTAGTTGCTATAATACATTGAGATAGAGTAAATCTACAACATGTTTAGATTTACTCTCTGTTTTTTTGTTTTGGTATCCTGCAAATCGAATAACGAAAAAAGGACTCTTTAGTTTGAATAAACTTTAGAGTCCTTTTTCTTATTTCGTATAATCAAATAAACAACGAGCATGATCCTGTACCACTTCCACAAATGCTTCTACCTGGCGCAGTTCAAATGAAGATTCATAACCAATTAACCAAGTATCCCGCGTTAAGCCAAATTCTTTTTCATTGTTCATTAGCGCTATTTTGTTGACACCATCATCCTCATTTAAAGTAATTGATGGTAAAATTGCATAGCCAATCCCATTCAATGCCATTTGCTTACACGTCTCAATTTGATCTACTAAAATTTGACGACTTGGATTGGATGCAAAGTGTCGCTGCCACCACTGTTGAATTTCCTGATAATAATTCGAATCACTTTTAAACTGAATAAATGGACGGTCTGTCGTAAGGACATCCTCCACTGTTTTCAACTCTTTGTCTACTAAATAAAGCGTATCTCGGAAAAGATGAATTTTCTCACCTTTCCAATCGACCTGTCCTCGTACAATCCCCACATGTGCCTCGCCCTCATACAGTGCTTTGACAATTTCAGAGCTCCAGCCTGTCATTAGTGAAATTTTCGCCTCAGGGTATTTCGTTACAAAATCCTTTAATACTTTTGGTAGCCAGTTTTGTCCAACAATCGAAGCACAAGCAATTTTCAGTGTGCCGTTCACTTTTGTTGTCAGTGCCTGAATCATTTCGAAAATTTCTTCTTTCTTCGCAATCATTTCATTAGCATAGGAAATAACAAGCTCTCCGGCAGGTGTTGCCGTCAATCCTTTTTGCGAGCGAATAAACAGCTGTGTTCCCCATTCTTTTTCTATGGTTTGTAGACGCTGTGAAAGAGCCGGCTGCGATAAGAATAATCGCTCTGCTGCCTTTCGCATATTGCGTTCTTCTGCTAATATTTTTAATATTTCTGCCTCTGTTACCGTCAAAAAAGTAACCTCCTACTCAAATCAATTACTCTTCGGCGTAATTACGCGCAAAAAACATCTGCTGCTGACGCTTCGCTTTCGCTCAAATAACATCTGTGACATCCGCCGGAGGCATCGGGCCAACAGGATGTTGGTCACTCAGGCGTTGCCTCAGGACGCGGCGATCTTAGCCTGGGTTCGACTATTCAGCCGGCTTTTGGGCAATCACTGAAAAAGGCTACAGCCGAATTCATCTCATCACTTATTGAGGTGGGATGAATGCTGAATAAAGATAAAAAGGGCTCAATAATTACTTTGAGCCCTCCTAAACTAGTTTTCTTTTTGATAAATATATTTTTTCAATTGTTTTAAAATAACGCGTCTCGTTAGGATGCCAGCAAATAAGCCTTCTTCATCGACCACACATAAAAAGGCATGGTTAATGACTAAATCTAACGCCCGCTGGAAATTATCTGTTGTTTTTAACACGGCCAAATTTTTATCCATAATCGTATCTACCTTAATGTCGGGTAGTTTTTCGTACTCAATATGTTCGAGCCCTAAAATCGCTTCAGTAATCATCTTCATACTTAGTAAGCCTTGAAGACGGTATTTCATATCTAATACGGGAATGGATGAATATCCTGTACGCGTTAGCACTAGTAATGCATGCTCTGCACTATTTCCACTTTGCACATGTGCAACTTTTTCGGATGAAATAATAAAATCACTAATTGGCATTGCTAATAAATCTTTGCTGTTAGTTGAAATCATGAACCTCTTCTCCTTTTCTGTCCTCAATATGCAGAACAGGATGCTTCCTCTTTATCATATCATAATTTTTCCTAAAATGACCATGACAAGACCGAGAAGAGTTTTTATGATATTCATGAATTATTTCAACCTTTCGAGAAAAAATAAACATGATAGTAACTTTCGCCAAAACCTATTTTATCCCTTACGACCGAAAAACATTCGTGATAATTGGTAGGTGCTTTACAGAATCCAGCAAGTGACTCTACACCTGCCGAATACTGTGAAGTTACTCTAATATCCTGCTTTACTCCAATAATAAAAAATCATGATACCACAAAACAATAAAAATAAAATGTAAACCCAAGGAATTGGATTCAAAATCGTTGCATGTTCTTTAACCGATTCTGAAATCGGTGTATCTTTTTCTGAGTTTCGCTCCGTTGTCATTTTTGCAATACGCATAGTAGAAACGAAGGCAATCACACAAATAATTGTAATCGTAATAAGAGCTGGTATTAACCACATACCCACAGGCAAAACTCCTTCCTTTGCCCATTAGTATGCGTCAAACCAGCTTCTCTTTATGCAAGGTATTTAATTAAAACGGGAACGGATTTAACCATTGCCCACCATCCAACGTGACACATTCTCCGTTCATATATCTTGCTTTATCTGACATCATAAATGTCGCTAAATCTGCAATTTCTTCCGGCGTACCAATACGACTTAACGGCACAGAGTCCAATGTTCTTGCAGCAGCTGCCTCTGATTCAAAAAGCTTTGATGCTCCACCTGTTCGTTCAATTGGTCCTGGAGCAATAGCGTTAACACGAATACCATACTGTTTTCCCCACTCAACAGCTAGTGTTCTTGTCACTGATAAAACGCCTGCTTTTGCTGCCGCCGAATGAATGACTCCTGCACCTGCATTCCAAGCATACGTTGCAACCATATTAATCATAGATCCTTTAATCTTGTGTTCTATCCAGTACTTTCCGACAGCTGACGAACAGTAAAACGTGCCATTCAACACGATATCAATAACCGCTTTCCAACCATTTGGAGACAAATCCTCTGCTCGCACAATAAAATTCCCTGCCGCGTTATTGACAAGTCCATCCACTTGTCCAAATTTCTCTACCGCAAAGGCAACCATCGCTTCTGCTTGCTCTGGTATACGAACATCCATCTGAAATGTTTCAATTGAATTACCCGCTTCAGAAATAAACGTTTTTGCCTCTGCTAATCGATCTTCATTGCGACCTGTAATGACTACGTTGGCTCCTTCAGCAACAAATTGCTTCGCCATATAAAGCCCCATCCCACTTGATCCACCTGTAATAATAATGGTTTTCCCCTGTAACATACCATTTCCCCCTTTGCGAAAGTCAAAAATGAATTACTATTCAGTATTTTACTACAAATCCTCGTTAATGTCTTAATATATCTATAAAAATCGATAATTCCATAGTTTTCTCCAATACCCCGGTAATCTTCAGACATAAAAGTCATCATTAACCAAAATATAATAGCAAGTGCAAATAGTATTGAGGAAATTAGTTTCACTGGTTGATCTAATCGATTTAACTTATCCAACATAGATTCTCTATCACTATAAATGGGTGTCGTATTAGGAAGTGCTTTGAAAATATGCATATCATAAGTAGAACAGGCATGTGTCCCGCCAGCAAAAGAAAATAATTCTAGGTATTCCTCTTTTTCGTCTGGTTTTAATCTGCGATAATCAATCCTATAAATAACGTCATCTGGCTCACCATGCTAAAGCCCGTATCCCAGTTGCTCTAATAATTTCAATTTTGCACTTCCATTATTTTTTGAGAACCAAAAAAGTGTGATGCATTAACAATGCGTCACACTTTCTTTCAACTAACAAAATATTGTTGTATTACTGCTTCTACTGTCAAAGGCTTATTGTATAAATACCCCTGCCCCTTCTGACAGCGATAACGTTTTAAAAAGGCCACCTGGAATTGCTCTTCAATACCTTCCGCCACTACCTCTAACCCTAAATTATGCGACATTGAAATAATCGCTTTAATAATGGCTTCATTTTTTTTATCTTTTGCTATATCTGCAATAAATGATTGATCAATCTTTATTGTATCAATAGGGTACTCCTTCAAATAACTTAAAGAAGAATACCCTGTGCCGAAATCATCGACAGAAACATGCACACCTAAACTTTTTAATTCCGATAAAATCGAATAGGTTTCATTCACATTCGTCATCGAACTTTCTGTAATTTCCACTTCCAATAAAGTAGGCTCTACATCATATTTATTCAGTGTATCATTTATTTTTCGTGCAAAATCTTCTTTTCTGAATTGCTTTGGTGAAATATTGACAGCAATACGAACCGGTCGATAGCCCAGTTCCTTCCACTCTTTTTGGTAACGACATACTTCCTCTATAACCCAATCGCCAATGCTAATAATTAAACCTGATGCCTCTGCTAACGGAATAAATTGTGCAGGAGACACAAATCCAAATTTTCTGTTATTCCAGCGTAGTAATGCCTCAAAACTGTCTATTCGATTCGTTACTAAGTCTATTTGTGGCTGCAAATGGATACTTAACTCATCAAATTCGATCGCACGACGTAAATGTGACTCCAACAATGCTTCATTTGGAAACGCAGTTGTCATGTCCTCCCGAAAATAACGGAAATGAGATCGTCCATGCTCTTTTACCGAAAATAAAGCTTGATCTGCTTTCCGCACGAGTGTTTCCAAATCATTCCCATCTGCTGGACTAAGTGAGATACCAATAGAAACACTGATGAAATATTCCTGTTCTTCAATAGTAAACGGTTGTTTCAAAGCTTCTAAAATATCACTAGCTACTTTTTCAATTTTATCTAATGTTGCTTCCTTTAACAGAAAAATAAATTCATCACTATTATAGCGATATACTGAACACGTTGAATGGCTTAACTCACGCAGTCTATTACTAAACATACGCATTAATTCATCCCCCTGACTTTCGCCGAGTGACTCATTAAACTTTTTGAAACGATCAATGTCGATTAATATAAGCGCTGTCTGTTGCTTATTCGTTTTAGTATCATTCAAATATTGTTGCCAGTGTTCCTTAAACGCTTTTCGATTCCACATACCTGTCAGCTCATCCATTAAAGCTAAATAATAAAAAGTCTCATGATCATCCATAAACGCTTTTGGTTCTTTTATAAATAAATGAACACCTACTATTTCACCATTAAAATATGTTGGATGGGTACGTAAGAAAAAAGGTTCTTCACTTAGTAGTTGATCCATAAATAAACACTTAGGCATACCAAATGCAGAACCTTCTAGTGTTTTTTCGAATAATAACTTAAATTCACTGACATATTTTTTTTCCAATAAAGAAAAAATATCTTGCCCAATAATATTTGCTTGTTGCTGCAACAATAAAGATGCTGCTGCTTCATTTTGATAAATTATATGCCCCTGCAAATCAGTCGTTAATACCGGATTAACATGTTGCTCGACAAATTGTAAATATGGATATCTATTTGATTTCACAGTATTATCTGATATTTCACGAAGGATAATAGCAAATATACTTACATCTAGTTGTTGAACACTGACAATAATTTTTTGCACTTTAAGATCTTTTAAAAGTTCAATCGTTTGAATACTACTCGACTCTTGCTCAAAAGTTTTCAACAATTCTTTCCAGCTTAAGTCTGTGAAAAAATGTTTTGCATCATTAGCGTGTACATCATTTAACTCTACTAAAGAAGCGACGTTTTCGTTATGGTAAACAACCTCATAATCCTTGGTACCTTTTTGTCTTAAAAAGACAATTGCATCAAATGGATTTAGCTTTGCCAGTTGATGATAATATACATCTTGCGCTACATTATCTTTTCTTTTATCCATCTTTTCCCCCATTAAGCAGACCTGTACAATATTCACCAACGTAAAAGACAGCTATTCTTCATCTATTGTTGGCTTTAGCGAATCTTTCAAGAATATTTCTTGACTATTAATCGGATCTTCACTACGATCAAACTCTTTATAATGATATTTTCCGTTCGAATCTTGAATACGTGCTTTAGCTGTATCCTCCAGTTGTTTATTCATAATGTCAATAATACGTTTTTTTGCTTCAATTGCATATACCGGGAATAAAATTTCTACACGTTTTATCATATTACGTGTCATCAAATCTGCAGACGATAAATATACTTTATTCTCACCATTATGATGGAACCAATAAATACGGGAATGCTCAAGGAAACGACCTACAATACTTGTTACCGTAATATTATCACTAATGCCCGGTATTCCTGGACGAATACAGCAAATACCTCGAATAATAAGTTCGACTTTTACCCCCGCAATAGACGCCTCATATAACTTCATCATTAAATCTTTATCTGTTAATGAATTCATTTTCGCGCGAATAAAGCCATTTCCATACTTTTTATGACAAGCAATCTCTTCGTCAATCAGAAGAATAAATTCATCACGAATATCAAACGGAGCAACAACTAAATGATTAAATTTCGGCTTTTCCGTATAGCCACTTAAAAAGTTGAAAAAGTTCGTGGCATCAATCCCAAATTCTTTATCAGACGTAATTATCCCCATATCCGTATATATTTTCGCTGTGGCATCATTATAATTCCCTGTGCCAAGATGTACAAAGCGTTCAATTTTGCCATGCCTGCGACTAACAACGAGTGTGATTTTGGAATGCGTTTTTAAATTATTCATACCATAAATAACAAGACAACCTGCTTGCTCAAGTTGCTTCGCCCAATGCACATTATTTTCCTCATCAAAACGGGCTTTTAGCTCCACTAATACAGTTACTTGCTTGCCATTTTCAGCTGCTAGCTTTAATGCCTGAATAATCGGTGAATTCCCACTAACTCGATATAGTGTTTGCTTGATTGCCAATACATTCGGATTGACTGCTGCCTCAGCGATAAAATCTACAATCGGTACAAATGATTCATAAGGGTGATGAAAGAAAATATCCTGTTGTAACGCTTTTTCAAAAATATTTTCATCAGACTGTAAATCTAAAGGTGGTTGTGGAATGAAGCTTTCATATTCTAAATGCTCACGACCAACTGAAATACCTTTGACAAAAGAAAACATAAAGGTTAAATCGAGTGGACCATCAATGTGGAAAACATCTGATTCCTCGATTTCAAATTCATCGAGTAAATACGCTAATACTTCATCATTCATTTCACCCACACGCACTTCAAGTCTACTGCCTACACCCCACTTGCGTTTCTTCAGCTCTTTTTCAATTTCTACTAGTAAGTCTCGGGCACCTTCTTCATGAATCGTTAAATCTGCATTACGTGTTAAACGGAAGGCTTGAGCCGATTTTACACTGTAACCCAAAAATAGTTTTTCTATATGAGCAACAATCACGTCTTCTAATAAAACGATGACTGTCTCGCCTTGTGCAGAAGGCACTCTAATATAACGATCAAGGACAGACGGCACTTGCACAATCGCTACCCTTTCACGATGTTCTAAATCATCTTCATCTTGTTCTAATAATACTAAGATATTTAATGTTTTCCCAAGGAGTGTTGGGAAGGGGCGATATGCATCAACAGCAACCGGTGTTAATACCGGATAAATAGTTTCTGCAAACATCTCATTGATAAATTCCTTTTGCTTACTGTTCAATTCTCTCATGTCTGCAATATGTACGTTATGTTGTGGCAATAAATCATATATTAAGTGGCGGTATACTTCTGTTTGACGTCGAACTAGGGCTTGCGTACGCTCTGCAATTTTCGCTAATTGTTCTTTTGGCGTTAATCCTGATTTGTTTTCAGCTTTATGGAAACCAGCACGTACTTGGTCTTGTAAACCAGCTACACGTACCATGAAAAATTCATCTAAATTCGAACTGAAAATCGCTAAAAACTTTAAGCGTTCTAGCAATGGATTATTAACATCCTCCGCTTCTTCTAATACGCGCTCATTAAAAGCAAGCCAACTTAGTTCACGGTTATTATAGTATTGTGGTTTCGCAATTTCCTCCAATAAATTTATTTGCTCCGCCGAATACCCTTCCGTATTTATACTATTCTTAGTTACTTCCGTTGTCATTTTGTTTCCACCCTTCTTCTATAAAATTTATTTTGATTGCTGTTTTTAAAGCACGCTCTAGATGCTTTTTATGGCGCTCTGCTTGATACCTTTCAGCAGCACCATTTCTCTTGATGAAAATATCTATCTGCATAAAGCCAGTCTCATTATGCATCTTGATAGCATGAACAATATTACGTTTGGAAACGTTTAAAGCATAAACAAATTTTAAAATAGCACCGAAATCACGAGTTTTACGATACTCCTCTCGACTCATCCACCCAGTAAAAGGAGAGGCAAAACGTTGATAATAATCTTTATTCTTATAAGAGGCCAGAAGAGCTAATTGCACACGTTCCTTATGGCTCAACCCTTCAATCGATTGGTTGGCAATTAAATAGAAAGTATGCTGGCTTGCCGAGCTCAGTTCAATATATTCACCAAGGTTAAACACCTTTGCAGCTTTACGAATAAGCTGTAAATCTCCTTCATTGAAAGTAAAGTAATTCAAACGACAGCATTCTCTATACAGCTGATCTGCCAAATGCATTAAATAATCGACTTCAGACTCTGAACGACCATATTGTCTTGCTATCCTCCTAACGTTTCCCTCAAAAACATTGTATTTATTAAAGGCATGCTCATCACCTTTTAAAATACGCTGTAGTATTATGCCCTCACGTAATCCTTTTTTTGTTAGCTGAAACACTTCACTTTGTACTACCTCCATAAGCACAAGAAAAACCTCTAAAGCGGGTACGATAATATCTGCACGATCCGTTGAGAGCCCGTCCAATTGCTTTAGGCCATCAAAAGACATATTACCTAAGTAGTTGCTAAGTTCTTCTAAGTCGCTCTTTGGAATCTCATATCCATGTATACTGGCAATTGGATACTTACATTGTTGCTGATGAATTTGCGCAACATTTCGCGCACTACCCCCGATCGCTATAATAGGTAATTGCACACCTTGAATCCAAGTGAGTGACAAAAACTGTTCTTTAACAAAGGCTATTAGTTCTTTTTTCTCGCTACTATTAAGGATATCGCCTTTCACAAAGTGCTGCTTTAAAGATACCGTTCCAAAAGGAAAGCTGTGTGTGTTTAGAAGTTGCTTGTCCTTAAATAAGGTGATTTCAGTACTGCCTCCACCAATATCTATCGTAATAGCAGAAGGTGTCCCCATTGAATAAGCTACTGCCATATAACCGAAGTATGCCTCTTCCTCACCTGATAATAACTCGATTTGGATACCTGTACGTTCCTTCATTTGCGCTATAATACTGTCTCGATTAGTCGCCTGACGTATAGCGGCTGTTGCAGCAGCTTTTACATCTACAATTTCAAAATCATCTAGCATTGCTTTAAAATTTAATAATGTATCTGTTAGCACCTGAATCCCTTCTTCAGACATCTCACCTGAAGGCAGGATATACGTTCGTAGTCGTGCCACTGTTTTAATATTTCCTAATTCCCGAAGCCCTTCTTCTTTATCATAATGATAAAGAACCAAGCGAATAGTATTTGAGCCAATATCGATAATGGCCGTTCTCAAATCATCCAAATAGTTCACTTCCTTTTAAGAGAAAATCATAGCAATTATTTTGCTATTAACTCACTTTATCTTTTACCATGTACTCTGGCTTTATACAAAAAAGCCGGAACCTAAAAGGCATCCGGCTTTTGTTCTTATTTACATTCTTTCAGGATACCAATTATTTAAATTAAGGAGTATCTTTTGAAAATTATTTATAAAATGAGTTGATCTGCACGTAAAATAAGTTCTGCGATTTCTGGTTTACTAATTTGATCTTCCGCTCCTACTTGATCACCTTTATGACGTAGGTCATCTGTAATTAAACTCGAGAAAATAATTACTGGTAGTTTTTGTAATAGTGGATGTTCTTTAATCTTACGTGTTAAATGGTGTCCATCCATTTGTGGCATTTCAATATCAGTGATGACCAACTGAACATGCTCACTTACTTCGTTACCATTTTTCACCAAAGATTCTAAGTATTCATAAGCATCTCGACCATTTTCGAAGAATTCTACATTCACATAGCCTGCTTCATTCATCGTATCAAATAATAGTTTACGTAGTAATGGTGAGTCCTCCGCGATTAAGATACGTTTCTCTGAACGGTCACGTTTACCTAATTTTTTCACAGACTCCACACTAATACCAGAATCAGGGTTAATATCTACCATGATTTTCTCGAAGTCTAGTAATAAAATCATTTGCTCATTTTGCTTAATAACACCGATTACTTGAGATGTACCACCTTGATACATATCTGAAGGTTTTTCAATTTGATCCCATGATATGCGATGGATTTGCGTTACATTATCCACATGGAATACAACTCGTTGTTTATTAAATTCCGCTACAATATATTTTTGTTGCGGATTACGTTCTACGTTTTGAATCCCTAATACTCGTAGCATATCAACTACCGGTAATACTTCACCTCGTAATTGAATAATTCCCTCTACATGCGGGTGCGCGTGTGGAATAAATGTCACTGGAATTGGTTGAATAATTTCTTTCACCTTAATTACGTTAATGCCAAATTTATTGTTGGCTACTTCAAATTCAACGATTTCTAGCTCATTTGTACCACTTTCTAATAAGATGCCCTTATGTTCCAAAGCAAGCCCGCTCCTTTCTATTTATCTTCTAATTTATTATTCAATTGTATCATAGCAGATACATTTCTCCTACTTGGTATTTCCATTTTTATCATGTACTTTTAAGTGAACAAACAAGCCAATAACTGTCATCAAAATTAATGTTGATAAAGCAACTCGACTGGCTAATGTACCGTAGTCTTTCATCCATAATGTCACCGTTCCATAAACAGCTGGACCGATTATAGAAGATACCTTTCCGGAAAATGCAAACAATCCAAAAAATTGCCCTCGTTTTTCATCTGGTGACAGTTCAATAATATAAGTTCTAGAAGTTACCCACATCGATCCAAGCGAAATACCAAACATACTACCAGCAATCCAAAACATCCATTGCTCTGTAGCAAAGACTGCAAAAGTTAATGCAATTATCATGATTAGTGCTACCATTGTAATCGCTCGCTTAGCTCCAACTGCTTTCGTGATATAGCCAAAAGCCAGCGATCCAATAATGGTTGATAAAGTTGACACTAAATAGAGAATAATAAATTGTCCTGAAGAAAAGCCTACAATTACCGTTGCATAAACCGCCATCATTGCAATCGTTGTGGCAATTGCATCATTTAAAAAGAAATACGCAATCATAAATGTGAAAATTGTTTTATGCTGCTTCATATCTTTAAAGGTTTTAATAATTTCCTTATAGCCATCAAAAAACTTAGTTGTCTTACGCTGTGCTTTTGGTATAGGTGTATCCTTATTAATGAAAAATAGTGGTAATGAAAATAAT
The DNA here is from genome assembly GCF_044761695.1 of Lysinibacillus sp. NPDC097287. Lineage (NCBI taxonomy): Bacteria > Bacillati > Bacillota > Bacilli > Caryophanales > Bacillaceae > Lysinibacillus > Lysinibacillus sp. NPDC097287. The sequence goes on from NZ_JBIWCX010000003.1 coordinate 70,213, forward strand.
AAGTACAAAATCGCTGTTGGAATGAATGCTCGGTGGAAATCCGATTCACCAACATACAAATAAACTAGTAATCCAAAAATAGTCCCCAGATAACCAATTGCTACACCATAGCCAGAAATTAGCGGCATTTCCTCTTTTGTGCCCAAATCTCCCATCATAGAATCATAAAATACGAGACTAGAATTAAAGAAAAATTTTGCGATGACAAAGCTCGCCACTACTAAAAATAAACTGAGGGGCACACCAGAAAAAGTCATCGTTGATTCAATATTTGCTAATATCCCCATCATAAATGTAAAAAATATAGAAATCGATGCAAACCACACAATAAAACGTTTCTTATAACCTGTATTATCAATCCATACACCGAACAGCGGCGAAAAAACAACAAGGAAAAAGCTTGCTATCGCATTTGCATAAGAAATAAATGTACTAGCTACTTGTTGCATCACTTCATTCGCGCCTAAAACCTCATCCATGTAAAATGGAAAGAATACTGTATTAATGTTGGAAGAAAAAATTGTATTGGCAAAATCGTAAAAGGCCCAAGATAAAATCGGTAAAGATAAATACAACGCTAGCTGACTTCGATGTTGCATCTCACCTGCTTGCCTTTGTTTCATTGAATCCCCCCTTTTCTCCGGTTTATCACCATAACTTGGGGTTGATTTCCGTTCCGGCTGGGCGCTTTCCGGGGGGGCGTCTGATGAGCCGCTTCGGGGCAACAGGATGTTGGTTACGAAGGCGTTGTCACAGGACGTGACGCTTTTAGCCTTCGTTCCCCTACAAGCTCGCTCCAGGGTCTCGGGCCAACACGACGTTGGTCACGAAGGCGTTGTCACACGATGTGACGATTTTAGCCTTCGTTCCTTGACGCTTATCCCCCAGGAGTCGCCTAGCCTCCACTTCAATCAACGAGCATTCTAATAGTGTTATGCTCTTTTACCAAATGTCATCTCCAACTTTTGATGATGAACCTTTTCTCTCCTACACTACTAAATTAATTCCAGCTTGACGTAAAAAATACCTTTTGTTTAAAGAAAAACAACAATGTTTTACAGTCTATTTACTAAAAACAACTTGCCTCACAAATAAGATAAGACAAGTTGTTCTTCCGACACTAATTATTTATACGCTTTTATTAGAGCCTGTGTACCTTCTTCACCGTACCCCGCTTCAATGAGCTTGTCATACATTTCATAAGCAAGTGCTAATCCTGGTAAAGAGATGCCCATTTTTTCTGATTCATCTAAAGCAATTTTCAAATCCTTTACGATGTGCTTAATGTAAAAGCCAGGAGCATAATCTTCAGCTACCATACGAGGTGCTAAATTGCTCAATGCCCATGAACCCGCTGCACCTGATGAGATTGATTTTAGAACAGTTGGTAAATCTAACCCTGCTTTTAAACCATATCCTAGCGATTCACAAATACCAATCATGCCGGATGCAATGACAATTTGATTACACATTTTCGCATGCTGTCCTGCACCTGCATCACCTTGATAAACAATATTCTCTCCAAAATGTTGCAATACTGGTGATACTTTATTAAATATTTCTACATCGCCACCAATCATAATTGACAATGTCCCATTCTGTGCCCCAATATCACCACCAGAAACAGGTGCATCCAATGCATTTACGCCTATAGATTTCGCATGCGCATAAATTTTCTTCGCTAAAGAAGGTTCTGAAGTAGTCATATCAATGACAACACTTCCAGCCTTCGATGTTTGAAATAAGCCGTTTTCTCCAAAGTATACTTCTTCTACATCAGTAGGATAACCAACCATCGTAAAAGCAATATCTCTATCTGCAAACGCTTCTGCAGGAGAACTTGCCCAACTAGCGCCTAAAGCTACTAACGGTGCTGCTTTTTCTTTTGTACGTGTGTAGACAGTTACTTCATGTCCATTATTTAATAGATGCTTGACAATACTAGCGCCCATCACGCCAGTCCCTATGAAAGCAATTCGTTCTTTTTTCATATGTAAACAACTCCTTTTTCGATAAGTGTTTTAAGTGTAATTTAATAATTACAAAAATTCAAATCACCTGTGGTATTGTGCTAAAAAGGCTGATATTAGCATATATACCGAGTAAACAAAAAAAGAGAGCAGCAATATGAAATTGCTGCTCTAAAGGGGGAAATGAGAATGTTGCTGTGTTCAAACTAAGTATGTCACCCTTCTTTACTTTTTATACTACTTAAAGTTGTTTTATCATTCAAACTCTTAATGCATTTTAGCGGAACTGACTCTGTCAAAAGTTGTTCTTCATAATAAGTATTCATTAACTGATCTAATTGACGACTCAAACGTATTGTATTTGCATTTTGCAATCCATTTTCTACACCTGAGCGAATCATCATTTCACGGGTTTGCTCCATTTGTTTTAAGAGTAGATTAGCCATTCTACAACCCTCCTGAAGACAAATAACTCATACCATTATTATACATTTTTTCATACTTTTAAACAGCCCTTAACTTCCGACAATGTTCGACATTTAACTTCTAGGTACCTCTAAGTAGGTATAGATTACTCTTCCGTTTTGTTTAGCGTCTCCTCTAAAATGTTTAAATAGTGGATGTCTTACGAGTACCTCACGAAACTCATAAAACTGATCTTTATCAATTTCAATACTTTCAATTTCCCCTTCTTTTAATTGTTGAAGCATTTCTTCGTAGTTTGTCATTTTATTCTTCCTTTCTTTTGCGGACATTTTTGTGTGAAAAATTATGAATTATTCAAAAAAGACTTTACGTTTTCCAAATTTTATTGCAAACTGTATATTATTAGTCGATGAAGGAGCTGACTGTCTGTGAAAATAGCTGAAGTTGGAAATATTATCGAGTTTAAAGATGGTTTACAAGGTATTGTTGAAAAAGTAAATGAAAATTCGGTAATCGTTGATTTAACATACATGGAAAACTTCGATTCCCTGGAAGTTGAAGAAAAAACTGTCGTTAATCATAAACGATACAAAATTTTAAATAGTAGCGAAGCTTAATAGTCTGAATAGTCCCTATTTGTCTTTATAGATGATAAGGGACTTTTTTTTTGATAATATAGAAATTGGAGGTTGTATGAATGATTATAAATTCAAAACAAAATAGTATACTTCTTCTTTCTTTATTATTCACCTATGGCATGTTCGCATTTACTTTTGCTAATAAAGCTGTATTTTGGTATCTGTATACCTTTACGCTTCTAGTATGCATCGCTATCGCTATTCTTGCAGGTAAAATCGAGGATCAATTACCAACATGGAAATTTTTACTTTTCGGCATAGGATACGGTACCATAACTTATGGTTTTATACGTTTTGGCTATTGGCTTGCACCATTTATTGATGATAGCTTAGTGCGGTCTGTCCAGAAATTTTTAACAGCTTATGGCCCGCAAAACATTTGGCATTATGTGTTTCTTGTTTTTATAGTAGCCATTGGTGAAGAACTATTCTGGCGTGGTTACGTTCAACAGCAACTTAAGAATTTTATGCGTCCAACATTTGCCGTTCTTGTAACAGCAATTCTTTGTGCCATTGCCATTGCATTTAGTGGCTTTACACTAGGCATAATTGCAGCATTCGTAACAAGCGTCATTTGGGGCTTCTTATATGAATGGCGCAAAAGTATGCCACTTATTATTGTAGCCCATGTCGTATTTGTTTTATTATTATTTTTAGTATTGCCATTAACATAATAACATTCAAATACGACTTGGTGAATTTGAGACTTTTTTTAGAAAACATTACGCCCATTTTTTTATCCAGTATAGTCCACTAATTCCTCTAATAATTCGTGGCATTTGACGGAAGTTATAACCTGATTTAGTACCCACTAAATTAAATATGATAGCATTCTTCAGCCTATTACTTTAGGAAGTGGGAAATTTAGTGGCTGTGGCTTCGCTTTTGTCACTTAAAACATTACTGAATCGGGTTTATAGCTGGAAACATTTTATCACCTTAAATCGTTCTATATAGAAAAGGAGGGCTTTTCATGCAAAAGAAATTAATGTCTATGCTTGCATTACTACTAACAGCCATTTTAGTTGTAGGTTGTAATACAACCGATGTATCAGAGGATTCTGGCGCCTCAAAAAATGATCCATCAAACTCATCAACTCAACAAACACCAACAGAGAACGAATCTGAAGACGGTAAGCAAGAAACGCCTAACGAAACAGATACATCTACAAACACACCATCTAATCAAGAACAAGAAATAAAATATGTACAAAATGGTGTTGATAAAAAAGTAAACGCGACTGAATCTCAAAGTGTTAAACAAGACTATAAATTACATCAATTACCAGGATTTACACTTTCACAAGAAGAACCTGGCAAGGATATATTTGTATCCAATGAAGATGATAGCGTATTTATGCGTGTCGAAACCTTCTCTACCTCAGAAACTAGCTATGCAAATGTTAAAACTTCACTAGTAGAGTATATGAACGCTGTGGGCGATACGACTCCGTTAACTTCTGAAGAATTAGCTGTTTTCAAAGATGCAAAAAATATTGAAGGCTATGTAGTTAATTTTGATACTGATAAAGTAGTTGGGGTAGTTATTGAAAAAGATGGATTAGTTGTAAAGCTAACGATTAATGATAACAATACACAAGATTTAACAGCAGCGATGTTTGCAATGGCAGCAACAATTACACAAAAATAAGTAAGTATAGCTTAAATCCCCTCCTGGATCTCCTATAGGTAGTTCAACAAGAGGCACTTAAAGAAACTTATACAATATTAAAAACCTTACGATACACCACACATCGTAAGGTTTTTTTTAATAGGATAAATCCTTAATAGACAGCCCCAATTTTTTTAGGAGCTTAATAGCTTCATCTTTTTCTTCATTTGTTAACACACTCAAGAGTTCATGAAGGTGCTGTTCATGCTTTGGAAACACCTCTATCATAAATGCTTCTCCCTCTTCTGTAATTTCTGCATACGTTACACGACGATCTGACGGGCAGGAAACACGAAGTAAATATCCCCTTTTTTCTAATTTATCAATCACATAGGTAATTGAACCACTCGCAAGTAAAATTTTATTGCCAATTTGCTGCAATGGCTGACGTCCCTTATGATAAAGCAACTCCAACACTGCAAATTCTGTTGGATTTAACCCGTTCGTTTGGAAAAATTGATTTGTAGTTTCATTGATTGCTTTATGCGCACGAGAAAGTACGATATATAATTTTAATGATTGTTTAATATTCTCTGAAGTCATGGTCTTGTCCTTTCAATTCCTACGTTATCTTGTCATTATAGCGATTACGGAAAAGAATTGTCAAAAGCATCATACTAAAACATCTTATCTCCAAACAGCGTTCACTGTTTAAATCTGATTTTATTACGTTACTAGATAATTGGAATTCTTCATATCTGAGCTCAGAGAGTCCAGTGGATCGAACGAGTAAATAGGTAAATGCAAGCTAAAGCGCGTACCTTTTTTCAATTCGCTCTCTATAATAATTTCACCATCATGCTCCTCAATCACCTTTTTCACAAAAGGGAGTCCCAACCCTGTACCAGTTGTCTTCGTCGTATAGAAAGGTTGAAATAAATTTTCGATTGTTTCATTAGTCATACCTGAACCTTCATCAGTAATAGATAATTCCAAAAGTGAACCACTCTTAACATTCATTTCAACTTTTACCGTCCCACCGTTATACATAGATTCAATTGCATTTTTAATCAAATTTAGAATTACCTGTTTTAGGCGGTTTTCATTGCCTTCAATCAGAATATTCATAGGTGATGAGATGAATTGAATCATAACGTTTTTCATTAGTGCATCCGGCATCATAAAGTCGATTACATGCTGTACAACCTTATCAAATTCTAATATTTCCAAGTTGATATTTGCTGGCTTTGATAGCATCAATAATTCAGATAAAATCTGATCCATACGTTGGAGCTCACTATCTATCACCGATAAATACATTTGTGCATCTTCTGTAGCATCTATCTTTAATAGATCCGTAAAACCTTTTAATGATGTTAATGGATTACGAATTTCATGAGCAATACTTGCTGCCATTTGGCCTACTACATTTAAAGCCTGTTGGTGCTCTACCTTTTGCTGCAGTTCTATTTTTTCTGTTTCATCAAGTATCGTTGTTACGATTAAATTTTCCTTACAATCAAAAACACTAGAAATTTCATAATACAGTGGCCTATTCGGCTGTGATTGATCTACTACGTGAATAGTTGCAAACTTTTCTTCTGTAAGTTTACTAAAATAGTAAGAGAGTTCACTATTTTTCAATTTAAATGATTCAAAAATGCTTTTATGCGCATTGTCTAATAACTGTGCTTTTTCTGTTTTTAAATACATTGCTGCATGCTTATTTAAATCAAAAATCATATCATTTGCATTCGTTAAAATAATACCGTGAGGAATCTTCTCGTAGGTGCTAAATAAAGGGTATCGATTATCTTCTTGCGTAAAATATAAATCATAGGCTGTATCATCCAGATGATTTAGTATAGTGGCATGAGCAACGATTTCTTCATTTTTAACATTGTAGTGGCATTTAAACTGCACTAGCTTATATTCATTACAAGCCGTCCTAATGTAAAATGTTTCTTCTGCTTCTTTTTTATACTTTAAGTGTTTAACGAAACGTGTCCACTTCATATTAGAGGGCTCGTCCATCGCTAAAAAACGATTATAAGCTAGGTTGAGATTAAACTGCTGAATTGCTGTTTCATTTACTTGTAAAATTTTTCTTGAGCTACTTAGAATAAATATTGGCAATAATGAATTCTTCAATACGTTATCAAAACATTGAGTTAAATTATTCTGTTCCAAATTTTTCACCGAGCCTTTCAAGAGAGTAACTTAGTTATAATTTAAACTATAGCCTTCACTTTACTTTATGACAGCGCGCATCTTTTATTACAATATTTTGTAAATTTAAATAATTTTAATTATTTCACAGAACATTCACAATTAAAATAGGTAAAAGGGATTATATTGTTTATCAGCAATTTGACTGATACAATAAGAGTTGAAAAGGAGATTATTGCATGAACACTATATTAGCTACATTAAACGCAAAATATATCCACACAAATTTAGCATTACGCTATCTAAAGGGTGCTGCCCTTCCTGAGTTTAATCCGACCCTCGCTGAATATACCATTAAAGATCCAGCATTTAATATCGTGTCCGATCTATTCCAAAAAAAACCGGATGTAGTTGGATTCAGCTGTTACATTTGGAATATAGAAGAGACTATAAACGTCATTAAAATGTTAAAAATTGTTTGTCCTAAAGTCAAAATCTTATTAGGCGGACCTGAAGTTTCTTATGATGTCCATCATTGGCTACGTCGTATCGACGAAGTTGACTATATAATGATGGGTGAAGGTGAAGTTTCCTTTAAACAAATACTCCGCTATTTCAACGGTGAAATTCCACTTGAAGAAGTCCCTGGCATTTGTTATTTAGAGGATGGTAAAGTACGTATTCATCCACAAGCACCAAAAGTAGACTTACGTGAACTGCCTAGCCCATTCCGCTTTGAAGAAGATTTACCACATTTGAGTAAACGTATTCAATATATTGAAACAAGCCGTGGTTGTCCATTTAGTTGCCAATTCTGCCTTTCTTCTATTGAAGTAGGCGTGCGCTATTTTAATCGCGAAAAAATTAAAGAAGACATTCGTTATTTAATGGATAACGGTGCTCGCACGATTAAATTTGTCGATCGCACATTTAATATTAGCCGTAGTTATGCAATGGAAATGTTCCAATTCCTTATTGATGAACATAAGCCAGGTGTTGTATTCCAATTCGAAATTACAGCAGACATTATGCGTCCCGAAGTTATTCAATTTTTAAATGACAATGCACCTAAAGGGTTATTCCGCTTTGAAATCGGTGTCCAATCTACCAATGATTTAACCAATACCCTTGTTCAGCGACGTCAAAACTTTGAAAAACTAACACGTACGGTTACGATGGTTAAAGAAGGTGGTAAAATCGATCAGCACTTAGATTTAATCGCTGGCTTACCAGAAGAAGATTACGCAAGCTTCCGTCAAACCTTTAATGATGTTTTTGCAATGCGCCCGGAAGAATTACAACTTGGTTTCTTAAAGTTACTTCGCGGGACTGGCCTACGTTTAGAGGCTGAAAAATTCGGTTACACGTATGTTGACGTATCGCCTTATGAAATTTTCTCAAACAATGTACTGACATTCGATGACATCGTACGCATTAAACACGCAGAAGATGTATTAGAAAAATACTGGAATGATCACCGAATGGACAATACCATTGAATATTTGGTAACGGAAGTATTTGAAACACCTTTCGATTTCTTCCAAAACTTCGGTACGTATTGGGAAACAAAGGGATGGTCACGTATTGGACATCAACTTGAAGATTTATTCCAACGCTTACTTGAATTTTTAGCAACTATCGAAGGCGTCGATTTACAAGTCGTACAAAGCCTAATGCAGCTTGATTACTTAATGGCTCAGCAATTCCAACCACGTAAACTATGGTGGACAGAGCGTCCATCAGAAGAACAACAAAAGGCTATTTACAAAGCCTTACGAGAAAATCCTGCAATTGCTGGTGAGGAATTTGCCAACTTCAACCTTTCTGAAAAAGAATTGTTCAAGCATACACTCGTCATTCCTCATCATGTGGACTATCAAGACTTCACAAAAGGTAAAATCACACCAAAGAGTGGCTATCTATTGACTTATTTCCGTCATGGTCAATCTCCATATTTTGCAACATTTACCTCAATTTAATTTAAGAAACGCTATTCTTCCAAACTGATGGAGAATAGCGTTTTCATTTGATCATCGACTATCTTTTCTTTCTGTACTATGTATATATTCGTATATCTTTTATAATTTCATAAATAAGTGATCGTAAAACAGTTTCTGTTATGAATTTAGCACATGGAGAATTATATGAAGAGTCTTATGATTCCCTTATTCTCTCACCTGTTGCAAGAGCAATCCTTCCTCAGATTGAAAGATTATACTCTATTAATATTCCGCTATGCCAACTACGTGATCGAAGGGCGCATTACCAAAGGATCAATCGATATATGTATCTTGGTAAGTTGGTTTAGAGGTTATTTAGCTTGTGAGCAAAATGGCTTCGATGTGGTAAATGTAAGTAGAGGCTATAAAACATACGCAGCTGTGTATGGAAAATAAATAAAGAAGAAGCAGTGCATAATGATATGCACTGCTTCTTCTTTATTTTGTAATACTTCTCGGACAATATATTAGATTGTTCAGCGAGACTCGACAGTTTATTTCAAATGACGTGTTAGTCTTTCATATGCATTTTCTACACGATCTTCTGTTGGCGGCTCTGTATCTTCTAGAGGATATTTCAAGTTAAGTGCTTCCCATTTATATACGCCTAGTTTATGGTAAGGTAACACTTCGACTTTCTCTACATTGTTTAAAGTGCCGATAAATTCACCTAGTTGATCTAGGTATTCATCAAAATCTGTAATGCCAGGTACAAGTACGTGACGAACCCAAATTGGAATGTTTTTATCTGATAAATACTGTGCAAATTTAAGGATATGATCATTGTATTTTCCAGTTAGTCGTTTATGCTGTTCACGATTGATATGCTTTAAATCAACTAAAATAAGATCTGTATACTGTAGCAATTCATCTATTTGACTTAAATAATCAGGTCGTTCAGAGAAATTCCCACCTGAAGAATCAATTGTTGTATGGATACCTTTCGCTTTACATGCCCTGAACAGCTCTGTTACAAATGGCATTTGTAACAATGGTTCTCCACCACTAACCGTAATACCGCCACCTGATGCTTCCATAAATGGACGATAGCTTTCAAGATCTTGAACGATTTCATCCACAGTCATTATTTTACCTGTGCCAATTTCCCAAGTGTCTGCATTATGACAATATTGGCAGCGAAGCAAGCAGCCTTGTGTAAATACGATATATCTAATTCCTGGTCCATCAACTGTACCGCATGTTTCAATGGAATGAATATATCCTTTCATTTCAAAATTCTCCTCCTAGCTTCTATCCTTACAACTATGAAAAAGCGAACTTTAGTAAAATAAAAGACCAAAATGAATAACAACTATCATGAGCCTGTCATTCGAATTTGGTCTTTGTATAGCTACAGCGCCTAAGCTAGTTTCTCATTTCGAAATGGCGCTTTCTTCATTACATACTTCCGTGGAAAGTACGGTTGATTACATCGATTTGTTGTTCACGCGTTAATTTAATGAAGTTAACTGCGTAACCAGATACACGAATTGTTAATTGTGGATATTCTTCTGGATGCTCCATAGCGTCTAATAAAGTATCACGGTTAAATACGTTGATATTTAAGTGGTGACCTTCTTTAGTTGCGTATCCATCAAGAATTGCAGCTAAGTTTGCTACTTGGCTAGCTTCATCTTTACCTAGTGCTTTTGGTACCATTGAGAATGTGTTAGAGATACCATCTAAAGCATGTGCGTATGGAAGTTTAGCTACAGACGCTAATGAAGCCAATGCACCTTTAGTATCTCTTCCGTGCATTGGGTTAGCACCAGGAGCAAATGGTTCACCAGTACGACGTCCATCAGGAGTGTTACCCGTTTTCTTACCATAAACTACGTTAGAAGTAATTGTTAAGATTGACATAGTTGTTACAGAATCACGGTAAGTTGCATGTTTGCGAAGCTTAGTCATGAATGTTTCAACTAAGTTCACTGCCAATTGGTCTACACGATCATCGTTGTTACCGTATTTAGGGTAATCACCAGTCGTTTCAAAGTCAACAGCTACACCATTTTCGTCACGGATTACTTTAACTTGACCATATTTAATAGCACTTAAAGAGTCAGCTACAACACTTAATCCAGCGATACCAGTTGCCATTGTACGAAGGATTTTTGTATCGTGAAGTGCCATTTCAATTCTTTCATAAGCATACTTATCGTGCATGTAGTGAATCACATTTAATGTGTTGATATATAGTTCAGCAAGCCAATCCATCATTGTATCGAAACGCGCCATTACTTCTTCGTAATCTAAGATATCAGAAGTGATTGGAGCGAAACGTGGTGCAACTTGTATTTTAAGTTTTTCATCCATTCCACCGTTGATTGCATATAATAAAGTTTTGGCTAAGTTAGCACGAGCACCGAAGAATTGCATTTGTTTACCTACACGCATTGCAGATACACAGCAAGCAATTGCATAGTCATCACCGTATTCTAAACGCATAATGTCATCGTTTTCGTACTGAATCGCACTAGTTTGGATAGACATTTTCGCACAGAATTTTTTGAAGCCTTGTGGAAGCTTAGTAGACCAAAGAACTGTTAAGTTTGGCTCTGGAGCTGGTCCAAGGTTTGATAATGTGTGTAAGAAACGGAATGAGTTTTTAGTTACTAAAGGTGTTCCGTCTAATGATACACCGCCGATTGATTCAGTTACCCAAGTTGGATCTCCACTGAACAAATCGTTGTAATCAGGTGTACGAGCGAATTTAACAAGACGTAATTTCATTACGAAGTGGTCAACTAATTCTTGAGCTTCGCTTTCTGTTAATGTACCGTTTTGTAAATCTCTTTCAATGTAGATATCTAAGAAAGTAGATGTACGACCTAAGCTCATTGCAGCACCATTTTGCTCTTTAATAGCTGCAAGGTATCCGAAGTACAACCATTGGAATGCTTCACGAGCGTTAGCAGCTGGAGCTGAGATATCAAATCCGTGAGCAGCAGCCATTTCTTTTAATTCGCCTAAAGAACGAATTTGTTCAGCAAGTTCTTCGCGAAGACGAATTGTGTCTTCTGACATTACTTTACCTGTATTTTTAAGGTCTTTTTTCTTTTCGTTGATCAAGAAGTCTACACCATATAGAGCTACTCGACGATAGTCACCAATAATACGACCTCGACCATAAGCATCTGGAAGACCAGTAATGATACCAGCTTTACGAGCTAACATCATTTCATCAGTGTAAGCATCAAATACACCTTGGTTGTGAGTTTTTCGATATTTAGTGAAGATTTCTTTTACTTCTTCATCAACATGGAAACCATAGGATGCAGCAGCTTGTTCAGCCATACGAATTCCACCGAATGGTTGTAATGATCGCTTGAATGGAGCGTCAGTTTGGAAACCTACAACTGTTTCTAAATCTTTGTTTAAGTATCCTGGACCATGTGACGTAATAGTAGAAACGACTTTAGAATCTAAATCTAAAACGCCACCAGCTTCACGTTCTTGTTTATTTAAATCCATAACTTGAGCCCAGAGTTTTGTCGTTGCTTCTGTTGGCCCTTCTAAGAATGAATCATCTTGATCATAGACTGTAATGTTATTAATAATAAAATCACGTACGTTAATTTCCTTATTCCAATTACCAGATTGAAAGCCCTTCCATTGTTCCATGTTGTCTTCCGCCTCTCGTGTTGTTTGTATATAACAGAAAGTCAATTTCTTATATAACAGATTATACATTCATAACAAAACAGGTTAAAGTCTTCAAAATAAAAAAAATTGAACACTTTATGAAAAGTTGTATAAAAACGCTTGCAATGGTTTTTATAGTGTATAAATTGTGTTAAATTAACTAAAAACAGTATTATAATGAATATTTTGTACTATAACATACGAATTTACCCCATTGTATATCGAGTTTAATTTTTAGATTATTGCTAAAAAAGTAAAGCTGTACTACACAAAACTTAAAACTGTACTATAAAACCTTTTTTATTTTTCGCCCTGTTTTAAAACAGATAATTAGTTGAGTAGTAATTCAAATACTAACTATGACAAAAATTGTTTTTATCTTATTCTAGAAGATTCTAAAACGCTAAACTTTGATATAATCAGTTGCCCCTTGCGCCAAATAGACTTGTTCAATCGTAGCTTCATGGATTATCGTTCATTCAGCGCCTTCATAACTTGTTGGAAAAGAATCGGATCGAATGGAATATTTCTCATTTCCGCATATACCTAAGGAGATTATGGCATGGAACTCATTCTATTGGTAGGTGGGGACAGTTTGACGCTTACATTGATAATCACCTTATCCTTCAGTTCATTTTTCAAACAAAAAGAACTACCCTAAATTCTTTGGGGTAGTCCATTTTGTTTAGCCAATAATGACGCGTTCCTTAGGATAGTGAAAATTCGTTTTCTTGCCTCTCCCACCACCACCAAGGGTATAAAGGAAGGAAATTAAGCCGACACGTCCTATGAACATTAAAATCATAATAATCACTTTTCCAGCAACGGATAAATCTGAAGTGATTCCTAACGACATCCCACATGTTCCGAACGCCGAGGTAATTTCAAAAATAATTTGAGTAAGGGTAGCATCTGGCTCTGTTATAAGTAGAAGCATCGTTGCAATTAATACCATAAAACAAGCTAATAAAATCACAACAAACGAGCGGAACATATCAATTGGATGAATTTCACGTCCAAATATTTGAATATGCTCTTTACCCCGTGCAAATGTAATTAAAAACAAAATGGCAATGGCAAATGTCGTTGTCCGTATTCCCCCACCAACTGAACTTGGTGAAGAGCCAATAAACATTAAAAAACTCATAAAAATACTAGTCGCTTCACTAAACGTCGTTACATCATATGTTGTTAAACCGCCTGATCTTGTCGAGACCGATTGAAACATAGCAGAAAAAAGTGCCTCATGCCATGGCATATACTTAAATGATTGAAACGACTCAAGTAGTAAAATAACAAGTGCGCCAACGACAAATAAAATGGCATACGTTGACGTCGTGATTTTAGTAAATAAACTAAAGCGGAAATTAGTACTTCGATTACGTAGGAATGTTTTTACCTCGATTAATACTGGGAATCCAATGGCACCAAGCACAATTAATATCATCGTAATGAACTGTACAAAATAATCGTTATGGAACGGCAGCAAGCTCATGCCTGTAATATCAAATCCGCCATTCGTCGTAGCTGAGATTGATGCAAACACGCCATGAATAAGTGCTTTATCAAACGAATCAAAGTAGTTCATGAAATGGATTGTAAGAATAAATGCACCTGCTATTTCAATAATGAGCAGTATTTTCACGATTTCTCGAATAAGTTGGACCATGCCGGATAAATTGTATTGATTGTGATCAATCATAATTAGCTCTCGTTCACGCAAACTGATTTTTTTCCCAACAAGTAGCCAAACAAACGTACCAAGTGACATGATTCCTATTGCCCCAAGTTGTAAAATAAGAAGTAACATTATTAACCCAAATGTTGAGTATGTCTCTGAAATAGTAATCGTTGTTAAGCCAGTAACACTAACGGCACTGACCGCCGTAAATAAACTATCTAATAGAGATACCTCTACCCCAGGCTTGTGTACACCAGGGAGACGTAGTAATAGGAAAGAAATTGCGATTGCTATAAAGTAATAGGTGACGAGTAACTGAAACGGTGTTGCTAGTTTACTCGATGGTCTCTTCCATGGCACCTAATCAGCCCCTTCCTTCCTAAGATGTCAGACATGATAACAGTATAGAAAAAATGCGACAAAAAAGAAAGAAGAACAGTAAAAACTGCTCTTCGAATTACTATTTTTTGTTGCGTACACCTACTAGATAACCGACAAATGTAATGGCCAGAAGGACGTACCAGAATACTAATTCCTGAAGTTTGGAGTGTATGTAATAAAGCTTCCATAAAATCTCCTACTTCAAACTCTATATACCCGCGTTCACATCTGACAAAACGTCAATGGAAGCTACCATGTAATGCTATATTACTATTATTTTATGACGAAAATTTCTATGAACTATTTAATTTGAATTTGAAAACTTTCATTTTCTTTATGCGCATTATAAAACTCAACCATCTTTGGCATTGTTTGAATAAAGTCTGGACAAGTAATCCCGCCCTTTTGCAAAAGAGCTACCGCTTCTGTCGTATCAAACTTAGCATTCCACGTTAAATAATCTAGTGTTTCCTGCTCTACTCTTAATTTTTTACGTACAAACGGTACTTGTAAAGATTTTTTAGCAAGCGCTAATGGTAAACGCCCCTTTGGATAATGGTTTGTCAAAAGCTTTACCATCGTTCGATACACTTCTTGCACCGGATGTGGATTCGGATCAGTTAGATGTAATGTTTTCCCTTCTGCCCTTGGTTCATCAGCTAAAAATATCACAGCTTCCATAATATAATCGATAGGTACTACATTAATGGTTGACTTGGACTGTCCAACATACGGAACGAATGGCAAACACTTTAATCTGTCCACCATGTTTAAAAAGAAGTATGGACCATCAAATTTGATTGTTTCACCTGTCTCAGAATGCCCACGTACAATGCCTGGACGAATAATCGTCACAGGTACCTTAGCTTTCAAATCTTCGACACGATACTCAGCCTCGTACTTCGTTTCCTCGTAGTAATTTTTAAATGCACGTGGGCGAATCAGTTCATCCTCACGAAGCACGCCTTCACGTGTGCCTGCCACATAAGCTGTACTAAAATACATATATCGCTTCAAATTGGGCAACGTACAGACAAAGTCATTCACCATCGCTGTACCATGTACATTGACTTTCCACGCTATATCCCGTGGAACAGCTAAATCATAGATAGCAGCTAAATGCCATAAAACCTCAATTTGAGGAATGATTTCTTGTAACACTTGATCATCCAAACCTATATTAGGTAGTGTAATATCCCCTTCTACAATGTGAATCACACTTGCAGAAAACTCCCTTAATATCCTTTGTCTCTCCGCATTTGCTTTCAACAGTTCACCAGGTAAAACAACCACAATCACTTCTTGCGTATTATTCTTCCGAAATAGTTCTCGGATTAATTGACTCGTAATGAAACCCGGAAAACCAGTAAAAAAGTGAACACCCATCCTCATTTCCCCCTTGCATCAAATTACGATAATTTTCTCGATTCCTTATCAATTAAGCTATATACACTAGGCACGATATATAAAGTCAACAATGTTGATACTACTAATCCGCCAATCACGGCAATCCCCATTGGCTGATTCATCTCTGTTCCTTCACCAATGCCCAATGCAAGAGGAAGTAAGCCTAAAATCGTCGTAAATGCCGTCATTAAAATTGGTCGTAGTCGATCTTGCGTAGCCAATAAAATCGCATCATATGTCGTCATACCCGCTACTTTTTGTTGATTAATGTAATCGACAAGCACAATTCCATTATTGACAACAATACCGACGAGCACCAATATACCAATAACAGATGTCACACCTACAAGTGTATTTGTCGCAAATAGCGCAATCGCTACTCCTATTATCATAAGAGGTACTGTAAACATAATAACGAACGGATATTTAAAAGACTCGAATTGTGCAGCCATTACGATATATACAAGCACTACCGCGAGTGCTACAGCAAGCAACATATCATCAATTGCACTATCATATAGCTCCCTATCTCCACTAAAAACGATTTGTGTTTCTGCTGGTAATTCCGCTTTCTCAAGTGCTGCATCCACTAAATCTGAAATACCACCTAGCGATTCTTTTGTTTTATAATCAACAAAAAATGCTACCGCAGAAGCCTGATCTGAACGTCTTATCGATACGGGACCGTCCTGTACAGATACATCTGCAATATCTTTTAGCTTCACAAATAGACCCGCTGGTGAACGTAGTTGCATGTCTTTTAGGGATTCAATGCTTTCGTTAAATGCCTTTCCAAAGCCCGTAAATACTGATAATACAGCACCATCCTCAGCAATCATCTGCGTCGTCAGCTGACCTCTAGTCATTTGATTGACCGTTTGTGCAATTTGTGCAGGCACAAAGCCGTAATCCTTGGCTTTTTCACGATCAACTTCAATCTGAATTTCCTGTACAGTATTATCCAAATCATTCGAAACATCTGTTACCTGATCAATTTTCAGTAGCTCCTGTCGTACATTTTCAACCGATTCATGTAAACGTTGTTCGTTTGAATCAGTTAAACGGAATGTTAGCGTATTTGGTGCTGAACCTGATGACGTCGATACATTGAATGCAATATCAGCTTGTTCTCCAAGCTCTGATTGCAAATCTTGTTCAACTTCTTCTACAAATTCAAAAATCGAACGCTCACGATCCTCTAATGGCACTAATTTCACATACATTTCCGCTTGATTAGGGCTTGTTTGCCCACGCGACTGTGATTGCTGCGTACCACCAATTAAACTAACATAGACATCGACTTCTGCCTCATTTTTCAATCTATCTTCAATTTTTGCAACGACCTTTTCTGTCTCCGTCACAGAAGAGCCATTTTCGAGATTAACACTTACAGATGCAAATCCTTCATCCGTTGCGGGTAAAAATTCTGTTCCGATTTTCATTAGACCGAATAAGGATAACGCAAAGAGTACAGTAGCCGTTGTAAGTACAATGAATCGATGGTGTAGTACCCAAACAATCGACGACTGATAACCCTTATAGAAACGTGATTCTTTACGAATCTCATTAATATTTTCAGGCTTTGTTTTGAGTAATCGGCTTGCCAACATAGGTACAACAGTTAATGCAACCGATAAAGAAGCAAGTAAACTAAAAGAAATTGTTAGGGCAAATTCAGTAAATATTTTTCCTATCAACCCTTCTATAAACATCACTGGAATAAAGACAGCAATTGTCGTCATAGTTGACGCTGTAATCGCCATCGCTACTTCCTTTGTTCCCTGTTTTGCTGCCTCGATTGGATCCTTCCCAAGTCCTAAATGCCGTTCAATATTTTCAATAACAACGATGGCATTATCGACGAGCATACCTATTCCTAGCGCTAATGCACCAAGCGTCATAATGTTGAGTGTAAAATCTGCAAAAAACATCAATACAAACGTCACAATTACTGAGTATGGTATCGCGATACCGATAATAATTGGACTTTTCACGCCTCGTAAAAAGACGAATAAAATAATCATGGCAAACAGACCACCAAGAAGTAGTGAAGAACCAATATTATTGATCGCTAAATTCACATAATCACCTTGGTCTAGTAAAATATCAGCCGCAATTCCACTATATTGCTCCTTCTTCAGAAGCTCGTCTAATGCCTTTTGGAACGCTTCTGACACTTCTGCAGTATTTGCACCAGATTCTTGTAGTACTGACATTAATACAGCAGGATGTTCATTAGCGCGCGTCTCAGTGGTAGATGCTTGTTCTTTACGTTCTACCTCTGCAACATCACCAACGGTTAACACCTTGCCATCCAAAGGATTCACCGACACAATTAAATCTGCAATATCCTCTGGTGAAGTGAACGTGCTTAAAATACGTGTAGTCAGCATTTTCCCTTCTTCAATAGATACTGGATCACCCGGCATTGAAATATTATTAGTTTGAATAATTTGCACGACGTCAGCTTGCGTTAAGCCCTTTTCGATAAGTTTTGCTTCATCAAGTGTCACTTGTACTTCTTCGACAAGCTTACCAGAGACGTTGACACTAGCTACACCCTCTGTACGGCGGAGCTCTTTCTCCAAAGCTTCTGCTAAAACGCGCACATCAACATCATTATTTTCTGCCCGTAGTGAAAGTTGAATGATTGGAAATTGTGCAGGATCAAATTTTAAGAAACTCGGCTTTTCGGCATCACTTGGAAGCGGTGTCATATCTAGTCGCTGTAAAATATCAAGTTGTACATCCTCAATATTGGTCGACCAGTTGAACTCTAGAACGATTAAATTTGCACCTTCCTGTGAGGTCGATTGAACCTTTTTTATGCCTGGCAATGTAGCGAGGCTTGTTTCTAAAGGCTTGGTCACCTTCTCATTGACCTCTGTCGGACTTGCACCAGGGTAGCTAGTTACGACAACGCCAATCGGTGGATTTAACTCTGGAATGAGTGTGACGGGTATTTTCAATAACGAAACGCCACCTAAAATAATGACAAGCAACATCGTCACAATTGTAAATACTGGTCTCTTAATAGAAAAATCACTAATACGCATTTTAAATAAACTCCTTTTTCTTCTCTTCTTTTCATGATTGCCGAAAAGGAGGATTTTCTACAGATTATTTCTTGATACTGTATGTATTCAACATTATTATCACTTTTTCCTTGTAAAAAAACACGAATCGCGTAATTGTCGATTCGTGTTCCTTTTTTATAGTAAGCTATATAATTTAATATTTTCGTTTTTGTCAGCAAACCAGCGCATAGCGAACTCGTTTTCAAATAAGAATACATAATTGTCAAAGCGATCTTTTACAAGCATTGAACGGCTAGAAGACATCGATTCTTTAACATCATCTTCATTTTCAATCCAACGTGCAATTTTCGAACCGATTGGCTCCATTTTTACTTCAACATTGTATTCGTTTTTCATGCGGTGCTCGAATACTTCGAATTGTAATTGCCCAACTGCCCCGAGGATCACTTCTTCAGTGTGCAAAGTTTTATAGTACTGTATCGCACCCTCTTGCACTAACTGTAAAATCCCTTTATGGAATTGCTTCGATTTCATAACGTTTTTCGCTGTAACACGGACAAATAACTCTGGTGTGAACTGTGGTAATTTTTCAAATTGGAAGGTTTTCTTCCCACCTACAACTGTATCGCCAATTTGATATGTTCCTGTATCGTATAAGCCGATAATATCTCCAGCAACTGCTACATCAACAGTTTCACGATCATCTGCAAGGAATTGTGTAGATTGCGTTACTTTGAATGACTTACCTGTACGAGATAATGTCATATTCATCCCACGTTCGAATTTACCCGATACGATACGTACAAAGGCAATACGGTCACGGTGTGCAGGGTTCATATTCGCTTGAATCTTGAATATGAAACCAGAAAACTCATTGTGCTCAACAGGATCGATGTATTGCTCATCTTCTGTAATACGTGGTTGTGGTGTTGGTGCAAACTTCAAGTATGTTTCAAGGAATGTTTGTACTCCGAAGTTTGTTAATGCAGAACCGAAGAATACTGGCGTTAATTGGCCATGACGGATTTTTTCTTCTGAATACGCATTACCAGCTTCGTTCAGTAGCATGATGTCATCCATCGCTTGCGTGTAATAAGATGTTACTTTCATCGGATGATCAACTGCAAGCTCACCGTTTTCATCGATTGGTAAGTATCGTTCGTTTTCTTCGGTACGGAATTGTTCGATACGTTTATTATAACGGTCATAAATACCAAGGAATTCTTTCCCCATACCGATTGGCCAGTTCATTGGATACGCATTAATGCCAAGTACTTCTTCTAGTTCTTCAATTAGCTCAAGTGGCTCTTTCCCTTGACGGTCTAATTTGTTGATGAATGTGAAGATTGGAATACCTCGCATTTTACAAACTTTAAATAGCTTTAACGTTTGAGCCTCGATCCCTTTCGCAGCATCGACAACCATCACTGCACTATCAACCGCCATTAATGTACGGTACGTATCTTCTGAGAAATCTTGGTGCCCAGGTGTATCTAAAATATTCACACGAGAACCGTTATAGTCAAATTGCATAACCGAAGACGTTACTGAAATCCCACGTTGCTTTTCAATTTCCATCCAGTCAGACGTTGCAAATTTGCCTGATTTTTTTCCTTTTACTGTACCCGCGTCACGAATCGCACCGCCGAATAATAAAAGTTTTTCTGTAATCGTCGTTTTACCAGCATCCGGGTGACTGATGATAGCGAACGTACGACGTGATAATATATCTTGTTCTAAATTTGAAGTCATTTTCACATTCTCCTTTTTTCATACCTACTAATAATAAAAGAAGGCTTACCCTCTGCACAACCTTTTTACATAATAATTCAAAAAGAAAACCTTTTAGCCATGCATTAAATATATATAAAGAACAAGAGTAAAGATAGTAAGGGTTGATTATCCCTGCTATCTTTTTTTATCTTTAAGTCTAAATAAAACATATATAGTAATAATAGATAATTTATGGTAATATTAGAACACGAGTTCTATAATGTATATTTTTCCAATATAGGATGATATATCCCTCTGCAGGAGGCGTATCCGCAGAACGATAGTTCGAGGACCTTGACTTTAAGTATTTAAAGGAGTTAGTAGCTAAATGACAATACCTCATAAGGAAAAAGCAATAAAGGATAAGTGGCATGAGGTTGTATCCATTAGAGAAGCAAAAATAGATAATGGGACAATGTACTATCTTATGGATGAAAACTTAGATTTTATTCCATTAGTAAAAGAATATCTCGATATGATACAAGCTAGAGCAGAACGAGAAGTATCCCCTAATACAATAAGAACATACTGCTATAACTTATGGTATTTCATTGTGTATTTGAAGATGAAAGACTTGGATATTTTGGACCTAGATGGTAAACCAGATATTCTAACCAACTTCAAATTATGGCTCAAGAACCCGTATCGTTTTTATGAAAATGTAGAAACGTTAGATTATGAATATGTAGAAGATGACCTAAAGGTTTCTACTGTCAATGCCATCATAGATAGAGTAACCTCTTTATTTCTGTGGCTTAAAGCTAGTGGAAGGGTTAAAGACAATCCTGTTGTTTATCGTAATGTAATGGTTACAAATGCGATGAGAGATAAAGATATGTTATCCCATACTCGAAGAAGCAGGACTGTTCAGAAAAACACTCTAAAATCAAAAGTCCCCCATGTAATTCCTAAGACCATTGAACAAAAGGATTTTAAGACCTATCTAGAGAGGGTCAACCTCTTACGAGATAAAATCATTCTCTTAGTTCTTAAAGAAGGAGGATTGAGGTCTGGTGAGCTTCTTGGAGTAAAGCTTGAGGACATTGATTATGGCGAGCAAGGCATACATATTCGTTTCAGACCAGACAATGAAAATGGGTCAAGGGCAAAGGCGGGGTATGGCAGGGACAGGTTTGTACACCTCCCTCCTGACCTTATGGTTTTGATAGATAGGTATATTAGTAGCGATTGGGTGAATAGTGACCCCGTTACTGATTTCCTGTTCGTTGTGGTTAATAGTAATAACCCTATGGATAATGGAAAACCAATGAAGAAATCAACACTTACTTCTATCCTTAACTTTTACAACAAAAAAACGGGGATTAAGTTAAACACTCACAAATTGAGACATACCCACGTTACTGAACTAGCAAGAGAGTATATCAACAAAGGAGAACCTATCAATTGGAAATACATCCAAGAAAGGATTGGTCACAAAGGCGTAGCAACCACGATGCAGATTTACGCCCATTTAAATGCAGAAGACCATAAAAAAGAATACCAACGAATGAGTAAATATAGAGAAGAGAAACGTAAGGAGCAAGAAAATGGCAAAAAGTGAAGCAGCAAATTCCTCAAAAACAAATAACTCGAAGAGTTTGGGAACAAAGGCAACCATTTCTCCTTTTCCAGTTGCAGCTATTGATACATCTTGGATGACGAAGGCACAGAAGAGATTTTTGGAAGTCATACAGCAACCCGAAAATCGGGACAAAAAGTATGATGAGTTAACTACGTTAGCAGGATTTAAATCCATTAATACTTGGTATTTGGCAATTAAAGATGACAAGTTTGCAGAGCTTTTAAAAAACATGGGTGTTCAGGTAAGACACCAAGCAGATCCCTATCCTGCCCATCATGAAGTCAAATTTATTAAAAATCCTAAAGAACGAGAAGAATATCTGAATCAAGATCTTTGGGATATGAGGACACTGTTAAAAGTATATCCAAAACACAAAACCCCTGGGAGTTATATAGTTCAATTCGATAAAATAGAAAATATGTACTTTCGGGAAATTGTAAGAAGATATTTTAGAAATATGCTTGGGACGTGGAGTGCATATACATTTTATAAATACCTTAATAGTTTTAGCATATTTTTAAACATATTAAACAATCATTTTCCAGAATTACGTTCATTTAACGAATTGGATAGACTTGAACATATCGAAAAGGTCCTTCCACACATTCAATCTTTATCCAATAGAACAGCTATTGAAGCAATAAATGTTACCCGTAGTATGTTCTACTATATGTATGAGAATAAATGGAATGATGGTCCAAGGACACCCGGGTTATTAATTAGTTATGATGTACCTAAAAATGCAAAAGTACTTCCAAGACCAATACCTCCTCACATAAAGATAAAATTAGATGACTATTTAGAAAACACCATTATTCCAATATTGGAAAACGGTGAAGATACACCAATTATAGAATCTACCTACTGGGATTTTATCATTATATTGAGATATACAGGAAGACGTTTTGAGGATATATGTCATTTGATTTCAGACGGTAGTGACACCGACTGTTTGAAGTATGATTTAGATGGAGACCCTCAACTCTATTTAGACCACCGTATCGCTAAAATCCCAAAAGATTTGGTAATACCATTAGCACATCTAAAAGACTCGGATAATAGAAATATTGTAGAACGGGCTATTTTACGTCAGAAACAAAGAGTGAAAGATTTCCCTCCTACATCTGATGATGATAAGCAGAGATATTTATTTAGAGAGATTACTTCTTATAAGGGGAATACAGCCATTATTGGAAACTTGTCATATGATCACATTTATCGAAGTACATTACCTAAAATTTGCAATAAAATTCCACTATGTGAAATTGGTACTGAATCAGGAGATATTTATCATATTACACCACATCAGTTTAGGCACACAGTAGCCACTGAAATGATTGATGCTGGAGTTGATATTTACGCTGTCAAAAACTTTATGGGTCATTCTTCTATTACCATGACAGAACAATATATAGAAGTTTATCAACAAACCTTAAAGAGGGAGTTTAAAGATAAACTACTTAAATCTGATGCCACAGCGATCAAGGATAATCTTCCTGAACAGGAAGAAGTTTTCGGTGATAACAAATGGGTCAAGAACAAGATTATCGCCATCTTTGACCAAGGCGACGGTTGTTGCGAGCATCCCTATAAAATGCCCTCATGTCCCCATCAGGTGGCTTGTAAAACATGTATCAAGAAAAAGATACTCCCAAGGCATAAGAACGCTGTTGTAGATACCATAGACGCTTTCACAACCCACTTAAATCAAGCTAAACAAATCGGGCTTGAGGAAAAGGTTGAGGAATTTGATAAAGTTGTGCAGTTCTATCAAACTGCATTGGAAATCATCGATAAGGGTGAAACGTTCGACGCAGCGAAACATTTTTACACTGGAGGCGTTCATTGATGGCTAATATGAACCCAAATACTTCAAAAATGGTTGAAACAAAGAAAATGGAAAGTGACTTGAAGAAACAGGCTGTTTTAGCTGTTTTAAAGGAACTAACGCTCCTTGATGACCCTGTAAACAATCCCATCTCAAAAGCTGAAATATGCCGTAAGGCAGGCGTAAGTAAAACATTCTTATATTCTTATCGGAAAGAGCTTATAAAGCCAATTGACGAAGCAATAAAGAAACAAAATCAGAAGTTAAAGGTCATCACCAAAAAACAGACGTTCAGCGAAAGTTCAAAGGACAAGTTGATTGAGTCTCTAAAAAGAAGAATAGCCGAATTGGATGAAGAAAACAAAAAATTTAAAAGCGACAATGCCATTTTACTTGGAAAGTTGGCGAATAAATAAAAAGGCTATTTTCTCAAGGATTGTTGTTATTCAACTAATGGTGCAGGTTAGTTCATTAAGGGGTCTTGCCATAAAAATACGTATTTATAACGTTTTGAAATTGTCTGTATAAGCACGATTTTATACAGATAGTTCATATACAGTTTTTTTATGTAAAATCCCACAAAGACTTATATCAACTGCGTCCATACGCCTTTGCATAAAAAACTGTATTGACGCATCGCAAACAAAAATACTCAAAACGCTGTACTGTCAACGTTTTGAGTTTTTGTGTGTCCAAACTTTTCATTTGGAAATGTTATTACGTATGTGTTTGTATAACTTAAAGCCTTACTGCATTATAGTTTACAATTGCAGAAAATCATTCTTACGCTTTATTAAAGTAGAATATCGTCGTTTTATGAGTAATCTTCTTTTAAGATCGCAAAAATCTTAGTGTCATGGAATTCACCTTTTATAATTTCATTCTTTCTCAAAGAAATTCGCTTCTTCTACTAGTTTTTCTAGCAAATCCTTCACGGGTAATGCTTGTATCATCTTAAATCCTGTGCCTGCCCATAAAGACATAGCTTGTGGATTTTCATTTTCTAATGCCTGTTTCCGAATCGGCTGCGTCAGATAATGCAAAGCCGGATACACATTAGGTGCTTGAAGTTCATATTTTTTCATAAATTCATTTGATAAACCTCTTGCTAGCCTACCTGTAAATGTCTTTGTTAATACTGTTTCTTGAAAATGCCCCTCTATTAAAGATCGTTTGTATACTTCATTCGCACCACTTTCATTACAACAAATAAATGCAGTTCCTAATTGAACAGCACTTGCTCCAGCAATTAATAGAATTTTTATCTGTTGCCCTGTCATAATACCTCCAGCAGCAATGATAGGCATATTTACTGCATTTTTAACTTTGATAATTAATTCGTGTAAAGGCTCATAATTTAGTGAATTTGTATTTTGAAATGTTCCACGATGCCCACCTGCATTTATACCTTGTACACAAATGGCATTTGCTGATCTTTCATATGCGATTCTTGCCTCTTCTATATTTGTAACGGTCACAATAATTTTACATCCTATTTTATGTAACATTTCTATAATTTCCTTTTCCGGGCAGCCAAATGTGAAGCTTACAAACGGTACTTTATATTTTTCTACCAAAGCAAGCTTTTCAAACCATTCATCGTCCGACCATTCCTTTACAGGTAATGTCATTGAAAAATCTTTTTCTAATTGTTTTTTATATGATTTTAATGCTGCCTCATCGAGCATTTCATTTGAAGGTACAAAAAGATTAACCCCATATAATACATTTGCCTCTATACAGGCTTTCATCTCACTTTCTAATACATCTGACGTTTTATATCCTGCTGCTAAAAAACCGAGTCCCCCATTTTTAGAAACCTCGATTGCTAATTTAGATGTGGCTACTCCACCTGCCATTGGTGCTTGAATAATCGGATAACGTAATTCGCTAAACATCATATATCATTCTCCCTTCTTTATATAAATAAACCATTACAATGCAACTTGCTAAAACAATGCAACTTGCGGCAAAAATGAATGCTGCACTAAAATGCAGTTGATCTAGAAGCTTTCCGGCAATTATAGGACCAACCATTTGTCCAAGTGCATATACCGCTGTTAGTCGGCTAAGCGATTCCACTGCGTGTTCCCTTCCAATTGTATTTGCTAAGGTTGTAATGCCCATAAAGGTTAATCCAAATAAAATCGCACTTATTAAGAAACCTACTTTTGTAGCTACTACTGCTGGAATGATAATTCCAAAAGCCTGTACGAATAATGCAATAGCTAATATTTGTTTATAGCGATATTTCTCGGCTAAACGAATCCAAAACCAACAGGATGGTATAGCAGCAACCCCAACAATGAGCCAAATAATCGTTGCATCCCAGTGTAATGTCGGTATTTCTTGTGCAATGGCTACTATGAATGTACCTGTGATAATATACCCCAGTCCCTCAAGACCATAGGCACAAATGAGCCAATGAATAGGTCTTTTTAAAGTAGATGATTTCGTCGTTCTAATTTCTTCCTTTGGAATATGTATCATAAGAAGAATGCCAAGAATACTTAGTACAGTACTTACATATCCAAGTGTCTTCCATATACTTCTCCAAATTAAAAAATCCGAGCAGAACATTAAAATAAGACTTGAAATCATGATTCCCAATCCTACGCCACCATATAAAATACCAGACCACCAGCTTTTTTGTAGACGAGTAATATAGTTTAGGATAATTTGCGAACTTAAAATAAAGATGAACGCACTCGACACGCCTGATAAAAATCGAATAACACAGAACAGAACGAGTTCATGACAAAATCCCATCATAAAAGTTGTGAACACATTTAATAAAAGGACTATTATCAATATTTCCTTTTTTCTTCTTATAATTAGAAAACTTAATAATAATGCCCCAACAAAGTAGCCCGCATAATTACTCATCGCAATTAATCCAGCTTCACTACTTGACCAACCTAAAGATTGTTGCATGAATGGTAGCATTGGTGTATATGCAAAACGGCCAATGCCCATAGCGACAGCTAGTAGTAAAATGCCTCCACAAACTACTCTCATATTTCCACCCCCTGTTTCATCGTATCAACTTTTAGATATTAAATATAATTCAGATTTTGTATACTTAATATAAATAATATTGATATCAGAGGTGAGAGGATGGATATTGAGGCACTAAAAGCATTTCGATTCGTAGTAGAATTAGGAAGTATTTCAGTGGCTGCTGAAAGGCTAAATTATTCGCAATCAAACGTTACGATGAAAATCCATAAGTTAGAGGAGCAATTACAAACAAAACTCCTTTATCGTCATAATAGAGGATGCAGTGTCACGCCGAAAGGTGAAGAATTGTATCATTATGCGATACAAATATTCAAAACGATGGAACTAGCAGAAAATGCAATGCAAAATCAAGAAAATCCCACAGGTTCACTTCTAATAGGATCAATGGAAACGACAGCAGCGATACATTTATCTTCTATTCTATCTAATTACTGTACGATGTATCCAAATGTTAAATTGAATTTAAAAACGAATCCAACTGCGATTTTGATTGATAAAGTTTTAAATTATGAGCTTGATGGTGCCTTTATTTCAGGCCCTATTCAGCATAGTTTGTTACAAAGTAAAACAGTATTTGTTGAAGAGATGGTTTTGATTTATCCAGGACATACAAAGGATGTTTCTATAGAAAGTATGAACATTTTAGTTTTTCGAGCTGGATGCTCATATCGTTTTCAGTTAGAAAAATATTTACGGCATCAAAAGATTAAATCCTATCGCATAATGGAACTCGGCTCTTTAGAAGCCATTTTAGGTTGTGTAGCAGCAGGTTTAGGCATCACGCTATTACCCAGATCTGTTTATGAACGCTATGTTCGTTACTATGAGTTACAATTCGTAGCTTTACCAAAAGAATTTTCGTTTATTGAAACACAATTTATTTCGCATTTAGATAACCCTTCTATATCGTTGCTGCATTTTGAAAAAATGATACCAAAATTAAATGCAAACAATTAAAAATGATGGTGTTAGTTGAGGAAGAAAGGCAAAGGTCAATATACTTTCACTACTAGTAAATTACTAATATTCTAAGTAAAGCATTTAAGTTTGTGAATAAATGTACTTAAAAAACGGAGTGCGATTGTTAGCGCCCTCATGTACTTAAACTAACGAGGGCTTTAGTTGAAGAAGAACTTACGAAAGCTCAAACAATCTATACGAAAACAGCCAATAAAAAAGAGCCTGTATCTTCAATTACTTAGTAATTGAAGATACGGGCTTTTAATTTCAATGTTTAGTTGTTGTTATATATATTTAATTAGTTACTAAAAGGTTTTCACATTCTGTTGATAAAGTAATCTTGTCCATAGAAATTGACCGAATAAATCGTTCTTAAAAATGTCCTCTATACCAAAATCCGTACTTAAAAGCTCCTTTATCTACAGTAACGTGGGGTTGATTTCCGTTCCGGCTAGGCGCTTTCCTGGGGGCGTCCGCCTGTAACGGAAATCAACGGGTTCCGTGAATAAGTTCTTCAAAACATTCACGAAGAATTTATTGACGTAATTGTTTTTCAAACATTTTACTTCTTACACAAATTTCAAACGACCTGCCTCCATAGCAATTTCTGCATCGCTATGTGGATATTTCGTATTCTCAATAATTTGATAGTCCTCATGACCTTTACCAGCAAAAATAATCATATCGTCCGGTTCTGCTATCGAAATTGCATGACGGACCGCTTCTGCACGATCACCTATACAAGCATAGTTTTCATGTAGCATACCTTTCGCAAGATCACCTGTAATACTATCATATGGCTCATAGCGTGGGTCGTCTGTCGTTAAAATTACATAATCTGCTGCAGACGCTTTTTCCGCCATGGCCGGACGTTTCGATTTATCTCGATTACCACCCGTGCCCACTAAGAAAATTAGTTTCCCTTTTTTATACGGCTCAGCCGCTGCAATTGCTTTCTCTATAGCATCTGGTGTATGTGCATAATCGACAAAAATTTTCACAGGTAAATCCGTTGGAACTTTTTCCATTCGGCCTTTTACTGGTGGCAATTGCTCAACCTGCTCAATGATTGATTCCATCGAATAGCCACGTCCATAAAATGACACCATTGCCGCTAGAACATTGTATACATTAAACTCACCAAGTAAATGCATTTTCACAGGGAATGTCCCCTCTGCAGTGACAACATCAAAATGCGTCATATAATCATGATACTGGCAATTAATAGCACGGAAATCAGCCGTTTCACTTTGTAAACCATATGTCCACACCGGGAATGGCGTCATCGCAGCATAACGCTCAGACCAAGGATCATCAGCATTTAATACGACAAATTTATTTTTTTCTAAATCCTGTCCAAGTTGAGAAAATAGAAGACCTTTTGCATGTCCATATTCCTCCATCGTACCATGGAAATCAAGGTGGTCATGTGAGAGATTCGTAAAAATCGCTACATCATAATCGACACCAGCTAATCGACCTAATGCTAGACCATGCGAAGAAACTTCCATTGTCATTAAACGACAACCTTCCATTTTCGCACGGAAAATCATTTGTTGTGTTGAAAGTGCATCACTTGTCGTATTTGAAGATTCATATAGAATTCCATTTAAATTAAAACCAATTGTTCCTGTCAATGCAGATTTCTCGCCCATACCTTGCACGATGTTTTGAATAATACCAGTCACGGATGTCTTACCATTAGTCCCTGTAACACCGATCATCGTAATATCCTTCGACGGATAATCAAAGAACTTCGCTGCTAGTAAGCCAACTGCACGCTCCGTATCTTTCACAATAACTTGTGCAATTGAGTCAGGCAAAGGTAGTACTCGCTCCGTAACAACTATCGTTGCGCCACCCTCTACTGCCTTCTGTGCATAATCATGCCCATCTACCGTATAACCCTTTATACAAACAAACATGCTATTTGGTTGTACGCCACGTGAATCCACTACAATATCGCTCACTTGATCTGGTAATTCACCCACAATTTTTTTCAAAGGTAATGCACTCAACAATTCCTCTGCATACATTTCATAGTCCTCCAATCAATCTCTACATTCACTTTATCAAAACTAGTTGTTAAATCACCGATAACGATTTTTCGACAACATTTGACAGAATGAATACCCCCACTATCTATTGAACTTATTTTACTACTTATCGACTCATAAATGAAATGCCTCAATACATGTTTTCACAATGTAAACGCTGCCATTCCTAAAAAGTATATGATTTTGTTTATCATAACAAAATACGTCATTTATCGACACCATTAAATGATGTATCATATTTGTAACTATGGTAATTTGAGGTGTAAAAATTGCTACAAATTGACTTATTACGAATGCGCAATGAAATTATTTTTATTTTTTCAATGACCGCAATACTTATACAATGCTTTCTAGCTATGCTCGGTTTAAATGGTAACTTTTATGTTTTACTAGCGGCACTACTCCTATTATTAATTCCACTTATTATTGGAAAAATACTAAAAGTAAATCCAATTATCATGCAATGGATTATTATGATTTGCGGAAATCTAACCATCTTCTTTATAAATATTTTTTCAGTTTCTGTAATTAATTTATTGTGTTTTATCTTTTATCTATTATTAATTTCTATTTATCGCTCACTGAAAATTAACGCCATCTTTAGTATCGTCACTTTAATTGAAATTATTTTCATCATTAATCATCATCAAGTTCTTTCTGAATCCATGATCGAAAAACAGTTTTTACATGCCTTTATTTTTGTCGTCCTGCTTCTAACGACGATTTGCTGGATTCAAACACACAACATGAAGCGTTTTTGGCACAAACTCGATCAAACGAATTTACAAAAACAACAGGAACTATTATCACAAGAAGCATATCTACACTTGTTTTTTGAACATGCAAACGATAGCATTGCTGTACTTAGTCTGGATAACCGAATTATTGACATAAATCCAGCCTTTGAGGAGGTTTACGGGTGGAAACGATCTGAATGTATCGGTAAAGTAATCCCTGTGGTCCCCCCCGAAAATAGCATTGATGCGGAAAACCGTTATCATGATTTATTAGAAGGTAAGAGCGTTAAGATGCTAGAAACTAAAGATATGCGAAAAGATGGTACCGTATTTGACGCCGCAATTTCTTTATCACCTATTTATGATTTGGATGGAAAGATGATTGCAACATCAGTTATATCCCGTGACATCACACATGAGAAAGAAAATAAACAGCTGATACTGCAATCTGAAAAACTGAAATTAGCTGGGGAAATTGCAGCTGGTGTGGCTCATGAAATTCGTAATCCGCTAACCGTTATTTCTGGTTTCGTACAGATGATGAATAGCGATAAAGAATCTCCGTATCATTCCTATACAGAAATTATTCAATCGGAAATTGAACGCATTAATTTAATTATCAGTGAATTTTTAGTACTTTCGAAACCACAAGCCAATCAGCTAAAAGCAGTCTCCATTGCTGAAACGATAAACAATGTCAGTAATTTCTTTCACTTAGAATTTTTAAATCGAGGCATTACATTCTCGCTAAGTGTGAACAGTGTACAAAATATGGTCCTTGCCAATGAAAATCAACTAAAACAAGTATTTATAAATATTATTAAAAATGCCATTGAAGCAATTGATATGCATGATGTAGAGGGGAAAATCTGTTTTTCAATTAATAATGTCATGCCTAATACCATTCATATTGCTATTTCTGATAATGGTATTGGTATGTCCGAAAATCTTTTAGAACGTATTTTTGAGCCTTTTTATACAACAAAGGCAACAGGTACAGGTCTAGGTATGCTTATTACCAATAAAATTATTCAAGACCATGGAGGCACCATTGAAATCGAAAGTAAATTAGAAAATGGTACAACCATCAATATTAAATTACCTTCTATCTAAAAAGGCTGTCTCCGCCAAGTAATAGCGGAGATAGCCTTTTTCCTTATTTCATAATGGTACGGATTAACTTTACTTTTTGTTTATACGGAGGGAATAATACATTCGTCTCTAATTTCGATGATTTTTTTAGTATTGATTTAGCATGTGTGAAATTTTCAAAGCTTGCCTTGCCATGATAAGCTTTTGTCCCTGATGGCCCTACACCACCAAATGGCAAGTGCATATTCCCTACATGTGTAACTGTATCATTAATGCATCCGCCACCAAACGGTAATTCTTCTAAAAAGTAGTTAATCGCCTTTTCGTGTTCTGAGAAGAAATACGCGGCTAACGGCTTCGGTAATTGACGAATTTGATGGATAGCAATACGCAAATCATCATACATCATAATAGGTAATATTGGACCAAACAGTTCATCCTGCATGGATGGACTTGTCCAATTAGCATGCTCAATCACTGTTGGCTCAATATACAAATCATCGCGATCCGTGCGACCTCCATACGTAATCGAATCACGCTCTTCCACTAAGATTTTCTGTAATCGATCAAATTGTCTTACATTAATAATGCGACCGTAATCAGGACTTTTCAACGCATTTCTTCCGTAAAACGATCGAATTGTATCTTTTAATATTTTCACAAATGGCTCATACACATCTTTATGTACAAGTATATAATCAGGTGCAACACATGTTTGCCCTGTATTTGTGAATTTACCCCAAGACAATCGCTTAGCCGCTACTTCTAGGTTCGCTGTTTGGTCAACGATTGCTGGGCTTTTTCCACCAAGTTCAAGCGCAATCGGCGTTAAACGCTCTGCTGCTGCACGCGCGACCACTTTCCCTACAGCTACACTTCCCGTAAAGAATATATAATCAAACGATGCATGTATAAGTGCTGTAACCTCTTCTTTTTCGCCTTCCACAACACGTACGAAAGAGGCATCAAATGTTTCTTCGATAATTTTCCTCACAATCGCAGCAGTATGAACTGAAATTTCTGATGGCTTTACAATGGCTGTATTGCCACCAACAATTGCTCCAATCAGTGGCTCCATCACAAGTTGGAACGGATAATTAAAAGGACCGATAATCAGTGTTACACCATATGGTTCACGTACAATAAAGCTTTTCCCCATCTGCAAATGAATCGGTGTCTTCACCGCTTCAGGCTTCATCCACTCTTCTACATGCTTCACCATATAAGAAATGCTATCGAGAACGATACCTACCTCTGTCGCATATGCTTCAAATTCACTTTTGCGTAAATCTAAATGCAGAGCATCCAGAACCTCTTTTTCATATTTCAAAATGGTCGTTTTTAATTTTAATAATTGCTCTTTACGAAAATTAACGTCTTTTGTAGCACGCGAAAAATAAAATTGACGTTGTTGTGCAATCATATTTTCTACGTCTTGTGGAGTAAAATTCATAAATAAACACCTCTTTTTTTATAATGTCATACATAAAATTTAACTTTTGAAACAAACTATCTTTGTCTATAAGATTCAACATGACATGCAAAAAACCTCTTTTTGGACATGGTGGTGATAACTAAACACGATTCGTTATTCTCGAAAGGTTTACACGATTTACTTCAAGGGAAATGTGCAACTACATAAATACAATCGAATGGGGGAATTATTTATGATGATGACAGAAACTTGGTGGGAATCCATTTTTTCAGGCGACCTAGCTCACGGAATTAATGAAGATAAGTTGCATCTATTACAGGACGAGGCTTTCTTATATCTGTCAGTAGCACATTCAGAAGATCAAAAAGCGATTGAACCACATGAATTAAATTAAATATAGCGCATCGTAGGAAATGATTCCTATGATGCGCTTTCGTTGTTTATTTATACAATATATTTTTGGGCTCACATGTTTCAAATTTGCCAAAGCTTGTTTCATTTTCAAGTTTGGCACCCCCTAAAACGACAACTGCAGCATTAATAGCCGCTTTACATTTAGTAAATGTATTACCACTACCTTCAAATTTACAGTTTAGTGTATCTACTGCCGCACCTCCTGCTTGGGATGTACATGCTTCGAAACTTGTATCTTTTAACATAATTTCAGCATCATACATGTGTAGTGCGCCACTCATTTGCGAGCGACTCTCTTTAAAACTGCAGCCTTCCATAATTAACTTTACTTTCTTCACCTTACCACCAGAAATAAAGCCAAAGAAATTGCGGGATTTCATATGTGCCGCCTCTGTTCCAGCAATATACATACTACCACCTTTACCAAGTGATGAATTATGTTCAAATATACAATTGCGTAAAATAAAGCTTTCGCTATTGGTAAAATAGACAGCACCACCGCGTTCCTCATCGAAGCATTTTTCAAAAGAACAACTATCCATTTCAACATGTGCATTATTCATCTCCACTGCACGCACAATATTAGCACCAAAGAAATGAGCATTTTCTATTTTCAATTGAGAAATATTACGTAATGATAGCATTGTCTTATTTGCATCCATTGACGCCATAAATCTTGCACCATCTGCTTTTAATGTACCTCCATCGACGATAATCGATGCATTATTTGCAAATGTAACCTCCATACCATTTAAATCAAGTTCTGCTCCCTTACTAACAATAACATCGCCCGTAAAGACTGTCGCATAATTAAGTTTACGTTTTTGCCCCGTTAGCAATGTCATTTGTGCCATACGATCTTGGTATACAAAATTCGGCAGGAAGTAGCTGAGTGATGTTAATGGCACTTCCACATTTTGCTCTAGTGCAGCTTGTACAACTTTTAAACCCACCTCTACATCGTTACGTAGCATGGCTAATCGGAATCCACGAATAAAATGGATTTCTGCATAATTTAATTGCAAAAGCTCTTCAAATAGTACAAGCATCTCCTGCTCTTTTTCCGTAATTTTATGATCCTTTTGTGCTTGGCTATACAAGTCCAGCATAAAGAAATATTTATGAATCGGTTTACTTAAAACCTGCAATAATTTATGTATTGTTTCATCTTCTGCTTGTAGTGCAACTTGAATTGCCTGCTTTTTAAAGTCCATAGGCAAATCTAATAACGCCACTAGCTTTTTAAAATCATCTTTAGCCATCTCACTTGGATAGCCCTTAACACATAACAGTAAAGCATAACCGATTGCATATGTCTGTCGAAACTGCGTATCCTCTTGTGCAAATGGATGTTTTTGATCTAATAACTCTTTTTTCACGCGCTTCAAACTATCTAAAATGGACATATTATCTCCTCCGAACGATCTCGTATCATAATTTATATCGGCTTATTTGCAGAGAATTCCAGACTGTGTATTCAAAAACAACCTTTGTTGTACGGTTGATAGACGTAAGTGAGTTGGGAGGTTTTAGCACACATTGCTTTTTTCAGCGGTCACTGGGGGGATTTCAGCACTCGCTACTTTTTTTCAGCGGTCACCGAGCAGATTTCAGCACTCATTGCTTTTTTTCAGCGGCCATCGAGCAGATTTCAGCACTCATTGCTTTTTTTCAGCGGCCATCGAGCTCTTCAGCTATCTTCATACCTCAATTCTTTTGTTTTATCACTCATAAATTACCTGAAAAATTCTATTCACAACAAACTAGAAACTTTTTCCTTATCGAGAACGTTGCATTACTAGAATTACTATTTTTCATCTTAAAAAACAATTTTTGTAATACCTTGACATAATACTGATACTTTCATCTTATTGGGGGAAATCAAATGGATTTTGGTGCTGATACTAAAAAAGAGACGAGAAAAATTTATAAAAAAGTTCTTTTAATGTTTGTTGTTTGGGGATTATTGTTTATTGGGCTGATTGGCTATGGTGTATATTGGATTTTTTATGATACGAGCAGGTTCAAACAAAATTTAATTGGCGAATCTACTTCTCCAGACGGAACCTATACAATCAATGCATATCTATCTGATAGCGGAGCTACAACTTCCTATACTGTTTTAGGGGAATTAGTTTTTAATAAAGAAAATAAACGGCCTAAAAAAATCTACTGGCAATATAAAGAGAGTACTGCAAGAATAGAATGGATTGACGATGATACCGTTAAAATCAACACTGTCACATTGGAACTCCCACACGAAACCTACGATTATAGAAAAGAAATCAAGTAAGTAAAGATTTCTTAAAACTGCAAGCAACATTATTGTAATTAAGCGTTAATTCAATCGAAAAATACGATTTTATTGCACTTATTTATAGGTAAGTCGGGTAGAAAATTCATCGTTTTTTCAAATATGCCTTGTTAAAATTTCCGAGCAGTCTAGTTTATAGCATAAAAAATCACAGTTCAATTTAACGAACTGTGATTTTTTACATTTATAGATGAATCGCCTTGCCAAATACTGCTTTTGCTGCATCACCAATATGCTCTGATATAGTCGGATGCGGTAAAATCATTTGTGCCAATGTAGCCGCAGTTCCTCCTGCATTTTTCGTAGCCAAGATTGTATTTAATATTTCGGTTGCCCCATCACCAACTACACAAGCACCTAATATACGTCCATCCCCTTTTGTTGCCATTAACTTGACAAAGCCTTCCGTATTTCCTTCCATTAAAGCTTTTGGGTTTGTTCGAATTGGTAATTTCGTCACCGTATAGGCTTCATTGATTTGACTTTCTAACAAGCCAAATGTCGCTATTTCAGGATGCGTGTATACACAGCGAGGAATCGAATTTTGATCGACCGTTGCTGGTGCCTGTCCTAAAATATGCTCAACCACATGAATCCCTTCTGCACTTGCTGCGTGCGCTAGTTGATAGCCACCAATTAGATCACCAATCGCATAAATATGAGGTTGGCTCGTTTCTAAATGCTCATTTACAGCAATTAAACGACCATCAAAATTTAACTCAAGTCTTTCAGCAATTTCGGTATTTGGACGACGACCAGTCGCAAATAATAAGTTTTCGTATGTATAAACACCTTTAGACGTATGTATTTCGGTCCCATTGAAATGCTCAAATTTGAAGTCCGTTATAAGCTCAATACCCAGTTTCGTCATTTTTTCACGAATAATTGGACGAGCATCTGGCTCTTCTGTTTGTAAAATATCTAGACTATGATTAAGCATTGTTACCTTTGTGCCAAGTGGCGCTAAGCTAAATGCCATTTCTACTGCAATTACACCACCACCAATAATCGTTAATTGCTTTGGTAACTCCGTCATATCAAAAAATGTATCGGTTGTGTAATATGTGGACGTTTCTAAACCTTTAAATGGCGGTACAAATGGTTTGCTACCTGTCGCTAAAATGATATCTTTAGCTGTAAAAATTTCTGTTCCTACACTAACGGTTAGATCCTGTGCAACTGACGCTTCCCCGCGATAAAATACAATATGATTGCTGGCAATAAATCCTTCAATGTTTGCTAGTAATTCGGCAATCACAGTGTCTTTTCGCTGCATTAGACGTGGGAAATTAATGTTTACAGTTGGCGTCTCGATGCCCCAGTTATTGCCACGCTCAATTTCTTGCACTAGCTTACTATGCTCCAATAAGATTTTAGACGGGATACAGCCTACATTATAGCAAGCACCTCCCACTTTTCCGCGCTCCACTAACGCTACTTTCATACCACTTTTCGCTGCATGGATGGCTGCTACATATCCTCCTGGACCTGCGCCAATAACTGCTAAATCAAAGTTTTCCAAAAAATTCACCTCACATATCACCTTATCATTTACAAAAATTGAATGCAATGGTAGGAATATTTTCTTAGTTTTATCATCTATCCATTTTCGTTTAGCAGAAATATTTCAGTATATATCACCCAACATTCCCAATTTATCCACCCTATTTTGCAATATATCGATATCCACCTTACTTCCGTAAAAAAGGCACACGCCATGGACTACTCCCTTTTCATTTTGTTGATAAAGGATTTTGTCCATAGAAATTGTGTGAATATATCGTTCTTAACTATGTAGGCTAAAATAAAAATCCACGCTCTTTCCTGCAGAAGTAGCGTGGATTTTTCTAAAAAAGAAGATGCTACTTAAATCTCTGAATAAGATCTGTCACTTATAATTATCTATTCATAAAATTTGATTGGCTCATTTACTATCTCGTAAAGAAAACAATCTAGTTGATTGGAGTGGAAGGCGGCGACTCCTAGGGGAACAGCGAGCAACTTGAGACCCTGCCGGAGCGTAGCGAGACTGTGTTTTGCGACGAAAGCGAAGCGACAGGAGTCAACGAAGCGGCTCAAGGCTCGCCCTCTGTAACGCGTCCGCCTGTAACGGAAATCAACGGGTCCCTTGAACAAACTCTAATAAGGTTCATATATAATTTATTGACGTAATTGTTTTCAACAATGTTGGAAAAGGGACACGCCATCGACGTGTCCCCTCTTACTTATTTGCTAAAATTCAGCCAGAATACCTCTTTACTTCCATCTTGCTTTACGATAATAGTTTTGATTGAGTAACTACCAGCCTCGTAATTTGTTGTATTTTCCTCTGTCTTCATCATGCGCGAACCCGCACTTGCTGTTACAAGATAGCTCCCGAAATTCCGTTGTAGTTGGCGCTTACCATTTACCGTTTTATATAATTCAAAACGTGCTTCTTTTGCTTGCAGCGCTTTAGCATTCAGATCGCTTTTAAGCCATGCACTGATTGAAATATTTGTTGATGAAATATGAGCTTCTACCTGAATATCTCGATTTTTATATTGTTGCTCCGCTTGCTTTTGCTGTTTTTCCAACTTTTTTTTCAATTCTTCAACACTTACTAGATTACTCGAATCGATACGTTTAATATGAACTGTGCCACTTCCAAACAAATTATAACCACTCGTAGTAGAGTAATCGATTAAATAACCTGCTTGTTTAATTGCTCGCTCGGCAAACGTATCATATGCACCGTATGGATATGCGAAGGAGGTTGTTTTCTCACCTATATTTTGTTCAATTAACTTATGAGCTTTTGTAACATCCTCAAAAATTAATTGTTGACGTACTTCATTCGTCAGCGGTTGTCCATCTTTTGTTTGATTGAGAATCATAGCTTCATATTTTGGAGAATCATTATTGCCTCTCCAATGTAAATCATATGTATGGCTTCCTACATTAATCACATTTGAATCAGACATTTCTTTTAGCTGTAGCCAATTCAACATAGGCACACCTTTTCTCGAACCCATTTCCATATCCTTCACAATCACAAACAATGTCGCCTGCATCCCCATCTCTTTTAAAATCGGATATGCAATCGTATAAACACTCTCATATCCATCATCTATTGTCAGAAATACTGATTTTTCAGGGATACGACCATGCCCTTGTAAGTAGGCGATTAGTTGTGGCTCTGAAATCACCGTATAGCCATTGTCCTTTATCATCATTAGCTGCTCACGAAACAGTTTTTTTGTAATATTAATATTGGCAATTTCCTTATAGTCCCCAAATGAATGATAGTTAATGACCGTGATTCCTTTCGCATTACTATATTCATAAAATTTCGTCGGCTCTGCAGCAATCGTTTCATCAGTAACAACTATAATCAAACAGAGTAGCAACATCGAGAATAAAACTTTCTTAAAATAGCACATGTTTATTTTCCCTTTCCAAGAAATATATACCTTTAAGTATATAGGAAAGTAATCGTAACTAATAGACTTATTGGGAAAAACTCCTTATCTTCGTATGCTTGTATAAGAAAAAAACGAAGTAGCTTAAAGTTCCCTCTAAGCCACCTCGTTTAACTTATACTGTTAATAGATATTTCTATCCCAAAAACGTTGCTTTGCAATGGCATCAACAAATTTCTTCCCAAAGTCAGCATTGCCCGTGTCGACTACGATGCCAGGGCCAGTTTTTGCACTGGATGCATTGAAAAATGGCAAACCAGTTGTGGCTACTCCAATCGGCTTATAATGTCGAAATGCTTGATTGATAAAAAGCACCATATCTTGATTGAATTTTGCTTGATTGTCTGCCCTAACACCGACGATGTATAAGGAATCGAACAGCACCGAGTCGGTTGTTAAATAAGTTTCTGTCGCTATTAATTGGAAGCCCTCCTTGCTCTTAATAGCACCCAATTTCTCAGCAATTATATTATATCTAACACCATATTTTGTTAGTGTCTTTAAAACATTATTTACTTCTGCCGCATCGAATCCATCACCGATAAGTACACCAACTTTAAGTGTTTGCGGCAATTTAATGGTATTGGCTTGACTCAGTGCAGGAGAAGAAGACGTAACATTGGATTGCTCACCAATAGGTTGATTGACCCCTACATTACTCGCAATAATGGTAGCCATTTCTTTATCTACACGGACAAACATATTCACAACTTGTTGTCGTACAGATTGACTTTTCACCTTTCCTACCTCGAAACTAAAGGCATTGATAATATGTTGTTTTTCAGGTGGTGACATACTGTTCCAAAAAAGCCTTGCTTGTGAGAAATGATCATCAAAGGATTTGCTTCGTGCTCTCGTAATACGCCCTTCCACTTTTTCCTCATAATGAACAAATCCACCTTCAGCTGCAGTGGATGTCGAAGGTGTATTATTCGCAAGTGAGTTTTTATGATAACTTACTCGCCCTACATTAATCGTTTGCCGGCTAAAGCCATTGCGCTGATTATTATGGATTGGACATACTGGACGGTTAATCGGAATTTCAGCAAAATTCGGACCACCCAAACGAATAAGCTGTGTATCTAAATAAGAAAATAAACGACCTTGTAACAGTGGGTCATTTGTAAAATCAATGCCCGGTACTACATTACCAGGATGGAAAGCCACTTGTTCGGTTTCTGCAAAAACATTATCCACATTACGATTCAATGTCATCTTACCTATAATTTTCACAGGTACGATTTCCTCAGGCCAAATTTTCGTTGCATCCAAAATATCAAAATCAAATCTAAATTCCTCTTCCTGCTCAATCATTTGTATTCCAAGCTCATACTCTGGAAAATCACCAATTTCGATAGATTCCCATAAATCACGTCGTTGAAAATCAGTATCTTTCCCTGCAATAATTTGTGCTTCATCCCAAACGAGTGAATGCACACCTAATACAGGTTTCCAGTGAAACTTTACGAATCTCGATTTACCCTTGTCATTTACGAACCGGAAAGTATGGACACCAAAACCTTCAATCATTCGATAATTTTTTGGAATAGCCCGATCCGACATCAACCACATCACCATATGAGCGCTTTCCTGATTATTCGCAATAAAATCCCAAAATGTATCATGTGCAGTAGCTGCTTGTGGCATCTCATTATTAGGCTCTGGCTTCGCAGCATGGATTAGATCTGGAAACTTGATTGCATCTTGGATGAAAAACACCGGAATATTGTTGCCCACTAAATCATAATTACCTTCCTCCGTATAAAATTTCACAGCAAACCCACGCACATCTCGCGCTGTATCCACCGAACCGAGACTTCCAACGACATTAGAAAACCTTAAAAAGACAGGCGTTTTTGACCCTACTTTTTGTAAAAATCCTGCCCTTGTATATTCTTGCATCGATTCATACAAAACAAATTCCCCATGAGCCGCATATCCCCTTGCATGAACCACCCGTTCTGGAATCCGTTCATGATCAAAATGCGTAATTTTCTCTCTAAAATGAAAATCCTCCATTAGTGTCGGGCCTCTTACTCCAGCCTTTAACGACTCCTCATCATTTGAAATTTTCACATCTTGATTTGTCGTCATCTTTTTCCCATCATTATTTACGCGAAATTGTTCGAGTTGTTGATCCTTTGCATTTCCATCTGAATCTTTCCCTGGGTTAGACCAAGATTTGTCCACGAAATCCCCTTTCATTACTTAGAAATGTTCACTGCTCATATACTCAATACACAATATATGTTCTTAGTATAGAAACATACTTAGAGAATGTTGAAAATAAAAATATTGACCAGGCGAGTCAACGTTTGATAAAATGACCAAGTTGGTCAATCACGATGAAAGGGGGTGCCTTTTGCATCCATCATTTATAAAAGTAAGCGAAGAAAAACAACGTAATATTATTAATGCAGCATTAAATGAATTTTCTAAGCATCCTTACGAAACTGCCTCAACAAACAAAATTGTTAAGGAAGCCGGTATTTCAAAAGGGATCCTATTTCGTTATTTTGGGAACAAAAAAAGTTTATATCTATTTTTATATGAATATGTATTGGATAAGTTATCTGAAGCAATCTTTGCGGATTTAAAATTGGCTGACCCAGATGTTTTTGAACGCTATAAGCAACTAATCTCAATGAAAATGAATCTAGTTCAACAAAATCCAGCATTCTTTCACTTCATGAATAGAGTACTTATCGAAAAAAGCCCCGAAGTAACCACGGAGCTCGAAAAAATACAATCCCTTAAAGAAGAGAATAATTATGACAAATTTTTAACTGATATTGATTATTCATTTTTCAAAGAAGAAATAGACACGAAATACGCACTGGATACTATCAAATGGGTTTTAGATGGAATTTCTAATCGTTATGACCAACAATTAAAAGAATCCATTCATGATATTGATAGCTTTAATACTTTAATTGACCAATGCACAGTAGAGATAGAGGAATACTTTCATTTCTTAAAACCACTATTTTATAAATAAGTCCCGAGTTACTACAGATGTTATTACTTGTTTTTCTGGTATAGGAACAAATACGTCTTTAACTAAAGTGAGGGAATTCCTTGAAAATTGATCATTTAGTTGTAAATGTAGATAATTGCGTTCAGGAAGATCACAACATCATTGAACAAATCCATTCCGCAGGTTTACCTTATAACCCTAAAAAGGGGAAAGGTACAAAAGGATTTAAGGTTTCAAATATATGGATTGGAAATGAATATTTTGAGTTTGTGAGCATTAAAACGAATGACGGTGGCGGTTGGTTAAAAGATTGGACGTTGAAGTATCTTGATGGGCATAGAGGTCTGATTGGTTTTTGTTTAGAAGTGGATGACATAGAAGAATCCTACCAAAAACTACTTCAACAGAATATACATGTAGCTCCCCCAAAACCATTGGAATTCCGTTGGTTTTTCAATCTTCTAAAAAAGAAGATGCCTTGGCGTAATTTATATTTACCTGAATTCCAAGGTGTACCTTTTCAATTCTTCCTTCAACAATTAGATGATGAAAAAACAAAAAAGTATATGAAAAAGTATATGGTACCTAACAGTCTAGATAATGAAATTAGTAGTATCTCTGAAGTAATAATCTATGGAGAACTAACAATAGAAGATAAAAAAATATTGAATGCTTTATTTATGAATTATGAAGAAAAAAATGATATATTATCAATCTACCTAGAGAAACAAACAATACGTTTTATCAAATCCACCCAATATAAAGTGGAGGTTAATTTAGCATGCAACCATAATAATTACGCTAATATGATGATTAACATCAAAAACCTCCAAATAAAAAATTTGGGCGGCTCAATCTAGTAAGTAGAATATTATATGAACAACGATTTAGACAAGGAGAAATAAAATGACTTTGAACGATCCATTTAAACATGTTAAAAAAGGGCCCATGCTGATGGTTATGCTGTTCGGTGCGTTCTTTTCATTATTAAATGAAACGCTACTTGCAACGGCATTACCTGAAATTATGGTTCACTTTTCAATAAATGAAACGCAGGTACAATGGCTGACAACTGCGTTCTTACTAACAAACGGAATAATGATTCCAATTTCAGCCTTTATCATCGGGAAATTTACAACCCGTCAAATTTTCATTGCAGCGATTGCCGTCTTTACATTCGGTACAGCTGTGGCGGCGTTTTCTGACTCTTTCACACTACTTTTAGTTGCTCGTATTGTGCAAGCAATGGGTTCTGGTGTCATGATGCCACTGATGATGACTGTTCTTTTAACCATGTTCCCGATCGATAAGCGCGGGGCAGCAATGGGGATGATGGGACTTGTTATTTCCTTTGCTCCTGCCATTGGGCCAACATTATCAGGTTACTTGGTAGAATATTTTAATTGGCGTATGCTGTTTTATGCTGTACTGCCAATTGCGATTTTAACACTAATTTTAT
Organism: Lysinibacillus sp. NPDC097287; assembly: GCF_044761695.1. Taxonomy (NCBI): domain Bacteria; kingdom Bacillati; phylum Bacillota; class Bacilli; order Caryophanales; family Bacillaceae; genus Lysinibacillus; species Lysinibacillus sp. NPDC097287. The sequence goes on from NZ_JBIWCX010000003.1 coordinate 114,290, forward strand.
CGATTTTCTTTATTTCTAATGTCACAGAACGCACAAATCCAAAGGTTGATGTTTTATCTATTTTAATGTCTTCATTTGGTTTCGGTGGATTATTATACGGATTTAGCTCTGGTGCATCGCGTGGATGGACAGATACACTCGTGCTAACTTGTATTATTGGTGGCTTTATTATTTTAGCGTTATTTACTTGGAGACAGCTTCGTCTCGAAACACCTTTATTAGAATTCCGCGTATTTAAAAATAAGGACTTCACATTAGGTGTTATTATTAGTGCATTCGTAATCATCGCTATGATCAGTGCTGAAACATTGTTACCGATGTATGTGCAAACTGCTCGTGGTCTATCTGCCATTGATTCTGGTTTAATGCTATTGCCAGGAGCCATTGTAATGGGGATCATGTCGCCTGTATCAGGTATTTTATTTGATAAACTTGGCGCTCGTAAAATGGCTATCCCAGGAATGCTTATCGTTATTTTCACAACATTCTACTTTACGACACTTTCTGCTGATTCATCAATGACTATGCTAACAACAATGTATGCTATTCGTATGTTTGGTCTTTCATTAGGAATGATGCCGATTATGACGCATGCCTTAAATCAGCTACCACAAACATTGAATGCTCACGGTTCTGCAATGGCTAATACGATGCAGCAAGTAAGTGCTTCAATTGGTACGGCTATTTTAATTACGATTATGTCGCAAACTGCCAAAAACTTTACACCAGATATGGGAAATTACAGTGGCTTAGATGCTGCAACAATGCAAAGTACAATTGCCTCTGACGCACTTATCTCAGGCTACGCTGCAACGTTCGTCATCGCGACTGGTATGGCAGTAATTGGTTGGATACTTGTCTTCTTCTTAAATAAGAAAGATCCAAATGCCAAATCACAAATGATGCAACATTAAATAAAAAAGACAAATGCGCTAAAGCGCTCGTTTACATCCGACAGCTGCTTGCGAGCCCGAAGCAACCTCGAGGATGTAGCGCTTTAGCCTAGACAACAACTATGCCCTAGGTTATCCACAATGAAATAATCTATAATTTCCTTAACATTAGAAAAACCTTGATTGGCGATATGCCTTTCAAGGTTTTTTCGTTGTTTTTAGACAACCGTTAAAATATGTATTGAATCATTTCATGCACATTACAATATGGGTTTTCCCGACTATCTGTATTGCGGAGTGCCATCATTTCCTTACAGTTCTTTATGGCTACTTCATGACGTAAAGCAATTGGAGAAATGAGCTCCACGTCTCCCTTATGGCGGAAGTAGCGCGCTACACCAAGGTGCTTTTCCATTTTATTGTTGAGCACCGCACGTGGATATGGCTCAGACACTTCTATTGCTTCAAAATGTAATAAGAGCCATAGCTCAAATGCTTCATTCGTATAGGCAATTTTAATGTCTTTTTCCTCACAAAAAACATTTACTTCCTCTAATTGCTTTTCTGTTAGATCATCCTTATCAAACACAATCCACACTTCATCGAAAGGTTGGTAGCTAGAATCCCGATACGCGTGTTGCGCTAGTTTAATCGCAGAGCGTTTCACGTTTTTGATTTTCACACTGACCATTTTGGAGCGCTTTAATAGTTTCATTTGCTCAAAATAAATGCGCTCCGTTTCACCCTCACAATAAATTAATATCGTTTTACGTAATGGTAAATTTCCTTTTTGACGTACTCTCACTACTCATGTACCTCCGCTTCACCTAAATATTCGCTCGACAAATATTCATTAATGACTGGTGTCGCACCAAATTCGCCCTTCAAATAACGCTTTGCATAGGATATATCCCCACGTTTATTTTGTAATTCAGCAAAATCAAAAAGAGAGTACAATTCAGATTCATTTTTAAAGCTTTTATTCACAAACCAAATTTGATCCGAGCGTAGCGGCTGATCAAGTAAATCAATTTCATGACTTGTTACAATGAATTGATTGCACTCATTTCGTCTACTATTCATAATTGCCATTAAAAATTCACAAATAGAAACGTGGAAAGCTGTATCAAATTCATCAATAAATATCGTCTTCCCCTTATTATATGCATCCACCATGACACACGCTAAATGCAGCATGCGTACTGTACCCTTAGAATCCATCGTCCAGTTAATCGTTTCTGTACCAAGTGGTGTGCCCTCATTATCAAACGATAAATAATGTAAATCGATATCGACCTCTTGAATCACAGTATCTTCTCCGTCAAAGTCATAGCTAACTGTATTTTTCTCCATTCGCTCAACGCGTCTTGCGGTTACATCTTGAATCGAGAAATCTGCAATCTTTAATAGCTTTATGACTTCTTGTTTAAATGGTTCTTCCTCTAACTTACGGATTAGCGGATGGCTGGACAATCGATGTGCCTCGTCTAGGAATAAAATTTTATGTGAAAACCACTCGAAAATCTTCGCTGCATCGGCATCATTGAAAACATTTAAGACCGATAGTAATGCCGTATTATTACGTGTATACTTTGTGAGTTCCTTATGCGTTGATTGTGCTGTTTCGTAGGTATAGTCTTGCACACTTGCATCCCACTCACGCAAAAATAGTTTTTCTTCCTGCATATCATCTATTTTTGTTAAACGCTCATAAAGTACTTGTTCAGCATTATAATGTATTTCGTAGTCATATAACGAACCATCTAACATTAAAGAAATCACAAATTCAGAAGGAGATTCACCATCACCCCCCAGTTTAAAAGGCTGATAAGGTAATCGTAATTTCTTCACACTGTTCAAGTTTTCAAAATTAAACAGCAGTGAACGCAGTACTTTAATCGCCGAAAATAAATTAGATTTCCCACTGCCGTTTGGTCCAAAAACAAATGCGCTCTTAACAAGGCGAAGTGATTCGATTTTTATTGTATGTGTATCTTTAAATTTTCGGATACGACTGCCAGCCACCATCGAAAATAACGTTTCTTCCTTATAGCTTAGACAGTTTTTCACTCTAAAATCTACTAACATGTTATAACCTCCGTTCAACTGCACCTTTACCCTTTATTAGTTATTATACAATACTAAGACCACAAAAAAGACATATTACGCTACTGTAATATGCCTACTTGCTGAATATTAAATCTCTAGTATTTTCTCATTTTGCATGGCCGCAATCGTTCGTTGAATTCCATCAGTAAATGATACTTGGGGCCTCCAGGCAATAGCTTTTGCCAATTTATCATTACATAAAAATGAATGTTCAATATCACCTTCGCGAGCAGGTGCATATTGAATTTCTAACGGATAATTTAAATGTTGTAATAGTAAAATGACTTGCTGAATTGACCACGCCTCATTTGTCGATACATTAAAGACCCCTTGCAGTCCTACTTCAACACCCGCAAAAATTGCATCTGCTACATCATCTACATAAATAAAATCTCTTGTTTGCTGACCATCGCCAAAAATCGTAAAAGGTTGTCCCTCAATGCTACTTTTCAACATAGTTGGAATTACAGCTGCCTCACCTTTCATCGGCTGTCTTGGTCCATACACATTGGCAAATCTATAAATAAGTGTTTGCAGACCATAGTCTTGCCGCCATTTTTCACAATACGTTTCGCCAATACTTTTATTTAAGCCATACATCGAAACAGGCTCACCATAATCCGTTTCCTCAAGCGGTGGATAATGACTATCACCATATACTGCAGCTGATGAGGCAAATATAAAGTGCTTCACCTTATATTTAGACGATAGATAAAGCATCTGACTAAGTCCTACAATATTAGTTAAAATATCCTTCATTGGCTCTTGAATTGATAGCTGTACACTCGTTTGTGCAGCACAATGGATGACCACATCAAAAGCTACTTCCTTAAAGAAATGCTCACAAACTTCATCTTCCACATTCAATAAATAAGATTTATGTGGAAATTCAATATTTCGTAAGTGCCCAGTGCTTAAATTATCAATAATAAAGATGTTTGCGCCTTCATCAAAAAAACGTTGTGCCACCGCACTACCAATAAAACCATACCCACCAGTCACTAGAACATTCATTCTCTCGCCCCCAAAAACTATATGATGTTTTATATGCGGAGGTGGAGAAAGATATGCAAATAGATATCAAAAAGGAGAAGCTAAGTAGCTTCTCCTTTCAACTATCTTTCGTTCATCATGCAGGGTTTACTTCTAATTCAACTATTACTTTAATATCTTTCCCTACAAGCACGCCACCTGTTTCTAATGCTGCATTCCAAGTTAAACCGAATTCATCACGATTAATTGTTGTTTCAGCTTCAAAGCCGTATACTTCTTGGCCCCATGGATTTGTACCTTTTCCATTAAATTCAGTATCAAATGTTACTGATTTTGTTATGCCTTTAATAGTTAGCTCACCAGTAACTGCATACTCATCACTAGATTTTTTCGTAACATTTGTTGATTTAAATGTAATTGTTGGATATGCATCTGCATCAAAGAAATCTCCTGATTTCAAGTGATTATCACGATCATCACTGCGAGTATTAATGCTTGCAGTGTCAATATTGAAGTTAATATTTGCAGTTGATAAATCTGCAAGATCTGTCGCTTCGATGTCTGCTGTGTAAGATTCAAATACACCTTTTACCTTTGAAACCATCATATGTTTTACCTGAAAGTTAATTGCAGAGTGTCCTAAATCGATATTCCATTTTGCCATTGTTAATTCCTCCAATTGAAATGTTTTTATCTCGATTTCGAGATATATGTAAAAATATGAAGCAACTACACTATTTATGTTACCTCTTGAAAAAGAAGCGAAACATTGGCAGTTACTTAAACTGTATTTAAGTTACGAAAAGTAATTACTTACGTTATGTAACTTACTATACATTTATAATTTCGATACGTCAAGTCATTTCGTAAATTTTTTTTTGATGAAATTGACAATAAAAAAAGAAGTATCCCTATCGCAGGATCCTCTTTTTTAGCGCTTCACTAATTTCCCTTGCACAACAAAGCGATTATCGTCATTCATAACCGAGTCCTTGCACGTCGAAAGAGTAACGATTTTATCGTCTAACCCTATCTCAACATCCGTCTGAATGGCGGATCTTTCTTTTACTTCTTCAATAAATTTTAGAAATGACTCATCCGTTTGAAATTCTGTTTCAATATAATAAAAATCAATCGTTGTTTCATAGGCAGCGAATACTTCAATATCATAGCCCTCATACACGGTATCCACAAATATTGTGCTATGTTTATCTGCGTAGTCCTGCTGCAAATAGCTTTTCAGGTCACCAAACATAGTGCCATTTTTCATCGCATGACCATATAAGATGGTGTTTCGGCTCATATCCGTTACATCATTGCGATAATCCATAAAGACACTACCAGCACGGCTATAGTCACCTTTAAAATTATGATCCAAATAAAAATCATTATTATCAGTTTGTAATATTGGATTATTGAGTTTCGTGCCATCCACCGAGACCCAACCAACAATATGTTCATTTACTGCTTGTAAGTCCTCGAATTGTGGACGAATCCTATACTTCGCTAGTAAATCTTCCGTCAAATCCCCCTCTACTTCAGGTTTTTTTTCAAGCGTTTCTAGCGTCGTTTCATAAATTGCCTGTACTTCCTTTAATGATTTTGACGCCTCATAATACGTATATAAATACTTTACAAGTACAAAACCGGAATACAAAAACACAGCTAAATATATTAAGGTTAGTAGCTTAGATGTCCACTTTTTCATCTTTTCACCTTCTTATATACCAAGTGGCACCATATAAAGGCCGAGCCGTTCATCCTCATTGAAAATTGCATCGACACCATACACGTCTTTAATAACTTCCTTCGTAATGACCTCGCGCGGAGCTCCCTCAGCTACAATCTGACCAGTTTTCATCATAATGACTAGATCGCTATATCGAATTGCTTGGTTAATATCATGCAACACCATGATAATTGTTAAACCATGCTCCTCATTTAACGCTTTGACAAGCTCTAGCAGCTCAATTTGATAATAAATATCTAAATACGTCGTTGGTTCATCTAAGCACAGTATTTCTGATTGCTGGGCAAGTGCCATCGCAATCCATACTCGTTGGCGTTCTCCCCCTGATAAAGCCTCTAAGTCATTGTGGCGCTTATCTAGTAAATTTGTACAAGCAAGTGCCCAGTCAATCGCCTTTGCATCTTCATCTTGATTACGTTTTAACATCGTATTATGTGGAAGACGACCAAAGCTGACTAATTTTTCAATTGTTATATCCTTAGGCACATCATTTTGCTGATAAACAATCGCTAATTTCTTTGCAAATTCCTTTGGCTTATATTCTATTAAATCTTTATTTTCTAAGGAAACATTACCCGATTTCGGTATATTATTGCGCGACATGACACTCAGTAATGTTGATTTCCCACAGCCATTCGGTCCAATAATTGTCGTAATCTTCCCCTTTTGAATCGCAGTCGATACACCATCTAAATGATTTCGAGTATTATCATGCGATACGATAATATCATGTATTTCCATAATTCATCACTCTTTTCGTAGTAGGAATATTAAGAAAGGACCACCGATAATCGCCATTATTGTCGAAGCTGGAATTTCTAGTGGTGTGACAATTGTTCTACCGATTGTATCTGCCACTAAAATTAAAAGTGCACCCGCTAATGCTGTAAAAGGAATCAACACTTTATGATCATAGCCAACTAAGCGACGTGCTATATGGGGCACAAGTAGGCCAACGAAGGAAATGACACCGGCTACTACTACTGAAACTGCGGATAGTAATACTGCAACAGCAGCAATGATTAATCTTGCACGTGCCACATTAAAGCCCAAACTTTTTGCCGTTTTATCCTGTAACACAAGCAAATTACACCAACCGTATAACGCAAAGGCAGCGATCAGCCCCACAGAACCATATGTCACAATCGTTGAGACATCACTCCATGTACGCATCGTTAAATTCGAACCGATAACACTTGAAGCAGATGTATTTAGTGAGCCACCTAAACTAATAAATGCCTCCGTTAAACCCGTAAACATCGCATTTATAGCAATCCCCACTAATATTAACTTCAGTGGACTTAACCCTGATTTCCAGGATAGTACAAAAACGAGTGCACAGGCAAAGGCTCCCCCCATAAATGCAAGTACTGGCGTCAAAAAGAATAATGCAGGGAAAAATGAAATAATAAATAACTGAACAAAAGCAGCACCTGATGAAATACCAATGACACCTGCATCAGCAAGTGGATTTCGCATTACAGATTGTAGCAATACCCCGGATACTGATAGTGCAGCTCCAGCAAATAACGCCACAAGTATACGTGGGAAGCGGAGATCTCGTATTGCCTCCATCTGACTATTACCTTCTTCAAATAGTGCACCTATAAATTCAAAAAAGCCCATCGTTATACTGCCTGTCGATGCCGAATAGATCATGGACACAAGCAATAGTACGATTACAGTCGTAAAACTCACAATTTTTTTTGTCATATCTGACTTCCTTTATTGATTTAATTCGCTATATGCTTAAATAGAAGAAAAGCGCTGTATAGTAAGGTTATCCTCACTATACGAGCGTCATTTTTTCTTCCTATTAACGATAGAAGATTTCCATAAGTTGACCTAAAGCTTGTGGTACTTGTAGTGAAGCTGTTGTACCAAATAATTCTTCTTCTAAATCATATACTTTGCCATTTTTCACAGCACTGAAATGTTTCCAAATACCATTTGTTTTAAATTCCTCGTCGAACATTTTTACCACTTCATCTGGCATCCCATGTGATAATCGTAAAATTATATCCGGATTACTATTATGTAGATATTCTGTATTTGAAGATAAATACTCGGCATCCTGCCCTTCCATAACATTGACACCACCGGCACGTTTCACAAGATCACCTGCATAAGAGTTTTCCGTCGCTACTAAGTAGCTACCAGGAATTCCAAGTAAAATTAACACACGTGGTCCCTCTTTATTAGCTGCAACTGTTTGTACAGCATCGATACTTTTTTGTAAGCTTGCGACTAGTTCCTCTGCCTGTGCATTACGGTCATAGCGTTCACCTAATGTTTTAATTTCTTCAAGCATTGCATCAACACTTTGGAAATTTAAAAAGTTCACAGGGATTTTTAATTGTTTGAATTTATCTTGTAAATCATATTCTAGTGTTGACACGGATAAGACATCTGTTGGATTTAATGATTTGACGATTTCCATATCAGGCTCCATTGCATTGCCGATAGATGTAAGGCCATCAAAACGTTCAGGTAATTTTTTTTCCGTTTGTGGTACGGCAATTGCATCTATTTCTAGTTTATCTAAAATTTCAGCAATCACGACTGTACCCGCAACAATTCGGTTTTCACTTTCTTCAGTTGCTTCTTTTTTCACAGATGATGCATCCTTTTTTTCACTATCACCCCCACCGCTACAACCAGCTATTGCAAATATAGCCATAAGCGATATGAATAACATAATTATTTTCCACTTCTTTTGCATGTCGTAATCCCTCACTTATTTCTAATCAATCGTTTTTTGTTTTACATTTTTTATTCTTCGAAGGAGCATAAAACCAGATAATAAACACATCACAATGAGTAAAATAATTTTTAATTTGTCTAATTGAGCAAGCTTTTGCCCCGTTTCGGCAGTAATTCCCTTTTTAACAGTTGTAGCTGCTGTATACTCTTCTTGCTGTGCTTCTTCAGTAACCGCTTCCTTTTCTTCGTCTAACGTACGATCAAACGCTAACATATCTTCTTCAGGTGTAACGTTATAGATATTTGTCGTAGATGTATTGGAAGATAAACTAGCTGGTCTTACCTCAATAGCAGTTAAATCTTTAGCGGGGTTTCTTACAATTACTTGCTCTGGAACACTCGATGTATCCTCTTTTGTTGGCTGTTCAGAATTTGTTGGCACCAACAGGCTTTCTGAAAATTTGGCAACCTGTTCTTTGTCGAATTGCAAATCTACAAAGTATTGGTGGTGGTAAGCAAGTTCAGGTATATCAACTTTTACCCATATACGTTGTAACTTTTCAAAATCATTTACTTCAAATTGAACAACTCTTACATCATCAACTAACGAGACTAACTTAGGTTCCACCTGCTGCCCCTGTTGTTCTACAGTAAAACTTGTGATCCAAGAAGATTTTATAATTGTTAGTTGTGCATAATACTTGCCATCTTGTTCAATGATTTTGGCAGTAGGATTTACATATGTATTCATGATGGACGGTTCCATTTTTCCATCTACTAACAATTGATAGTCCAATGACCACTTTTCTTCAGGCTGCTCTACAGGAGGTTCTTCTTCCGGAATGGATGGTGGTATTTCCTCTAGGAATTTGAGTGAATCTATTTTTATCAACAGTTGCTCCGTAAAATGAATTTCTTCCTCTTCGAATGGAAGTATACCTGTACCATTTATCGTAATTTGCTGCGTTACATCATTCATATCAAACTGAACTAAATTTTCATTCTTATCGAGCATGAAAGGCAAAGGTTTCTCTAGTTGCATGATTTGTAAATCCGTGATGATATCTGGGTAAACCATCGGCAAGGACAATTTATAGAGTCCGTTTTTCACATAGAGTGTTGCCTCTTTACTGAAAAAACTGTCTTGTTGCTCACCTTCAAGTGATGGAAAACTTAGTTCAACTTGATACTTACCATCTTCAATGGCCAATCCTTCTTCTGCATGAGCATTTGTCCATAAAAACCTTGAGGGAAGCGCCATAAAAATAATGCAAACAATCACCCAAAGAAAGGCTTTTCTATTCATGATCATCATGCGATTTCCTCCAAATTCTATAGAAACAACAGTAACTTCCTCTCTCATCTAAATGAGAGAGGAAGTTGCTATTTTAGTATTTATTTTGCGTTTTGTTCTACTGCTTTTTCATCTGCTGCTTCTGCTTTTGTAGTTTCTTCTGCTTCTACTTCTTCATAAAAGAATTCTAAAGAGTTATTTAACAATTTCGCCATTTGTCCACGTGTTAGTGGTTTGTTTGCATTGATATACGTTTTACCATCTTTTGCAACAGCACCAGTCATAATACCTGCCTTGTATAATAATGAGAATGCTTTTTTTGCTTCATCGTTAGCAATTGTTGCTACGTCAGCGTAAGGTAATGAGCTATCAACTTCTAATTCTTCTTCAGTAACAGCGTCGATTGCACGGTAAATCATTAATGCTCCTTGTTGACGTGTTAATGTTGCGTTTGGATTAAATTTATCACGTTTTTCAACGATGCCATATTCAGCAAGTGCATTGATTGCACTAATGCGTTCGGCATCTAAGCCTTTTACGTCCTGGAAACCAGCATCTGTTGTCGATTTTAGCTCTAACGTACGTGCAATCATCAACGCGAATTGTGCACGAGTAAGATTGCTGTTTGGATTGAATTTATCTTGCGCTTTGATAATGTCATAAGCAAGTAAGTTTAAAATTGCTTCTTTGTTTTCATTATTGTCAATATCTTTAAATGGATTTGTAGTGTCTTTTTCTTCTTCTGCTACATCAAAGCCGAATTGTACAGTGTGGTTTGAATCGTATTTAACGCCCGCTTCATCTACGATAATGTGGATTTGTGCAGTTGTTAATGCTGTTAAATCTTCTACTTCAAATGTGTAGATACGTTCGTTTGTTTCTTTATCTTCTTCCGCCAATTCCGCATCCTGACCTGCTACTTTAAATGATTGAATGTACTGACCTTTAGGGAATAGCATTGCTACAACATATGTGCCATCTGCTTCAGCCACAGCGACAGTTGAGTCGATGTAATTTTTCATGATTGACTCTTCTTTAGTGCCATCTTTGTAAACTGTCACGCCTACTTCCATTACTTCTACATCTTCTTCTGATACTTCTGTATTCTCTTCTTTAGCTTCCTCTGATGGTGTTGGAGTTGCTTCGTTTTCTGTCACCGTTTCTTCAGCTACTACAGGTTGGAAATCAAAGTCATACCATTTATCCATCCCAGCCGCAGCCACTACTACGTGTACCTTTGCTGCAGTTTTCACTGTTGGATCTACTGGGAATGAGACAACACTTGTGCCATCTGCTTGTGCTTCGATTGTTGCATCTACATATTTATCTCCTTGCTTCACTTGGAAGCCAGGAATCATTTTGCTAAAAGTAGCTGGTACTGTTAATTTCACAGTGTATGTACCGTCTTTTTCAACCAGTAAACCAGTTCCTGCAAAGTACTTATCCATGTAACCAGCTTCGTCTGTACCTGGTTTGAATGTTTTGAATGTTACTGTTTTACCATCTTGAGCTTCTACAGCACGAGTTGTTGCCTCTGTTCCATTCACGTTAATTGTTCCACCTACATCAGCCGATGCGAATGATGGGATTGATAGAGATGCTGCTAGTAATGACGCAAGTACTATTTTCGTTGCGCGTGATTGACGTTTTTTAGTCATTATTGATCCTCCGTTTTAGTTTGAATTTTATTTCTATAAAGTAAAAATGCTGATCCCGCTAATGCAATGATGAACAAATAAGGCGTCGCATCACTTGTTTGTGGATTAGACACTTGACTTTCTGAATCTGTAGTCGTTTTTGAAGTTACATTTTCGCTAGTTGTAGCTCCGACACTTGTAGATGGTGCTTCAAATATTAATGAAACACTATATTCGTGGTGGTAATTAATATCATTGATATCAATTTTCATTGATGTAACAACTGGTTTTGATAAATCTTTAACTGTGAATTGTACAACACGTGTATCAGCGGTTTTATCTTCGCTGATAATTGTTGCACCGCCTGGTGGCTGGAATTTTGTAATCCATGCGCTATTTTTCAATGTAATTTGTACAGTAGCTACACCATTTTTTACGGTTACTTTTGCAGGTTTTACGAAGTAATCATTCGCTATCGACGCTGAATTACTATCTGGTTTATTCACCTGATACTTAACAGAATGTGTACCATCAGCAAGTTGAGCTGATGCTTGTGGTAATACTACATTTAATGTGATCATACTAACCAATATGAACAACATCACTATTTTCTTCATGTGCCGCACTCTCCATTATTTATTATGAAAATTAAAAATATTTATTGCAAAAAAATATTGTAAGTTAAACATATTACATTCTTGTTGTTTTTCGACAAACGAAATTCGTTACAATCGAAAAACATTCTCAATTAACATGTCCATTTCCAAGAATACCTGCTGGTACCAATGAATGTCAATAACTTAAACTAAATTGTACTCAATTTGTAAATATATTGATTTAACCTCAAAAGTAGGGTTGATATTAACGATTTTAGGAATATTTCACGACAAAATAATTGGTTTTCCCCTGCTCGTGTGGAAGTGATTCATTTCCTTGTGTTTGGTCCGTCCTGCATTGGAATGATCTGTTCGGCAAAGAATTAATCCATTTCCTTGAGATATGATCCGCCACCCAGTGGAATGGCTCGCTTCCATGTAAAAGCGCTGTGGGATATAATCCCACAGCGCTTTTACTTTAATTTAATACTTCAGGATGGAATCCATCTTTTTGGAAGTATTTATCGTTCGACCAAATATTTAATTTTATATCTTGAGCTTTTTGCTGAATTTCACGGAATTCATCTTCAAATGTATTATTTGGTTTATGAATGAAGCGTACAGCTGCTAGTCCTTCATTTAATAAAGATTCTTGTAACAGCACATCGTCTACAAACACATATGCTAACAAACGGTCATATTTATCTGTTTCAGGCCCCACGTCATACACAGCTTCAATTTTTTTTGCATTTTCCATTAGCTTCACTGTGTAATCCATTGCATCTTGTGCATATGGCTGTTTACCATCTTTTTTATGATGCATTTCCGGAGTATCTACCATTAATAAACGAATTTTTTGTTTTTCGCCATCCACTGTCGCTTGAATCGTATCGCCATCATAGGCTTTTATATAGTCTACAGTAAATCGTTCATTTCCTGTCTTCTTTTCTACATCGGTGATAGTAATAATACCTTGTTGATCGGAAGTCGATGTTTCTTTGTCATCCGCTGGTGGTCTACCAAAAATCATGTACAGCGCAACAGCCAAAATTATCGTTCCGCTAGTAATTAGTGTTTTTATATCTTGCATTTTCATATAACTTTTCCCTCTTAACCTTTTAGCATTTACTATAATAATAGTACCATAATATATCTTCTTTATTAAAAAGAAAACTGTCTGCTAAGTTTTCTAACGTACTTAGCAGACAGCATTTCACTTTATATAATCTTAAATTTCACTATGGGGTTTGGGCTTTGGTCCAAGTTCTTCAGGATCAATATCAGCAAATGTTTCGCCTTCTTCTTCTAAATCACGCATACGGTGTGCGATTCGTGAAGCAGCAGAGGCAGCGATACTAGCAACTAAATCATCTAAAAATGTATTTACATGAAGACCAGGCTCTGTATCAAGTTTTTTAATAATGCCTATTTTTTGTTTGTCTAAGTGACCAAAAGTTGTTACTGCGATGCTACCGTATGTAAAAACAGATCCTAGTGCAATCGTTTCATCAACACCAAATAGCCCTTCGTCAGATTCAATAATTTGTTGAAGTGGGGCAGATAATAATTTTTTCTCTGCTAGTTCATCTAATTCAATACCAACTAGAACCGCATGTTGTACTTCACGCTTACGCAGTACACGCTCAACAGAATGAACACAATGTTCTAATGTTAATCCATCATTATAAGGATTTTGCATTTCATAAACAATTTCAGCAATGGCTTCTAGCGATACACCGCGACGAAATAATGCAGCTTTGGTAGCTTTAGCAACTTCATCAGAATGTACACGAATACTTTTATCATGCATAACTAAACCTCATTTCAAATTTTATTGCTAGTGAATTTCTAGCTGTCAAACATCACAACTTATTATACCCTTACTTTTGTAATATGATACAATTTTGTTACATATCATTATGAAGGAGTGTCATCGTTGGACAAGGGTACTGTACAAGATTTAAAGTTTTATAGTGAAGCATTACAGGAAACATTAGATTTATATATTTACATACCAGCAAACTATTCTCCACTATATAAATATAATATTTTAATCGCATCAGATGGCAAAGATTACTTTCAATTAGGTGGCATTACAAGACTTGCAGATGAACTTATTGATGACTATGAAATTGAAAATTTAATTATCGCATTTGTGCCATATAAAGATATTAAAGATCGCCGTCATAAATATATTCCAAGCGGTGAACAGCATGAAGCTTATTTACGCTTTTTAGCACATGAACTTGTTCCGTATTTAGACCGTGAATTTGCAACATATCAGATGGGCATGGGCCGTGGAGTCATTGGTGATTCACTGGCTGCAACCGCTTCCTTAATGGCTGCGTTAAAGTATCCGAATATTTTCGGAAAGGTTATTTTACAATCACCATATGTGGATGAAGACGTCTTGAAAGCGGTTGAGCAATTTAAAAACCCTACTGATATTTCAATCTATCACATCATAGGTAAAGATGAGAACAAAGTCGTTACAATGGATAAAACGATCAAAGACTTTTTAACACCTAATCGACAGCTACACAATTTAATGCTTAGTAAAGGATTTTCTACATTTTATGATGAGTTTGATGGTAATCACACATGGAAATATTGGAAACCTGATTTAAGACGAGCATTAATTGAAAATTTCAATTAATTCTAGGCGATTCAAATTACGTGTAATACAATTTCTGATATACTTAGATAGATAAATCGTTTATTTTCGGGAGGTAATGGACTATGAAGTACGGTATTGTTGCGTTTCCATCAAAAAAACTACAAGATTTGGCAAATACGTATCGCAAGCGTTATGATCCGCATTTTGCACTGATTACACCGCATATGACGTTAAAGGACAGTTTTGACGCAAGTGACGAAGAAATTAAGTCTATCGTTCAACAGTTAAATGAGCTCGCTTCAAAACATGCACCACTGACAATTCATGCGTCACGCATTAGTTCGTTTTTCCCAGCAACGAATGCAATTTATTTCCGCATTGAACCAACAGAACAATTGGTTGTATTCCATAAAAAACTGCAAGAAAAAGTTCCTTTTGGGAATGAAAAACACACTTTTGTTCCACATATTACAATTGCACAAAAAATGACAGCCTCTGAACACGATGACATCTTTGGGCAGTTACGTATGATAGGCGTGGACGAGAAGGACATCATTGATCGTATTCATCTGGTGTACCAATTGGAAGATGGTTCGTGGACAACTTACGAAACTTTCCGATTGACTGGAGCTGAATGACCTTTGTATTTAGTAAAAATTGTTGAAACAAAAAAAGAATATGATGATGCTTTCGCTGTTCGCACAAAAGTTTTTGTAGAAGAACAAGGCATCCCTCTTCATCTAGAATATGATGAATACGATGCTACGGCTACGCATTTTGTTATGTATGAAAATGATGAAGCCGTTGGTGCGGCACGCCTACGAATTGTAGAAAATGACATCGCAAAAATTGAACGTGTAAGTATTTTACAATCACAACGCGGCAAAAAACTTGGTGCTTTAATCATGAAAGAAATAGAAAAACATGCCATTACTATCCATATAAAAAAATTAAAATTGCATGCACAAAGCTACGCAGTTCCTTTTTATGAAAAACTCGGCTTTACGGCGACGTCCCCAGAATTTATGGATGCTGATATTCCACATCGCGCAATGGAAAAATCAATTTAACCTAAAAGGTGTTACGAAGATGCTTCTGCATCTTCGTAACACCTTTTTAATTATTTCATCATTTTTGTGATTTTATCTAAATCTAATGAATCGCCATCTTGTAAAATAGAATTTACTATTTTATCTTCAAGCTCTTGGCTTATTTGTCTATTCGACACTTTGCCAACACGACGTACGATTTTTCTTACATGTTTTTCATTTTTAAAATCTGCATGTTGTACAGCGTTCGCTAGTGCGAAAATTTCTTCCATCGATACGCCAGTTTTTTTCTCTATTGAATTAAAAAATGAGCGTTGCATATCCACCCTCCTTAATATACGAAAGTAGCGCCGACAATAATAAGTAAAATAAATAACACTACTATTAAAACAAATGTTGAACCGTAGCCAGTATTGTTATTGCCTCCGCAATAGTTATTATTCCAGCAATTAGCTCCACCAACATTTCCACCGTACGGTTGAGAACACCAACCTTGATAGCCTCCCATAAAAGTACCCCTCCCTTCTATACCCTATAATATGTAAGGGCACAGAAATGAGAGGGGTATTCGTCTAATCGATATTTCCTTTTGGTTTAAAAATTAATGCACCTATAAAGCCAAAGACAATAGCGGCACTAATTCCTGAGCTTGTTACTTCAAACATTCCACTCATCACGCCAACTAATCCATGTTTTTCTGCCTCAGCCATTGCTCCATGTGTTAAGGCATTCCCAAATGAAGTAATTGGAACTGTTGCACCAGCCCCAGCAAAATTTATAAGTGGTTCATACAAACCCATACCGTCTAAAATAGCTCCTGCAACAACTAAAGTACTTAATGTATGCGCTGGAGTTAAATTTCCTACATCCATTAATAGTTGGCCAATTACACAAATAAGGCCCCCAACGATGAAAGCAAATACAAATGACATAATCATAACTCTTGCCTCATTTCATTGTGATTTCAATTGCATGTGCTGTACATGGAATTGTTTCTCCTTGTTGATAAGAAAGAGGTGATAGCAACGCGCCTGTAGCAACCAGTAACACCCTTTTATATCTCCCTGCTCGCATTTGCTGCACTATATAACTATAAAAGACAGAAGCCGAACATCCGGCGCCACTTGCCCCAGATTGAAAGACCTCATCTTGCCCATAGAATTCCGCACCTGCATCGCGAATAAGTGTCAGCTCCTCTGGTTTCACACCACTCTCTGCAAACATTCCTTTTAACAGCTTTAAACCAAGCTGTCCTAAATCACCAGTTAATATTAAATCGTAATTGTAAAACTTCTGTTTTCTTTGTTCTAAATGCGATTGGATTGTTTGAAAAGCAGCTGGAGCCATCGCTGCTCCCATATGAAAAGGATCATCCATACCAAAATCAATTACTTTTCCTATTGTAGCCGCTTCAATACTCGGTAGATTATCTTGATGTTTGCCAATTACTGCAAAACCAGCAGCTGTTACTGTCCACTGTGCTGTAGCTGGCTTTTGTGCCCCGTAATTAACCGGATACCGAAATTGCCGTTCAACCGCATTATGTTGACTTGATGCACCTGCTATTGACAAATTCGACGCGCCAACCTCTGTTAATAAGCTTGCAATAATTACTGAAGAGACTGAAGTAGCACATGCTGAGAATAGACCGAGAAAAGGAATTGCTAACTCTCGTGCTGCAAAGTTTGTTGGGGTCATTTGATTGATCAAGTCGCCACCTAAAAAGAAATCGACTTCTAAATTTTTCACACCTGCTTTTTTCATTGCGAATTCACAGGCTTCTTGAATCATTTTTCGGTTTCCCTGCTCATTCGTTTTCATTTGCCAGCGCTCATCATCGTATATCTGATCAAAATATTGACTAAACGTACTTCTTTTTTCGAGTGGTCCTGCTACAACACCTCCCGCTACTATAGAAGGCTTTGTTTGAAAAACAATTACCATGAGACCACCCCTAACGTCACAAGGATATATTTTATAAGCGCAACGAAAAATGCCGACACGACACCGAATAACACAACCGATCCCGCTAATTTAAATAAATTACCGCCGACTCCGAGAACATAACCTTCTGATTTATGTTCAATGGCAGCGGAAATCACTGCATTACCAAAGCCCGTAACCGGAACAGCTGACCCAGCACCACCAAATTGGCCAATTTTTTTATACAAGCCTAAGCCGGTTAAGATCATCGCGAAAAAAACCATTGTCGCTACTGTGGGATTACCCGCAGTTTCTTCCGTAAAATTAAAGAAGATCATGTAAAAAAGAGAGACAGCTTGACCGATGGTGCAAATAATACCACCGACAAAAAAAGCCTTTACTATATTTATTAAGTAGGTAGGTTTCGGTGTCACGCTTTGTTCTAATTTTTGATATTGCTCTTTTTCCATTATGCTTTCTCCTTTGCGAGCTTCTTTAATTCTTTTATTTTGTCGCTAATTTTTTTATCTTCGAGCTTATCCTTTTTCGCTTTATTCGCCTCGTAATAAATCTTGTAGTCGGCTGAGACAAAAACTTCTTTATGTGGATAAAGTTCATCAAATTTCTTTTGTAGCTTCTTCTCTAATTTAGCCTTTTTCCACTTATCCCATGGTTTAATTTGCACAGCAACAAGCATTTTATCATCATGCTGAATAACCGTTGATTTTTCGACATAGTCTTCTTCTTTTAATACGGATTCTAATTCTTCCTCATTATGCGGCGAACCATATACAATGAATTTTTCTTTTTCCGTACAACCACTAAGAATAAAAATACTGAGTAGCAAAAGTAATACTGTTTGTAATTGCCTCACACGTTAATCCTCCTTTTCTTTACAGTGTCACCACACATAAAAAAAACTATTCATTCGTCCATATCCGCAAAAGCCCGATTCCCGATTTGAAAAGCACATATTGTAGAAGTAGGAACAAGGAGAGGTGGTGAAATTATGGGTTGTGGTAAACCAACAAACCCTGGGTCAAGAAATGCTGGCTGCGTTTGCGACGTAGTTCGTGCCATTTTAGACATTCAAAATCAAGCGGTACAGGATGAGTGTTCTCCGTGTACGTCAAACTGTTTCTTAGAGCCACTTGGTGGTATCGTGAGTCCAGTTCGATCTCATGCAGATACACGTGTGTTTATGTTACTTACAAAAGACGGCACTCCATTCAAAGCATTCTTCAACATGAAAAATTCACATAAATCAAATCATGATAGAAATTCTAATGATAAAAGTTCTAACAATAAAAATTCTAAATCTGACCATTGCACATCGGTATTCTTCCGAGTAGAAGACATGTTTGATGATTGCTGTGCTACACTACGTGTTTTAGAACCAATCGATTACGATAACGGAACTGCAGAATTATTAGGTGATGATGGGTGTTGTATCGATATGAGTAAGCTATGTGATGTGACAGATTGGGAATCAACAGAAAGCTGTATTACTGTGGATTTATCTTGCTTCTGCGCTGTGCAATGTATCGCTGACGTTGACTTAGGTATTTGTGATTAATCTCTTTCTCCTTTGACACACTACAAAAACAAGAAAAACGTACAGCATCCTCTGCTGTACGTTTTTTTATCATATTGGCAATTTCTTTCCTCGCCATAATATTTGTTGAACATCTCCAATGTGGATAATTTCCTGCATTTGTAATTCTACAGAAGTAAGCATCAAAGAATCAGACTGTATATCTGATGCAGATCCCGCCAATTTCCTTCCATCTTTTAAACATATTTGTAAGGGTTGATACACTCTTTGTCGAAATGGTTTCTCTAAAAATTGTAATTGTTTAAGCAAGTACTCATTAATGGGTTCCTCATTTTGTTCATGGGTTTGGACACTTCTCGATTCATTTATATAACCATCTTTCACAAAAACAGATGTACTTTCCTCCATAGTGTTCTCCTGTTGAGACTGAGGAATACTTAAATAATAAGTTGGCGAATTAATAAATAATAGTGGCTCACGCTCCACAATTTTCACATCCTTTTTTCCCTACGATATGCAAAAGGAAGAATTATGGTGCTCAACCAATTTGACTTAAAAATAATGTCGCTAAACCTAAATAAATTAAAATACTCGTAATATCGTTTAATGTCGTAATAAATGGGCCAGATGCTACAGCTGGATCAATCTTCAAACGATGCATAAGTAATGGAATAAACGAACCTGCAAGTGTTGCCACTAAAATCGAACCACAAATAGCAGCACCGACAAGCATACCTAGTACAAGCTCATGTTTCCAAACATAAACGATGCCGATCACAATGATGCCACATACAAGACCTGTCATTAAGCCTGTACCCGCCTCACGTATAAGTAACTTTATCTTGCTATGCTCTTCGATGTCTCCCGTTGCAAGCCCACGAATCGCTACGGCCAATGCCTGTGTGCCGCTATTTCCTGAAGTACCTGAAATCAGTGGAATAAACACTGCAAGTAATGCCACTTTATCTAGTGTATCTTCAAATTGCCCCATTAAATTTGCTGTCAGCATCCCTAAAAATAATAAAATTACGAGCCACGGCAGACGTTTTTTAGCCGCTTGCCATGGGCTTGTATCGAATTTATCCATGTCGGAAATACCGGCTAATTTTGAGTAATCCTCTGATGCCTCGTCATCAATTACGTCGATAATATCATCGACTGTAATAATCCCTAGTAATTCACCTTTGTCGTCAATTACTGGTGTTGCTAAGAAGTTGTAGTCTTTCATAATTTGTGCGACTTCTTCTTGATCGTCACCAGCATGTACCATTACAACACGTTCATTCATAATTGAACGAATGAGCGTATCCTCATCCGCAATTATTAAATCACGCAGTGAAATAACTCCAGTTAGACGATGCTTTTCATCGACTACGAAAATATAATAAATCGTTTCAGCATTCGGTGCCTCTTTACGTAAAATGGCCATTGCTGAGCGTACTGTAGAATTTTCTGGAATAGCAACGTATTCGGTCGTCATAATCGAACCAGCTGTGTACTCATCATAGCTCAGCAGTTCATTAATTTCGTCTGCTGTCGCGTCATCCATCATTTCTAAATAGCTCTCGCGTTGCTCTGTATCTAATTCATTTAAAACATCGGCAGCATCATCGGCATACATTTGCGATAACATTTCTGCACCATATGCTGTATCCATTTCCTTTAAAAATTCTTCATATTCATCATCATCTAATTCAATTGCCTCGAAAATGTCAGCCATTTCAGTTGGAGACAAGAACGTATAGATGATTTTCCTTATATCAGGCTCCACCTTTTCATAAAACGTTGCCTGATCATATGGATGAAGCTCTAAAAATTCATTTCGAAATGCTCCAATATCGTTTCGTGCTAGCATTTCTCGTAAATGTGCCTCGTCGAATTGTACTTCATCTTTTTCATTTCTTTCCTCTATCATGCTTGTCCCCTCCTTCCGAGCATCAAATTAACTTTTACATACTATCACATAAATCTACCTTTTATATAATAGTGCGCACCACACTGGTTCTGCAAACTCTTTTTTCTGGATACACACCATTTCTTTTACTATACCCTACGTCCATCTAATTTTCTGCTAAAACACTATTAAAAACGATAAGGAGATGCTCTGCTTACGCGAACATCTCCCCTTCATCTATTTAATAAATATTTCATATCGGCCATTAACGGACTTGAAAATTTCAAGGATTCACTAGTCAACGGATGAAGCATCTGCAAAGATACACAGTGTAGTGCTTGGCGATTAATATACGTTCTTTTACCGCCATACAATTCATCACCAACTAACGGATGCCCTAAATATGCCATATGCACACGTATTTGATGAGTACGCCCTGTATGTAGCTTCAAACGAATATGTGTCATTGGCTCACCATGAATGTCAAAGCGACTAAGCACTGTGACATCAGTATGTGCAAATTGACCATCTTCGCGCACCTCACGCTCAATAATACTCGTATCCTTTCGACCAATAGGCGCAACGATTGATTGCTTATCCACTACTACATGTCCATGGACAATTGCTTCATATTCTCGCGAAATCTCTCCGCCCCGCTGTGCGAGTCCCGTTAAATGATGGATATGTGCATGTTTGGCAATACAAAGTAAGCCCGATGTATCACGATCTAGTCTCGTCACCACATGAACAGTCGAAGCCAAGCCTTTCTGCTCAAAATAGCCACACACATCATTGGCAATACTTTTTGTTGGGTGCTCACGCGAAGGTATCGTACTTTGATGAGCTGGTTTATCAAGCACTAAAATCGCTTCATCTTCATATACAATACGAAGTGAGCCATATTCCACAACAAGCCCCTCGCTTTTCTCTTCGGGTGGAAATTTAACTTCGACTAAATCACCGATTTGCAATGGATGCCTTACATTCCGCTCCACGCCATTAACAGTCAGCAAGCCACCTTCAAATTTAATGGCGGTTAAGGCACGCTTGGATATTCGCCATTCACCTAATGCTTCACGTAGCAATTGTCTATCTTTCGTTGCTGTAAACCGTAGTGTAAACCGTTTATCTATTTTACTCATTTGCTACAAATGATTCATGCACGCGTTCCCAGAACGGGAATGGTCGGAAACGGGCAAAACGTACTCTTTCGTTTGCTACATTAAAGGAAATAGATTTCACATTTTCTTGCGTTACTTGGAGATGATCGACTGTCATATTAAAGTTTTGATCGTTAACTGGTCGTAATACACAGTGATGATGCGCTGGCAAAATTAGTGGAGAGCCAACAGTACGGAATACACGATTATTAATTGAGGCAATTTCCGTAATTTGCAATGCAGCTAATGTGGGGTGAATAATGGCGCCACCTAATGCTTTGTTATATGCCGTACTACCAGATGGTGTTGATACACAAAGACCATCACCACGGAAACGTTCGAACTGATTGCCGTTTAATTCAACATCCATTACAAGTGTTACATCTGGCGACTTAACTGTTGCTTCGTTTAACGCTAAATACGTATTAGACTCAGTATTATGATGCTCTACCTTTACTTCTAATAGTGGGTATTCCACGACATTAAATTCTTTTTTTGCAATCGACAAAACCAATTTTTCTAATTCAGAAGGCTTCCAGTCCGCATAAAATCCTAAATGACCCGTATGAATACCGACAAAAGCTACTTGATCAAGCAGATGTAAATAGCGGTGGAAGGCATGAAGTAATGTGCCATCTCCCCCTATCGACACGACAATTTCAGGACATTCTTCATCATAGGTTAACCCAAAATCTTGTAAATATGTTTTTGCTAGCTCCATTAACTCGTTCGATTGTGCATCTCTACGTGATTGAATGGAAAATTTCATTATGCGTCACGCTCCTTCTCTGATAGTAAATTAGGATTCGAAGCTTCTTTAAATTCATTGAAATATGCTTGCGCTTCTTGGATCTCACTACGAATTGAAGACATTTCTTCATCCAAACGAAAGGCTGCTTCTGCCGCACTTTGTAGACGATTTTTTATCTCTTCAGGGAACATCCCTTTATATTTATAATTTAATGAGTGCTCAATAGACGCCCAGAAATTCATGGCCAATGTGCGTATTTGAATTTCTGCTAATACTACTTTTTCACCTTGAATCGTTTCAACAGGATATTCCACAATCATGTGATGTGAACGATAACCACTCGGCTTGCTATGTGTAATATAGTCACGTTCTTCAACTACACGCATATCTTTCCTTTGCCTGATTAACTCAGTCACTGTAGCAATATCATCTACAAATTGGCACATAATACGCACGCCAGCAATATCTCCAAGTTCGTCACCTAACTGCTTCGAAGGCTCAAAAGCTAAACCCTTTTCTAATGTTTTATCGTAAATGCTTGCAAGTGGCTTTACTCGACCCGTTACAAACTCGATTGGTGAGTTTGCATTAACTATGCCAAATTGCGAACGCATTCCTTTTAATTTTATTTTTAATTCATCCACTGCTTGCTTATATGGACTTAAAAATATCTCCCATTGTCCCATCGTTAAAACCTCCCGACATCGGCGTACAGTAAAACGGTTAGTTTCCGTTATGTACTATTTAGTCAGCTAGAACTGCCCTAAAGTGGGTTTCCACTGCTTGGACAAATTCCGACCCATAGTTGTAATTCCCTTCAATATTATACACGAGCATTTCTAATTCCTCGTAGAAGTTTGTTAGCTCCAGTACCTCTGTACCTACTTGTAACATTGGATTTTGCTTTGTTTGTATAATATAGACAAGTTCACGCCAAATGGTTGGTTGGAAACGTAAATAATGATAATCTTCCCCAGCATCTAGCAAGTATATAAATGCAAAATCATCTGAATCTGCAATTAACTGTGCAGCAGGTTTTAACTGTAAATTCAGCTCATTGTCGTTTAAACTAAAATGAAGTTGCTGATTTTCAAAACTGAATGATTCTATTGTATAAATTTTTCGCAATGCGAGTCCCCTTTTCGTTCATACTCTTCCTCTTATTTTAGCATATGGGGGTAGTTAGTTGCAGTCAGTAAATATTAAAAGAAAAACTTGTCTAAAAAATGTATAAAGGGTGAAAAACATGGCACAACAGCTTGAAATCGAATTTAAAAATCTTTTAACAAAACAACAATATGAACAGTTATTGGAAAAATTCCAAATTCCAAAAGACGCTATTCATCGTCAAACAAATCATTATTTCGACACACCAGAAAATTCGCTAAGAAACCTAAAAAGCGGATTACGTATTCGACAAATTGCTAATTATTTCGAATGTACATTAAAAGAAAAATCTGCTGAGCATTCACATTTAGAAACAACGGATGAAATTACAGAGGAACAAGCAAAAAATATGTTACAGGGGAAAGGCTTCTTTGCAACTGAAGTGGCGAAGAGACTAGATTTACATAATATCCCTATAGATAAACTAACGGTGTTTGGTTCACTGACTACTGACCGTGTCGAAATTCCCTATAAAGAGGGACTTCTTGTATTTGACCATTCTTACTATTTGCAGTGCGACGATTATGAGGTAGAATATGAATCAAATGATGTAAAAAAAGGAAATATCATATTCGACGAGTTTCTACATCAATATGGTATCGAAAAACAAAAGACTGATAAAAAAATCGCTCGCTTCATGAAAGCGCTACAAGCAAAGAAAGGGTGACTAATCACTTGGATATCCAATCACTCAAAACTTTATTAGAAATACAAGCACTTCAAACTCTCGGTTCATCGGGCAATACATCGTCGAACTCTCTAACAGGGAACAGTAACTCAATTTTTTCTGATATGATTGGCGAATTGCTCAGTGATGCAACAACATCTAGCAACGCTAAAATGTCTAGCTTACTGGGACTTTCATCGTCATCAGACCTATCTAGCTATTTTGCGGGTCTCACAAATACTACAAATAATTTAAATCAGCTTGGTGACGCTAATAACAATTCTTTGCAAGCATTACTATACAACGGCTCTAATGCTGTATATGTACCGTCATCTGTTTATGACACACTACCACAATTTAATACTTCTTCAGGTACAAAGTTAGATTCATATGTTTCAGACGATGTAATCGGTACTGTTGCCTATGAAAAATCACTTGCTGGTGCTAACAAATATGCCGCAATTATCAAACAAGCGTCGATTACTCATAACGTACCTGAAAAGTTAATTGCTTCAGTTATGAAACAAGAGTCTAATTTCAATCCAAGTGTTGTTAGTCATGCCGGTGCACAGGGATTAATGCAATTAATGCCCAAAACTGCTCAATATTTAGGGGTATCCAATGCTTTTGACCCTGAGCAAAATGTTATGGCCGGTGCGAAGTATTTACGACAAATGCTCGATAAATTCGATAATGACCCAGCACTTGCGCTCGCTGCCTATAATGCTGGACCATCTCGTGTGACAAAATATGGTGGAATCCCGCCATTTAAAGAAACACAAAATTACGTAAAAAAAGTGATGAATTATTTTACTGCTTAATTCGCTCTTCCCTTTATTCACGGACTTTCTCATCAAATTTCACCATCATTGGTGAAATTTGTTTTTTAACAATGGAAAACTTATCGAGAGCTCTTTGTTTGTGTAAACGAAAATACGTTGATAGAATGAAGATAGTCACAAGAAATACACATTCTATTTTTAAAATTATTACAATGTACACATACAAGCCACTTAGAATTTATACCTTGCTGTAAGGCTTACACTATACTTGCTATAAGAATTAAAGGAGCATCCTAATTATGAGTCGAAACTATACTGTTCCATATGATGAGCTTGGAGCTGAAAAGCTTTCTGAACTCATACATGCATTTTATAAAAGAGTAGCTCATCACCCAGATCTTATTCCAATCTTCCCAAAAGATTTAACTGAGACAGCTAGGAAACAAATCCAATTTCAAACACAATATTTAGGTGGACCAAATCTTTTTACTGAAGAACATGGGCATCCCATGATGCGTGCGCGTCATATGAATTTCGCCATTACTCCTGATCGCGCTCAAGCATGGCTTGAATGTATGTCAGAAGCCATGGATGAAATTGGATTAGACGGTAAGTTCCGAGAAATTTATTACCAACGATTGGTATTAACAGCTCATCACATGATTAATAGTCCTAATGACGATGAGGGGGAGTTATTGCGTGAATAATATTCAAATGTTGCAACAGCCCATGTCAGCTATTTCAACTGCCATTAAGCCGATTGAATTGTATATTTTCATAGATCCACTTTGTCCGGAAGCTTTTAGTATGCAGGCTGTAATCCGTAAACTGCAACTTGAATACAATCACTACTTCACATGGAGGTTCGTACTTAGCACAGAACTTACTTCTTTAAACTCTATAAGTAAGCGTACAAAGGGCTGCGTATCAGGTGTTGAGCTTGATATCAAACACCCAGTGTTACCTTCCATCGCCATTAAAGCGGCAGAACTACAAGGCAAACGTGCAGGTGCTCGTTATTTAAATAAACTGCAAGAATATGTTCTATTAAATTATCAAGATGTTAATTCATATGCTACCC
Source organism: Lysinibacillus sp. NPDC097287 (assembly GCF_044761695.1). Classification (NCBI taxonomy): domain Bacteria; kingdom Bacillati; phylum Bacillota; class Bacilli; order Caryophanales; family Bacillaceae; genus Lysinibacillus; species Lysinibacillus sp. NPDC097287. The sequence continues at coordinate 140,911 of NZ_JBIWCX010000003.1, forward strand.
TATTAAAAATTGCAGAAGATGTACAGTTAGATATGGCTGAATTCACAATAGATTTCGGCTCAAAGGAAGCTGCTCGCGCCTTTCAATGTGATTTATACATCAAACGTGAAATGGAAGTAGATGAAGTACCAAGCATCGTATTTTTTAATGAATGTATAGAAGATGAAGGATTAAAAGTTGGTGGGAATTATGCTTACGAAGTGTATGAACAAATATTACAAGAAATGATAGATATACAGCTTGTAAGCCAACCATTGCCATCCATCGAAGAATTATTTGAGAAGTATCATACTCTATCTACTAATGAAGTAGCATTTATTTACTCTATGACAGAGCAATCTGCTGAACGTGAGTTAAAGAAACGCATGTTGCTACAAAAAATTGAACGTATACAGACAAACCACGCCACACTATGGCGCGCTAAATAATGCCATTATTCTTTCATACACATAAAGCGGAAATGACTCCTTTAGAAAAGTGAGCATTCCCGTTTTTTTTTTTTGCGTTTTCATGTATGAGGCTGTCTGTCTTCCATCACTGATTGCTTATGTTTCGGAGACAATAGATCGATGCAAATGTGCTAAGACTCGAAGATGTAAAATTTTCTATAAACAAAAGAGACGCCACTATCCTCGACAGATAGAGACGCCTCTTTTTCACAAAGGGGATGGGAGAAATGTTCACGTTCAAACAAAGGGGTGTATGTTTGTTTTGTGATTTATTTCACAGGATTTACTTTATCATGGAATAATAAATATAGCAACGGAACAGGGTGTAGATTCACAAATTTGTCATATAGAAAGCGATTACAGCAAGGTATTCTTAAATCAAATCCTATTTAAAGATTACTAAAATCGCAAAAAAATATTATTCTATGTATTATTTTAAAGCCATGTTTTCTACATTTTAAAGAGAAAAGCTGTAGTGTATGCACTACAGCCATCCCTATTAATTATTTAACAATAATTTTTCTAACTCATTTAATCGTTCTTCAAATACTTTACATGCTTCATCAATTGGTTTTGCATCATTCATATCTACGCCTGCAGCTTTTAACACTTCAATAGGGAAGTCTGAGCATCCTGCTTTTAAGAAGTTATTAATATAACGTTCTACAGCTGGTGCACCTTCTTCTAAGATTTGTTTACTTAAAGCCGTTGCTGCAGATTTACCTGTTGCGTATTGATATACATAATAATTGTAGTAGAAGTGTGGGATACGTGCCCATTCTAAACCGATTTCTTCATCGACAACAATGTCTTCTCCGAAATATTGTTTATTTAAGTCATAGTAGACTTCTGTTAAGCGTTCTGCCGTTAGCGACTCGCCGTTTTGATCCATCTCATGAATCATATGCTCAAATTCAGCAAACATTGTTTGACGGAATACCGTGCTACGGAATCCATCCAGCCAATGATTTAATAAATAAATTTTTTGCTGAGGATCTTTAATTGTTTTTAATAAGTAGTCGTTTAGTAATTCCTCGTTACATGTTGAAGCTACTTCTGCTACGAAAATTGAATAGTCTCCATAAACAAATGGTTGATTATTACGTGTGTAGTAGCTGTGAACACTGTGACCAAATTCATGCGCTAGTGTGAATAAGTTATCGACATTATCCTGCCAATTCATCAGTATATATGGATTTGTGCCATATGTGCCTGAAGAATATGCACCGCTTCGTTTTCCCTTGTTTTCTTTCACGTCAACCCAGCGATTGTCAAATCCGCTTTGTACGATACCTTGATATTCTTCCCCCAGTGGCGCTAATGCCTTCACTAAAATATCTTTAGCTTCATCATATGGCATCTTCATTTCCACTTCTTTAACAAGTGGTGTGAATAAGTCCCACATATGCAACTTGTCCACACCTAGCACTTTTTTACGTAGTGCAATATAACGATGTACCACTGGCAAATGTTTGTGGATCGTTTCTATTAATTGATCATACACATTTTCAGGTATGAAATTATTCGACATTGCCGCTTCGCGAGCAGAACTATAGTTACGAATACGTGCACTAACATTATGTTTTTTCACATTACCTGTTAATGTTGAAGCAAACGTATTTTTAAAGCTCCCATATGTTGCGTACATCGCTTTAAATGCAGCTTCGCGTACATTTCTGTCTTTACTTTCTAAAAACTTAATGTAGTTACCATGCGTTAGTTGAATTTCTTCACCGTTCTCATCTTTCACTTTCGGGAACACCAAATCCGCATTGTTTAACATACCAAATGTATTAGAAGCTGTACCAGTTACCTCTGACATTTGCGCAAGAAGTGCCTCTTGTTCAGCAGGTAAAACATGTGGACGTGCCATCGTAATTTCTTTCAATGATTGTGTATATAATTGTAAGTCTTTATTTTCTACTAAATAACTCTCAATTGTCTCTTCGCTTAAAGCTAAAATTTCTGGAGTTATAAATGATAATGCCGTTGAAATATTTGTTGCTAACGTCTGGATACGACTATTCATATCCTGATAAAAGTTATTCGTTGTATCCTGATCGTAACGCATATGTGCATAAGTGTATAACTTCATCGCTCGGCTATAAATTTCATCGTAATACTTTAAAACATCTAATAAAGCATCTGCACCGTTTCCTAAGGTACCTGCATAGCTAGACGCTTTTTTTGCAAATGCTGCGACTTCTTTGAATTCTTCTTCCCAAAGTGCGTCTGTTGCAAAAATGTCCTCTAAACGCCAAGTTAAATCCTCTGGTACTTCGTTTCTCATTAAAACCTGATTGCTGTTACTAGCCATGTGCCAGCCCCCTCTTATCTGAGTTTTCCTCTACTCTCATATTTTCTCAATAACTTGTTTCAATTGCAAATATATGTCCATAAACGTCTGCTAAATAATCTTTATTGCCTTGGACTTTCTCATGAATCATACTGTAATTTTTCACAGCTTGTATAGCGACTTCCGTTGGTTCAATGTCCAACTGATGAAGGAATAATTGAATATCTCCTTTGCATAATTGTTTAGGCTGCAATTGCCTTTGCCGACAAAAATAATGCAACATCGTCTGCCATTCAATCGAAAAATAAGGGATAGCTTCTGCGTTGTTCACAGGGAAGCCTACATATATAGGCATTGATTGGAGTGAAAATTTCAATTCATAACAGCTTCGCAAAAATGGGTCTTGTACACCTTTTTTACTTCGAAGTAACCGTTGATACATGTACTGCTCACCCGTTTTTTTATACAATTGCCAGTAACGTTTAAAATCATCTCTAGATAGGGGTTTCGGTTCGTAAAAAGGATAATGTTGCATTTCGATAGGCAAGCATTGTACTTTCGCTATAAAAGTATGCCCTTGAAGGTGAAGAAGATTCGACCAGTAAATAAATTGTGAGGTATTTGCATTGTAAGTGATTAAATACGGTAAACCTTGCGATGGATGGATAATCACTTGCTGCATGATTGGTGCAATAGATATTTTTTGGATACCTGGTGAAACAATTTTTTTTAGCGGTGTTTGAAAGAGCCACAGCACCTCTAACCTTTCCTTTTCGTAGCCATCTGTACGTGCTCGCCACTTCTCATAGGAAATGGCACTACATTGATATTCAAGCGCAGTTAGCTTATACTGCCTTGTTAAAAGTATATCCGGTCTTTGCGCAAGCTTTGATAAATAAGGCTCCAGCTCTACTATATGTCCTAGCTTTTTGAGCCATTCAAATAACTGTATCTTGCCTTTCAAATGAAGAGCCGATTCTCCTTCTGCAAATAATTGATCACACGCTTGAGTAGTAACATGTGCAAAATGCGGAGTATTAATAATACCTATTTTCAATCGAACAGGTTGATGACATTGTGGGCAATAAAATTTTTCCTGTTGCCGGTATTGTTGCAATGTATCTCTTGTATGTTCATAAGAAAGAAAACGCTCGCTTTTTTCTGTCAGGGCAATAAGCATAGAACTGTCCCCTTTTTAGCCCATTGTAAAAACAATCATCATGTAGCTCAATAAAAAAGCGGCTTTTTCCTCAAAATTGATTTTTGCATAGTATTTTATAGTAATGCTATTTACAATATAACTTTGTTTAAAGTCTAAGTCTTAGTAAAGCGGATTACTTCTCTAGCAAACGGATCATACCCCATTCCCTTAATTCAAAACTATGATCATAACTGCATTTATTCTAAGAAATAGTTGTATCTGAAAAATCCACAACAAAATCTATATATCCCTCAACATAATAAAAAATGCCCCCGAAATCTCGGGGGCTATCATTATCTATGCAAAATATTTTCGAATTGTTTCAAAACAGTCATATTCCATAATTTTTTCGCCGTATTCTTCTAAACGGTGAATTGTGAAATTTGATGGTCTTAAAAATTCTTTGATAACGGCATTTTTATCATGTCGATTTAAATCTTCATCAACATTTGCATAATCTACTACTAAATAATAATTGTCTTCATATTTAAATAATGAGGAATCCAGTGCTTCTATTGTCATACGTTTCGCCACAGGGATTAGCTCATCAATATCTTTAAATTTATATACGTAAATATCTGTATCCATGAACAATTCTGATTCATCCAAATCACCAAATTGGCTTAACTGACTGAGCAGCTCCTCGCCAACCTCATCAAAAGGACCAAACATCTCCTTATGTTCATCATAATTTGAATGACCATCTAATGTTTCACCGTCTTTTAATATATGAGCACGTGTGACAATGATCTCTAAGCCTACTTCAGACGCATTGATATGAATCCAAATCGGACCTTCTACATCAAAATAGTCATCCGTGTTTACTTCATCAATCATATCCCAAAAAAGTTGTTCACCCTTTGCTCGATTGTACCAAATTTCTTCACGACTATAGCCGCGGTCCTCTATATCATTGTACGTAATAAAGAGCTTGAGCGTGTTTTCATTTACACGTTCGATGTCCATTAGACCTCATCTCCCTTCACTGTCATTTGTCGAAAAACAGTTTTCTTTCATTAGTATGCTATGAATCATTGTTTTTAATCTTTAATTTACTTTGTTTTTCAACCTTTGACCACACTACAACAAAATTGTTGAGCAACTGAAATCCTTGATATTACTGGTTACAGTTGTCTCTAATTCTATTGTATGCTGTTCTTTCATAAAATGAAAAGGATATACACCTTTTCACAAAAGATATTTGAATATTGAAATTGTAGTAAACTATTTTGTTTAAATCAAGTTTAACATACTTTCACGGAAATATATGACTTTCCCCCATCAATTATTATCTCAATCATATATACTTTTCACCTTTTAAAGGCATAAAAAAAGAGATGTCACAGTATGCATTTTGCATTTGTGTAACATCTTCGTCGTTATAATTATACACTTGTGCTTAGTTCACCATACGTTGAGCTTCTTGTAACTGATAGGCACGCACTTTACGAGGTAAGAAACGTCGAATCTCATCTTCGTTATAGCCAACTTGTAAACGTTTTTCATCCAAAATAATCGGACGACGTAATAAGCCTGGATATTCTTGAATTAATTCATATAAACGTTGTAATGGTAAGCTTTCAACATCAACATTCAATTTTTGAAAAATTTTAGATCGAGTTGAGATAATTTCGTCCGTACCATCCTCTGTCATGCGTAAAATTTCTTTAATTTCACTAATGCTTAAAGGCTCAGAAAAAATATTACGCTCTGTATATGGAATTTCGTGTTCCTCCAACCATGCTTTAGCTTTTCTACAAGAAGTGCAGCTCGGTGATGTAAATAAAGTTACTAACATATTTTACACATCCTTCCCATTTAGATTTCGGCATCTATAAATTAGAGTATTAATTTAGAATTAGTTTAATTTAAAACTACTTCTTCATTATACAACAATCTGGTGATTTTGAATATAGTCCCAATGAAAAAAGAAAGGCAATATTGCGAATTATTATGTCGATATATGCGCATTCAGAGCAACTTTTTTCTCATTATGAAAATTGAACTAGTAATAATATTCCCAATTATAAGCAATATTAAACATAATCTTTTTCTTGTTTGTTTGTTCTCATTTATTTTTTTTAAACGAGAATAATGTCATTTAGGTGTGTACAAATTAAACGAATATTTAGTAATTAAGGTTCCACTTCTAACAAAAAAATAGCTAACTATAGCATAATTTTTTAGTGTAGACAAAACCACCGCCAAAAGTCTGACTTTTATCTTTATTCAGCAGATGTATTTTGTAGCGAAAGCGTAGCGGCAGGTACAGAAAAAACTACCTATATCGCTAGTGTGATGAATGTGAGTTTAGCTATTTTGTCAGTAGGCATCTAAATGCTGACTGAATAGTAGAACCCAAGCTAAGATCGCCGCGTCATGCGACAACGCCTGAGTGGCCAGCATCCTGTTGGCCTAAAGCCTCTGGCGAATGTCACAGATATTTTTTACGCGAAAGCGTAGCGGCAGATATGATTACGACGAGGTGCAATTGACATACTTGCTTTTAGATGAATCTTTATAATATAATTTCAGCAATACTAAAAACGCTGACGAAGAATAGTACAAATACAATGTGCCTGTATAGAGAGTCTGTGGTCGCTGTAAACAGATCATGCACGTATTTGGAATGGACTTCCGAGTTAGCTTTGTGAACGTTCATGTATCCTCATGAAGCCCATTAGCAAAGCTCGTCCCTTCACGTTACGAAGAAGAGTGGCCTTTTAGGCAAGCTGGGTGGTACCGCGGATACAAACATCATTCGTCCCTTCATTAGAAATACTAATGAGGACGCATGATGTTTTTTTATTTATTCGTTTAGTGCTCTAACATTAATTGAGTAAATCAAAGCTCTCGGACGTAATGACACCGAGGCATAATTGATTTATTAGGAGGAAAACAAATGAAAACAATTTTTTCAGGTGTACAACCAACAGGTATTGTGACTCTAGGGAACTACCTTGGCGCATTCAAACAATTCCCTGCACTACAAGAAGAAGGTAACGCGGTTTACTGTATCGTTGACCAACACGCCATTACAGTCGCACAGGATCCTAAAGAGCTACGTCAAAACATTCGTAACTTAGCTGCGACATATATCGCTACAGGTGTTGATCCGAAGAAATCGACGTTATTTATCCAATCAGAAGTTCCCGCCCATGCACAGGCAGGTTGGATTTTACAATGTGTCGCTTCTATCGGTGAATTAGAGCGTATGACTCAATTCAAAGATAAATCGAATGGTAAGGAAACAGTATCTGCTGCACTATTAACATACCCGCCATTAATGGCAGCTGATATTCTTTTATACAATACCAACATCGTGCCGGTTGGTGATGATCAAAAACAACACATCGAGTTAACACGTGACCTTGCAGAGCGCTTCAACAAACGCTACGGAGACGTATTAACCATTCCAGAAATCCAACTGCCAAAAGCAGGAGCGCGTATTAAATCATTACAAGAACCAACAAGAAAAATGAGTAAATCAGACCCAAACACAAAAGCGACGATTAAACTTTTAGATACTGCCAAAGATATCGAGAAAAAAATCAAATCAGCTGTTACTGACTCTGATGGTATTGTGGCATTTGATGTTGAAAATAAACCTGGTGTTTCCAATTTATTATCAATTGAATCAGCTATTTCTGGTGTTTCTATTGACGATCTAGTGAAAAAATATGACGGTATCGGATATGGCGGTTTTAAACAAGGTGTAGCAACGGCTGTCATCGATCACCTAGCACCAATTCAAGAAAGATTTTATAACCTTGTAGAATCATCTGAACTAGATGTAATTTTAGATGAAGGTGCTGAAAAAGCACATGCGATTGCAAGTGCTACACTAAAACGTATGGAAGCAGCTATGGGCTTAGGCCGCACACGTCGCTAAGGGGAAATATATGCACTGTGAACATTGTAAAAAACAAATCATTACACTAATTATCGAAGGCGATTTTGGTGCTGACCCGCTTTGGTGTGGTCAATGCCTCGCCAATTTAGAGTTAGAAGAGCTTCCACTAAGTGAAGCAATAATCACTGAATTGACGACATGGATGTGTGACTTTGGTGAGTGGATTGATATCGAAAATGATTCTTTCATTGAAGGGACCGAACACCTAGCAGAAGCACACGACAAACAAGGAGCACTGCTTGCCCAAAAAGTTTCAGCTGAATTAGGCACAGGTGTTACGGTAAAATTCAATCGTTATCTCACAACTTAGGATGTGCGGTCAAAGCCAAAATCAAGCACCACACTACACAAGATGATGCATGCGCCAATCGCTAAGTAAAATTCGGTTGTGTGTAGCATGAATTTGAATACAACTGCCCAAGAATAACCTAGTGTTCGATAATTTAAATATAATATCAGATTGCCTATCGATAGAATTAACAAACCATAACTAAGTAAAAACATAAATACACGGAACAAGTATGCGCATCCTTTCTATTTCTTCTTACTTATCATCTATTCGAATGGACAATAAAAAATACGTCAGCCATGAAAATTCTGGCTGACGTTTTCTATTAATCTACGTATTTTTTAAATAATAAACTTGCATTGTGTCCACCAAAGCCTAGCGAATTACTCATTGCATATTCAATGTTTGCTTCACGTGCTTGATTCGGCACGTAATCTAAATCACATTCAGGATCTGGTTCTGTTAGGTTCATTGTTGGTGGTAAAATCCCCTCTTTTAAAGCTAATGCTGTAAAGATTGCTTCCACACCACCCGCTGCGCCTAGTAAGTGACCTGTCATAGATTTAGTCGAGCTCATCGCTAATTTATATGCATGTTCACCAAAAGTTGTTTTAACTGCTTGTGTTTCAAATAAATCATTATACGGTGTACTTGTACCGTGTGCGTTAATATAGCCAACTTGTGATGGTTCTACACCACCATCTGCTAATGCTTGCTTCATCGCACGAGCAGCACCTTCGCCTTCAGGTGCTGGCGCTGTAATATGATGGGCATCACCTGTCGAGCCGTATCCAAGGACCTCTGCATAAATTTTTGCACCGCGTGCTTTTGCATGTTCGTATTCTTCTAAAATCACAATACCTGCACCTTCGCCGATGATAAAACCATCACGGTTTTTATCAAAGGGACGAGAAGCAGTTGTCGGATCTGTATTTAAAGATAATGCCGTATTTGCACAGAAACCAGCCACCGCCATTGTTATAATTGGAGACTCTGCACCGCCGCTAATCATTACATCCGCGTCGCCGCGTTCAATCACTTTAAACGCATCGCCAATAGAATTCGTGCCAGATGCACATGCCGTTACAGAACAAGAATTAATGCCCTTTGCTCCAAAATGGATTGATACTTGGCCTGATGCCATATCTGGAATCATCATCGGAATAAAGAATGGGCTAACACGTCTTGCACCACGCTCTTGGAACGTTAAAAATTGTTGCTCGTACGTTTCCATACCACCAATCCCTGAACCAATCCATACGCCTGCTCGCGGTGCCAATTCCTCATCGATTGTAAGCTTGGCATCTTCCATCGCCATAATCGACGCGGCAAGTGCATAATGCGTGAAGCGGTCCATCTTACGCGCTTCTTTACGTTCAATATATTTTTCAATATCAAAGTCTTTTACTTCTGCTGCAATTTTCGCAGCAAATTGTTCTTTATTTAAGCGCGTTAGCTCCCCTACACCTGACTTGCCTGCTTTTACGTTTTCCCATGTTTCCTCAATGCTATTCCCAAGTGGTGTTACTGCGCCAATTCCTGTTATCACTACACGTCGTTTACTCATTGTCTTACTCCCTTCAAGCAATTTATCTTTTTTATTTTCCCCATCTCATTGTAAGAGCGCCCCATGTTAAGCCGCCACCAAATCCTATAAGGACTAATAGATCATCATCTTTTACTTTGCCTGCTTCTATCTCTTCTACTAAGGAAATACCAATTGATGCAGCCGATGTATTGCCATATTTATGAATCGTTTTTGACATTTTTTCTGGCGGTAACTCTAAACGTTCGCGTGCTGATTCCATAATCCGAATATTCGCTTGATGAGGTACTAAAAGGTTTACATCTTCTTTTGATAAACCAGCCTTGTCTAGTACATTTACTGCCGACTCGCCCATTTGGCGAACAGCAAACTTAAACACTTCACGACCATTCATCGCAATCGTCTGTTGCTGGGTTAAATAGAGGTGTTTTCCACCTGAACCATCTGAGCCAAGTTCGAACGATAAAATCCCTCTACCTTCTGATACTTTCCCCATGACTGCAGCACTTGCTCCGTCACCAAATAAAACGGCCGTATTACGATCTTCCCAATCGATAACTTTCGACAGTTTTTCAACACCTACTACTAAGACATATTTATAAGCGTTAGATTCTACAAATTGTTTGGCTGTCACCAAGCCATATATAAATCCTGCACACGCTGCACCAACATCCATCGCTGCTGCATTTACTGCACCAATTTGGTCTTGGACCATACATGCTACACTCGGAAACGCTTGGTCTTGTGTCACTGTTGCAACTAGCACCAAACCAATTTCCTCGGGAGCAATCCCTGCTTTATTTAATGCATCTTTTGCAGCGGCTACTGCTAGATCTGATGTCTCTTGTGTGTCTGCAGCAAATCTACGTTCTTCAATACCTGTACGAGTACGAATCCACTCATCTGACGTATCCATCATTTTTTCTAAATCAAAATTCGTCATTACTTTTTCCGGAACGTATCTTCCTAACCCTATAATACCTGCGTTCATACAGCACCCCTCTGCTTTCTTAACATCAATTATTAGTAACTGGTCATAATTATAACTCATAATTTTTCTGAAAACAATAGGTGAAATCGTGTGACAATTTCGCCATGTTTATTAAAAAGATTCTTTTTTTTTCGATATATGTTATGATATGATAATGTATATGTAATAAAACTTTATGATTTTCAAAAAGTTCGGTAGAGGTGAATTTTATGCAATATATCGCAACATTCGTATGGTCATTCCTACTTGTTTCAATGTTAAACTATGTAGTAAGTTCTGTACTTGGCGCACCATTTGACTTCCAAGTTGGCGCAATTATCTCAGTTGTGTTCTCAGTACTAATTTTTGTAATTGGCGCTATCATTCCAAACGAACCAACTCCAGAAGCAGCAGACCATCATTAATAACAAAAAAGGACATCTCAATTTTGAGATGTCCTTTTTTTGTGGCATCATCCACAGTTATTATTCATTTTACTTTTCTACAACGCACTGTCCATCACGCATCGTGATGTGAAGTACCTCACCTGGTAAAGCTTCCCCACGTAATAATTCCTTCGCAACTGCTGTCTCAATATAACGTTGAACGAAACGTTTTAATGGACGTGCACCAAATTGTGGATCAGCCCCTTGCTCAACTACCCAATGGATCACTGCTTCGTCTACTTGCAATGTAATTTCCTGCTCCGCTACACGCTTCATCAGTTGCCCTACATATTTCCAAGCAATCGCTGTAAAGTGTTCATCAGACAATGCGTGGAACAGTATAATATCATCCATACGGTTTAACAGTTCTGGTTTAAAGTGTTGTCGCAATGCTGCCATCACAAGATCTTCTACAACGTCATCATCATTTTTCGCTTCCATCAAATAACTAGAACCAATATTAGACGTTAATATTACAACTGTATTTGTGAAATTCACCATACGGCCTTGGCTATCTGTAATTCGACCATCATCTAAAATTTGCAGTAAAATATTCGCGACATCTGGATGCGCTTTTTCGATTTCATCGAGTAATACAACAGAATATGGATTACGTCGAACTGCTTCCGTTAATTGACCGCCTTCTTCGTAACCCACGTATCCTGGAGGTGCACCGACCAATCTAGAAACACTATGTTTTTCCATGTACTCACTCATATCAATACGAATAAAGTGATCTTCTGAATCGAATAATTGAGCAGCTAGTGCCTTGGCCAGCTCTGTCTTGCCGACACCCGTTGGTCCTAAGAACAAGAAACTGCCGATCGGACGATGTGGATCTTTAATGCCTGCACGAGTACGCCAAACCGCTTCCGTTACCAACTGAACTGCATTATCTTGCCCAACAACACGCTCATGTAGCGTCTCTTTTAAACGTAATAATTTTTCACGTTCACCTTCCACTAGCTTTGTTACTGGTATACCTGTCCAGCGGGAAACAATAGATGCTATTTCGTCAGCTGTTACTTCTTCACGTAAAATACGTGCTTCTGTACCATTTTCTAATTGCTGTTCCATTCCTTGAATTTCTTTTTCAAGTGTTGGGATTTTACCATGACGTAATTCTGCAGCTTTGTTTAGATCATACTTACTTTCTGCTTCATCTAGGTCACGACGATATTTATCAAGCGTTTCACGTTTTTTCTGTATACCGTGAAGGGCTTCTTTTTCAGCTTCCCATTGTTTACGCATTCCTTCCGATGATTCCTTCAACTTAGTAAGTTCTTCACGAAGCTGCTCTAATCTTTTTTTACTAGCATCATCTTTTTCTTTGCGTAGCGCTTGTTCTTCGATTTCTAGTTGCATAATACGTCGTGTCACCGCATCTAACTCTTGAGGCATTGAGTCGATTTCTGTACGAATCATTGCACATGCCTCGTCAATTAAATCAATTGCTTTGTCTGGTAAGAAGCGCTCTGTAATATATCGATTTGAAAGTTCTGCAGCTGCCACAATGGCACGGTCATGAATGCGTACAGCATGATGTAATTCAAATCGTTCTTTTAAGCCACGTAAAATCGACACTGTATCTTCAATAGAAGGCTCACGTACTAGGACTTGTTGGAAACGACGTTCTAATGCAGGGTCTTTTTCAATATACATACGATATTCATCTAACGTTGTTGCACCAATACAATGCAGTTCACCACGGGCAAGCATCGGTTTTAACATATTCCCAGCATCCATTGCCCCATCTGTTTTCCCTGCGCCTACAATTGTATGAATTTCATCAATGAATAAAATGATACGCCCTTCTGCTTCTTTCACTTCTTTAAGAACACCTTTTAAACGTTCTTCGAATTGACCTCGATAGCTTGCACCAGCAATTAATGCGCTCATATCTAGTTCATACAAAATGCTATCTTTTAATCCTTCTGGAACATCACCTTTGACAATACGTTGTGCTAAGCCTTCTACGATTGCCGTTTTACCAACACCAGGTTCCCCTATTAAAACCGGATTGTTTTTAGTTTTACGCGTTAAAATTCGAATAACATTTCGAATTTCTTCATCACGACCAATAACCGGATCCATTTTACCATTTTTGACTTCTTCAATTAAATTACGACCAAATTGCTCTAATGGTTTTTTATCATCAGTTTGTTGAAATTGCATAGTCAGCATCTCCTTTTAAAATGTTTGACCTTTTTTGACTAACTTTATTTTACAACATCCGACAGGCTCGTGCAAAAAATAAGCTCTAAAAATCACACTCGAAATTGGAATATTATGTTATGATATTGTTGTATTTCGTTCGTTTAGTATATGGAAAAGGTTAATCATCATCCTTTTGTAATATAATTACTAGTTACAAAAAGAAAGAGATGTGATTGTTATATGGTCATAATGGATAATATGCAAGACAATATTCATGCTCTTTTTAAAAATCATGGTATTTTTATTAAAGTGGATAAGGGTAGTAAAATTTTTTTAGAAGGTGAGCGTGCCGAAGAAATTTTTTTTATTGAATCTGGCGCTATTCAAATTAATCAAGAGACCGAAAGTGGTAAAGAATTAACGATGCGTATTTGTGGACCTAATAGTATTATTGGTGAAAGCTCACTGTTTTGTCACCTTATCTATAATTCCATGACCGCTAAAGTGTTAGAGCCTTCTACCTTATATGTGCTTAGTCGAAAATCAATGGAGCATCTATTAACAGAACAACCGATGTCCATGGTGGAGTATTTGAAGTGGCTCCAAATTGAGAATTTCAAGCACCAAAGCCGATTACGTGATTTGGTATTGAACGGTAAAAAAGGCGCTTTATTTTCCACACTAATTCGCCTAACAAACACATATGGAAAACCTTTAGATAATGGTTCGATTGTTATTGATTTTCCATTAACTAATTTTGAAGTTGCCAACCTATGTGGAACAAGTCGAGAAATGATTAATCGCATGCTGAATGATTTAAAAAAGCATGATATCTTAACATTTGAAAAAGGATACATTACTATCCATAATATAAAATTTTTAAAAGATGAAATCGCCTGCGAAAATTGCCCTTTACAGATTTGCCGAATAGATTAATCCGCTATACGAAAAACCCCTGTCTGCAAATTACTGCAAACAGGGATTTTTTATGTCTCTAAATACTTTTTTCACTTTTACTATTAACGTACACCTAAAGCGATTTTTGCATAGCGTGACATTTTGTCTTTTGACCATGGTGGATTCCACACGATATTAACGTTTGTGCTCTTCACTTCTGGTAACTCGCTAAGTGCTGTATTAACTTGGTCTACGATAACCGGTCCCATTGGACAGCCCATTGATGTTAACGTCATATCGACAGTTGCTACGCCCTCATCATCTAAATCTACTTCATATACTAAACCTAAGTTGACAATATCAATGCCAAGCTCAGGGTCAATTACATTTTCTAATGCACCTAACATACTATCTTTCATATCTTGATCCATTTCATTTCTCCTCTCTACACAATAATCAAATTCGCCTTGGCGTATTTGCGTCCAGATTTTGAATTGTGCTTGCACAATTAACTCCTTTCAAAATCTGTGACATCCGCCGGAGCTTTAATTATATTCACCGGACGTTTAAACGCCCGGTGAATACAATTAACCTCATCATAGCAGATGATACTTATTATGCCAAATGCTGTGCAAGCCAATCCGTTGCTGCTAGCAAACCATCACGTGTAATAGCATGTCCTGCTTGATTGTCTACCACAAAATTTAAATTTTCTGGGTTTGCATCATAATATGCACGTAATTTTAAATAAAATGTATAAGTATCTTTAAAAGGCACTGTTGAATCTTTTTTTCCATGCCAGAAAAACACTGGGCGCCTTGCAAACTTTTCAGGCGTTAATGTGACATCATAACTTGCCAATAAGTCATTGCTTTTAGCAATTTCCGCATCTGTCATTGGCCAACTAAGTCCTTTAACAGCCAATTGCTCTAATTGGTATTTTCCTAGTTCTACAAAACCGGGTGCACCCATGCATAAAGCTGCAGTAGTTATCCAATCATAACGCTTTAAGCAACCTGATGTTGTAATAGCTCCCATTGAAGAACCTGCAACGCCAATTTTATTACTTTCTAATAAACGATTAACCTTTAAATAATTAAATAATTGTTCTACTTCATGAATAGAATTTAAGACAATCTCCCAAAATCGTAAATTCAACTGCATTTCAGTTAATCCTTCACTACGGTCCCCATGCAATTTTGCATCTGGTAGTAGGACTCGCACACCTTTGTTTACTAACTGATAAGCATAATGTAGATTATGTTCTTTCGCACTCATAAAACCATGTAGGAAGATTACTACTGGTGTTTTTTCATTCATTTCGACCGTATGTATGTGTAATAAAGGAATATCTTCCCACGTCTCTTTCGTTACAATCATTTACATCACTCCCAACTTTTCTTACCCTATTATGTTAGCAAACTTTTTTCTACGTGACAAAGTTTTGACGAATTGGGGGACTAAGGGATACTATTCATACATAGAGGAAAGGGGCAACAAGATTATGAAACCACATTTAATTGTCTTAGATTTAGATGGTACACTACTTACGGACCAACAACAAATTTCTGCAAAAACAAAACGTGCATTATTACAAGCAAAAGCCCAAGGACATCAGGTAATGATCGCCACTGGGCGTCCGTATCGTGCAAGTGATATTTACTATCACGAACTGGGCCTGACAACACCTATTGTGAATTTTAACGGGGCATACATTCATCATCCCAAAAATGCATCATGGCAAACTATGCATACACCAATTGATTTGAGCGTTGTTCATAACGTCGTAGAGTCTGTGAATGCCTATGAATATGAAAATATTATTGCAGAAGTAAAAGATGATATATATGTTCATACGGAAGATGATCGTATTTTAAATATTTTCAATATGGGGAATCCCAAAATTACATTAGGCGATTTATCTATGAATCTACAAGTAAATCCAACAAGCTTACTTATTCAAGCTAATGAAGAAAACTCGATGATTATTCGTGATCATTTACATGATGTACATGCTGAAGTGATTGAGCACCGTCGTTGGGGAGCACCATTGCATATTATTGAAATTGTACGTCGTGGCTTAAATAAAGCTGTCGGTATTTCCCATGTCGCAAAAGATTTAGGCATTCCACGTGAACGAATTATTGCCTTTGGCGACGAAGACAATGACCTTGAAATGATAGATTATGCCGGTATCGGCGTTGCAATGGGTAACGGTATTTCATCGTTAAAAAACATTGCCAATGAAATTACAGCGACAAATAATGAGGACGGCATTGCTAAAATCCTCATTGAACGCTTGAAATTAGCATAAGTAATAATAAGGGTAATTGACATTCCTTTGTAATTCCGTTTAAATTCTGAATATAGAAGCATTATATGTAGGAGGATGAGTACATGAGAATTTTTACCGATAGCGGATGTGATTTACCAAAAGCTTACTACGAAGATCATGATGTAGTGCTATTACCATTACGTGTTCAATTAAACGGTAACGAATACGATGATGTCATCTCAATTGACTCAAAAGAAATTTATGAAGCCATTCGAAAAGGTGCACATCCTAAAACATCTCAAGTGTCACCAGAACTTTTTCTATCTCATTTTGAACAATTAGCGAAAAGTGGTGAAGAAGGCATTTATATCGCCTTTTCATCGGAACTATCAGGTACATATGGCACTGCAATCATGATTCGCAACCAAGTACTAGAACAATATCCATCACTTAAACTAGCGATTATTGATTCAAAATGTGCATCACTAGGGCATGGCTTCCTCATTGAAGAAGCTGTTCAACTACGTGATGCAGGTTCTTCTGTTGATGAAATCGAGGCAAAAATCAAAGCTCTAGCGCCACAAATTGAGCACTTATTTACAGTAGAAGACTTAGATTACTTAGCTAAAGGTGGTCGCGTATCCAAAGCTAGTGCCTTTTTAGGTGGCCTCTTAAGCATTAAACCTATTTTAAATGTAGAAGATGGGAAACTTGTCCCTATAGAAAAATTACGTGGTCGTAAAAAGGCGATTGCGCGTCTGCTTGACTTGATGCAGGAGCGCGGCGGGAATTTTTCCGATAAAATTGTCGGTATTAGCCATAGTGATGACCCTACTTTCGCCAATGAAGTAAAGGCATCTATTCAAGAAAAGCTAGCACCAAAAGCCATACAAACAACGATGATTGGCTCTGTGATTGGCTCCCATGTTGGGCCTGGCACCATTGCCATTTTCTTCACCAACAAAAGTTATCAAGCATAAAAAACCCCCTACAAATTCGCCTAATTGCGTGTCTGTAGGGGGATTTCATTATTTCTGCATATCTTGTTCTTGTCGGCGTTTTTTACCACGTTTAATAATGACAACGACAAAGCCAATAAATAATACATAAACTAGTCCAAGTGCCACCATATATGGAATATTTAATCCTTCATCGTCTTTTACTTGATAAATTTCAACCATTTCACGGTCTAAAATAACAGGATAGACGTTTTTCTCATTCAAGCGTACCTTTTCCTCATTTAAAAGACCATTCAACGCTTTATCGTCACCCAATTGCTCTGGTGTTAAATTGACGCGCTGTGTTTCACTTGTATTATTAACCATGATGACCCATTTCTCTTCATCCGATGTACGGGTAAATACAAGTAAGCCGTTTTCATTTGTGATGACTTCAAAATCACCGTTGCGAAGTGTTGCAGATTGATTGCGTAATGTCTGCACATTTTTAATATAGTCGATTAATTCTTCATCTGTTTTAAAGTTATAAAATTGATGTGTATCAGGTGCTTTTTCACCATTCATCGCAATTTCTGTACCGTACTGCACAACAGGTACCCCCGGTAACATAAATAATGCACCCATCGCCATTTTCAATCGCGTTGGTGGGAACATGTTTTCATTTGCAGAGTCAAATGTAAAACGATGTGTATCGAGTGTATCTATCATAATTTGCGTTGGTTGATCACCAGCAACTGGATCCATTAACTTCGTTGAATCCATATCAACTGTTTTGAAAATATTGCGGTAAACATCAGCAGTTGCTGTTGAAAAAGCAGCGTCAAAGTTTGCATCACTTTCTTCATTAGCAATCACATATAATGATTCTTTTGTATCTTTTACAGCCTCAATCATGGCATTCACAAACTCTGTATCAGCATCCGCTAGATTTGTTAAGCGAATACCACCAATATCGTATGTAGAAACAAATTCAGTTGCCGCTTCTATAAGTGCCGCTTGTACATCCTCATTTGCTAAGTCCCACTGCACTTGCCCGTTATTTGTAGAGGCAATCCAGCTTTGTTTCGCTGAATCCTTTGCCCACTCATGATTCGGACTCACATTACTTAATGGAAAATCTATCATAATGGCCATATTTTTTGCTTTATACGCTTTAATAACACTTTCAAATTCTTCAGCTGTTCCAAAATGCTCTTCTAACGTTGTATAACTCGTTGGCATCGAGCCATCGTATTTCTCCGTATCAAAAATAGTACCAATAGATACGATGCTAAAGCCCATTTTTTCGATAAATGCTAATTTATCTTGTAAACCTCTAAAGTCGCCTCCTGCAAATTCAGAAGGATCTTTCGTATTTGTATCATAATCGTTTTCACCCGAACCATTAAAGAAACGGTCAACGAGTAAATCATAGATGCTCTCCTCAGCAATAGTTCTTTTTTGTATTTCATCTGCTTGCGCTAAAGGTGCAACCCCAAATAATGAAGTAGCGATTAATAGCGCTGCTGCTGTCCCACTTACCCACTTCTTAAATTTCAATTATATTCCCTCTCTTTCAAACCAATCCTTCGTCATTTTACCAAATAAAGCATGTAAACCGCTATCATTTCAAAACATTTTCCTAAAATGAAAAAACAATTGCGACAAAAAGGTGTCATTATAAATTTATACAAACAATTTTGAGCAAACAAAAAGTCGTGAAGCGAACACTTCACGACTTTTATACGATAATTACGCTAAGAAATTAATATTCATTGGTAGTTTGAACCCTAAGAACAATGTGATGAATAAGAACACCGCAAATAATGCCCAGAACATACCTGTTGGTTTGTTTTTCTTTTGACGAACTAATACCATTTCCATCATACCGATTACTAAAATACCACCGATGAATTTAAAGCCGTAAAGCATACCTTGACCATAACTCATCGCCTCGATGAATAGTGCACCACCAGTAATAATGATTAAAATGTAAAATAGACGCAACGCCATATGTAAGCCTTTTGATTGCTTGCCGCTAAGTGCTGCGATTAAAAAGAGTACGATACCGACTACCCAAGTAGTAATATGCAAATGCGTTTGGCTAGTTAAAAAATCCATTTATTTCCCCACCTCATAATTTTTCTATCAAACTCTATCCTATCATGACGTGGAAATGGTTTCAAATATTACAGATTTTCATTCGAAATGGTTGACTAATGTGCCGATCCCTTGAATTGAAACCTTAACAGTATCACCTGACTTCAAGAACTGCGGTGGCGTCATACCTTTACCAACACCTGCTGGCGTGCCTGTTAAAATAACATCCCCTGGCTCTAATGTTACATGTTTTGATAGAGTTGCTACTAGTTCTTCTACTGAAAACATCATATCTTTTGTCGTACCGTTTTGACGTACTTCATCATTTACTTTTGTCACAACTGTTAAATCTTGTGGATTTGGAATTTCATCTTTTGTCACAAGATAAGGACCAAGTGGACAAGTACCATCTAGACTTTTACCTAAGAAGAATTGTTTATGCTTATCTTGCAGGTCACGTGCCGTAATATCGTTACCAATCGTATAACCAAATACATAATCAAATGCTAAATTTTTAGGAATATTTTTACCACGCTTGCCAATCACGACAGCCAGCTCACCTTCATAATCCATTTTAGAAGAAAGATCTGCGTGAATAGATAATGTTTGACCATCCGCTGCGATAGCAGTTGGTGATTTTGTGAATACCATTAAATCTGTCGGTGCTGCTGTTGCACCCATTTCTTTTGCATGCTCATCATAATTTTTACCAATACATAGAATGTTTTTTGGTGTGCGTGGAATTGGAGATAACCATTCGATCACTGAGAATTCACGCTTGAAGCTTTCTGCACGGTCTGAATTTTTAGCCGCTTCTACTAATTTACGAATCTGTTCAACAAAATCGAAGCCTAATGCAATACCATCAACAATTGAATTTGAAAAAGAAGGGAGAACTTGAAGTTCATTTTGAATAGCCAGTACATCCCATACCGCTTCTTCTTTTTTTACTTTTGGTCCGAAACTTACATGTCCACCTAATTTAAATGATAAAATTTTCATGATTTAAAAGCTCCTTCTTTTTTCTACATGATACAACAATACGCAACAAATTGCCTTACTTTTCCGACAACATTTTTTTATAGGTAAATTTACGCCAAATCATCTCTAATGGTCCTTGCTTAAATTTCGACAACCAAATTTCAGCGATGACCATTTGCACCACAATAATCCCCACTGCAATCAATACACTTGTTGCAACACTCACTTTACCATACCAACCTAGCCCGAATTGATAAAATAAGCATGTCCCGATAATGGACTGCATGATATACATAGTCATTGACATACGACCGATTTTTGCAAATGGGCTTAACAATTTCGGCACAACTGGCAATAAACAAAGTAAAACAATGAGACCAATATAACCAACCGATAAAATTGGTCCACCGACATACACTTTTATATAGTCGAGCAAATATGTCCTAGTTTGCATAATCGGCAAACTTTTCACAAAAATACCCATACCTAATCCAAACACTGTTAGCGTAACCCAAAGCCACTTTAGTTCTCTTGCTCGTTCTACTAACTTCCATTTCGATGCCGCTGCACCAACTAACATATACGGCAGAATCGTAAACAGTGACATAATCCACATACCTACACTTGCCTGTAGGGACAAATCAGCTAGCCGCTGCACAAAAGCATCTACCCAATTACCAGAACCATATGCAGTAATGGCTTTTTCCACTGCGGTAATATTTAAATAAGTATCTACAACAGCTGTATTAAAACTAACAAACCCCATCACAATGAGCATAAAAACTTGCATGATTCCATTGATGACAATACCAATTAGCAGTAGCCAAATCGGTTTCAGACGCAAAAGTAGCAGCAAAAATACGCCACAAAATGCATACATCATTAAAATATCGCCCCACCAAATCAGCACCGCATGCACTAGTCCAAAGACAAACAAAACACCTAATCGACGAAACCCAGTTCCATAAAAATTCACTTCACGACTTTGTGCCTTTTGCCACTGCATTGCCAAACCATAGCCAAACAGCATGGCAAACAGCGGATAAAAACTACTTTGCACATAAATGTCTAAGTTTTGCTGCCATACGATATCTGACGGTGTTGTAAACCATGTCGCCAAATCGATATAAGGCATGGGCAAATAAAATGCATACATATTGACTAGTAAAATACCAAATAAACTAAAGCCTCGTAAAATATCTAATGTTGCAATACGTTCTTGCAACATCGTCGGTTTTAAATCCACAAAACATCCTCCTCTTACCAATACTCCCCTTTATATTACTCTAAAGAGGAAAATAACCCCATTCATTTTTAGTAATGGCTCATCCGTTTGACTTAGGGTTGATTTCCGTTCCGGCTGAGCGCTTTCCGGGGGGCGTCAGATGAGCCGCTTCACTCGGCAAGCCTCGCTCCAGGGTCTCATCTAGGACGCTAATCCCCCAGGAGTCACCCAACCTCCACTCCAATCAACAAGCCTTCTTAATTAAATTCGCTCTGTAATCAAATGTCATACCTTACTTTTGATAATGAGCCTTAAAAATTCATTAAAGGCTTCCTATTCCGCATGAATCTCTTTTCCGACATCAAATAAGTACAATACTTTTTCACTTACTTTAATATGCAATATCGATTCAATAGCTTCACTATATACGCGTAACTGTACAGCATAGCGTCCAAGTAATTCCTTTGATAATGCAGGTTCTTCTGCAAAATGTGCTTGAATATGGTCTGTTTTATAATCCAATAACACCCAGTTACCATTTGAATCTTCAAATAAACAGTCCACAATACCTTGCACGATTTGTGCATCTCCATCTTCATCTACACGGCTAATCGTAAATGGCATTTCTTTAC
Organism: Lysinibacillus sp. NPDC097287; assembly: GCF_044761695.1. NCBI lineage: Bacteria > Bacillati > Bacillota > Bacilli > Caryophanales > Bacillaceae > Lysinibacillus > Lysinibacillus sp. NPDC097287. The sequence goes on from NZ_JBIWCX010000003.1 coordinate 163,226, forward strand.
GAATTTGCTTTGCCTCTTTAAAACGCTGACCGATATCAGTTGTAAAGAAATGCACAATCTTTTCACACGGTACAACTTTTGCTTCAGCCTCAGTTAATAATTGCTTTGCCACTAAATCCTCAACGAATGTTTCAACTTCTTGCACAGTTGAGAATCCCCACTGTGGCACATGTTGCATGACAGCATGGACGACTGTTCCGATTTCAGCACCTGTCATACGTTTTTCCTGTAAAAATGCTGGTCTAGGTGCAATCGTAGTCGTTTGTTTTTGAGGCGCAGAAAAGAAATATTCTGGCTCTTCCTGACGCTGTAAATTTTCTAGACGCTTAATCTCACTAACGGATGTTTTTGAGCGTTTTAACGTTGATTGTTGGAATTTGTACTGCGCTTGGAAACGGTTCTTAATTTCATTGAACAATGCTTGATCTTCTATTGTGGCTAACTCTTGCTGTAGTTCTTCATGATCTAGTGGCATTTCATAATCGAATGCTAACGTCGACATTGCTTGTACAAACCACCTTGATGGATTGTCTCTCGTTTTGTATGGTCCATCTGCTAACGGTGCAAAGTCTATATGTCTTGCAACAGCTGGCCCTACCCAGTCAAAATAGCTATTGGCACGCGCACGCAAATACTCCTGTAACGGTGCATCTAGCGGTAAGCTTTGCGCATCCTGCCACTTTTCTCGTGTCTTCTCCCAATTTCTCACCGAACCAACTAAAATAAGTCGTTCCTTTGCACGTGTCATCGCTACATAAAGCACGCGCATTTCTTCAGCGCGCATTTCTAATTCCTTTTTCTCCTTCATCGCTAAAAATGGCAATGAAGTATACGTAATACGATCTTCAGGATCAATTGCCTTCACGGCTAAACCGTAATCTTGGTCAAATAAATAGGGATTATGAAAATCCATTTTGTTGAACGGTCGTCCCATACCTGCTACAAAGACAACTGGGAATTCCAATCCTTTCGAAGAGTGAATAGTCACAAGACGTACGACATCATCTTTTTCACCAATGGATTTTGCCGTTCCTAAATCATCTCCTCGCGTGCGCATGCGATCGATAAAACGTAGAAATCTAAACAAACCACGGAATGCAGTTTTCTCATACATTAATGCGCGGTCATGCAAGACACGCAAATTAGCCTGACGTTGTCGTCCATTCGGCATCGCACCAACCATTTCGTAATAATGCGTATCTAAATAAATTTTCCAGATTAAATCCGACAGTGAGCCACGTCGAGCTAAATCACGCCAATTTTCAAACTGCAGCATAAAACGTTGGAGTTTCTCAAAGGTTACCGATTGTACGCCGCGTCCCTCACTACGTACAAACTGCTTTAAGGCATCGTAAAATGGCGCTTTTGGCTCTGCTAAACGAATTTTTGCCAGCTCATTTTCTGTTAAACCAACAAACGGAGCACGCAATACAGAGGCTAATGGAATATCTTGATAAGGGTTATCGATGACCTTTAATGTATTTAGCATAATCATCACTTCAAGTGCGTCAAAATAACCTTTTGATGACTCCGCATACAGTGGAATACCAGCAAGCTTAAATTCCTCGACTAAATCTGCAGACCAAGTCATTGAGCGCATTAAGATCACAATATCACTGTACTTTAATGGACGCTCGGCACCCGATTTCGTATCGAAAACTGTCGTTCCTTCTGCCATTAACTGCTGAATCCGTTCAATAATAAAACGTGCTTCATATTGTGATTTTTTTAATTCTTCTAACTCTGAAGCTTCACTAATTACTGGTTCAGCTTGATCATCTTCATCAGTAACTTCTTCTTGCGGTGGATGTAAAATCGTTAATTCTACTGGCACTTCCTTATCATCATAAGGCGCAGCAGGTTTTAATGATGCCTTTTCATCGTAGTCAATTTCCCCAACTCGCTCGCCCATAATTTGCGCAAACACGTAGTTGGTGCCATCTAAAACTTCCTTACGACTTCGGAAATTGGCATTTAAATCTATACGCATCCCAGTATTCTCTGGTTCTTCCACGAAGTCACCGTATTTTCGCATAAAGAGCTTCGGTTCAGCTAAACGGAAGCGGTAAATGCTCTGCTTGACGTCCCCCACCATAAAGAGATTGCCGTTTTGCTCATCTCCATTTTTCACAAGTTGCAAAATCGTTTCCTGAAGCATATTCGTATCTTGGTATTCATCAACAAGTACTTCTTTAAAACGCTTTTTAAAATCTAAAGCAATGGGCGATGGCTTTAGATTTCCATCTTCTTCAATCGTTAAAATTTGCAAGGCGAAATGCTCTAAATCAGAAAAATCAATAATGCCGCGCTCTAATTTAGCCATACTGAACTGCTCGCTAAATTGTTCTGTCAGCTCGACTAATGTTTCAATTGTCGGTGCCATTAAGCGAATTTCTTCTAGTAAACGTGCTGGTGTTCGCACAAAATATGTCTCTTTCATTTTGTTGACTATTTTCTTTGCCGCTTCACGCTTTTTCTTCGCTAAATCTTGCAAATCAGGATTCGCTAAGGCATCCTTCTTCACACTTTTTAACTTTGTCCACTTCACTGTCCCAAAATAATCAAATAACTCCTGCCAAGTCCCTTCACGGCTAATACGAATGCCCTCTTGAATCATAGCAAAGTCTATTTCTGCTGTTTCTGCATAAGGAGCAGGTCCATCTGGCTTTAATGTAATCTCTCGCATTTCAGATATAAGGACAAATGCTTCTTCTAAGCTATGCTTGACCGTCAACTTTACATATTGGGACAATTCTAAATCATCAATCGTCACATCTTCAGCTAGCTTGTACTCCTCAGGTAAACTTTTCAGCCATTTGAACGGCTCTGCATGAACTCGCGATGTATCGTAAAGCTTACTCATCAATATTTCAATGGCTTGGTCATCACGATCCGATGTAAAACTATCAATCAATCGATATAATGCGTGTGCCTTTGCTTCATCAAGGGTGTCATACGCCGCTTCTAAAACATCTGCAAGTACATCATCTCTTAATAATGCTACTTCCGCTTCGTTTGCAATTCGGAACCCTGGGTCGATTTCTAACATATATGCATACTGCTTAACGATTGCTAAACAGAATGAATGCAGAGTTGAAATTTGTGCCTTATTAATGAGACTTAATTGACGTCGCAAGTGAGAAGATGATGGATTTTCTATAATAGCTTTTTCAAGTGCTTGCGCCATTCGATGACGCATTTCAGCAGCTGAAGCGTTCGTGAAAGTCACCACTAAAAGTTCATCAACATTAATAGGGTTTTCTTTGGCAACCACTTTTTCAATCATCCGATTAATAAGCACCGCTGTTTTTCCGGAACCGGCTGCTGCTGAAACAAGTGTATCCTGACCACTTGCGTATATCGCCTTCCACTGGTCATCCGTCCATGTGACATTAGCTGGCTTCACAGGTATTGTTTGCACCATGTTACTTCATCTCCTTACGAATTTTCTCAACAACTTCCACAGGCTTTGCTTGGGATAATTGGCGATAGTTTTGTTTGCCATCAGAAGGATCAAATTGACAAACGGCGGTAAATTGACAATAATCACATGCTGTTTTCGATTTTAATTTATATGGGCTGATTGCTGTATCTCCTGCTAAAATTCCGTTCCCAGCTTCTTTATGCTTTTGACGCACGAAATGTTGAATGTTTTTCATATCGTTGACAGGTACAATGCGAGACTGTGACTCAGATGGTGTACCATCTTTTTTCATGTACACCGGCACAATTTGTGAGTAGCCTCCACCTTCCTCAAGCTGCTCATCCATCGACAAAATCACCTCTGGATTTTCTGTCAATAGCCCCTTCATTTTATACTGTTTGAGTCGGTCTGCTTCAATCTCACTTTCCGCCATATCCTTATCGAGTTTCAACATCGGGTTATGCACATGTACATATAAAACTCCAGCCGGCTCCGCATCTCCTGGTAACCAATAAGAAGAATTTTCCATAGCAACATCTAAGTATGTCATCACCTGTAATGACAACCCATGATAAACCTCATTTAAATCTAAATCTCTGCTCGATGATTTATAATCGACCACTCGCAAATATGAACGGTCATCAATGGTCGCACTATCCACACGGTCAATTCGCCCACGCATCAACATTTTCTTACCACCTGTTAAATCAATTTCAAGTGGTGGCAACTGCTCATCACGTCCTGGACCGAATGATGCCTCAATAGCTATCGGTTTAAAATGTGATACGTTGGCATGCTGCGACAATGCTGTCATCGTACGTTCGACAATGCGAATAAGCTTGCGCTGTATATAACGATAGCGAGCACTCGATAATAATATCTGATGTGAAAAGACTGGCACAATTTGCTCTACAGCCTGACGTGACAATTGCTGAATTTGTTGCTTTGTCAAACGAATCCACGAAATTTGCTGACGCTGCGTTTCCTCTGTAATCCATTTCAAAGCCTCATGAAACAAATCACCCATCGCAAATGATTCCAGACGATACTCAGCACGCTCCTCTAAGCGCAAGCCATAAGTCGTAAAATGTGAAAACGGACAGCGGAAGTACTTCTCCACACGTGATACACTCGACGTTAATTTTGAACCATATAATTCTTGCGTAATATACGGCTCTAAAGGCTCAGCTTCATTTTTGTGTGCCACAGGATGCATCACACGCTGTAGAATGAGCGCCCAGTAAGGATCTTGTTCATAGAACTTCTTCAAAGCCAACCACTCTGGTGCAAGTTCTCGACTATGCTCTGCTTGACGTAATTGCACCATTAAATAAGACAGTGCAGTTCTAGGATGACGTAAATAGGAAAGTGCCGTATTTTCTGCCAGTTCCTCAATTGGATCAATCACAACACGCTGTATCGATACACCACTAAGCAATCCAGCTGTTTTGTCATCACCGATTACTTTTTTCATATAAAAAGATGAAAGTAACGCCTTGCCTTCTTCATCCGCAGTTGGATAAGTCATATATAACTTTTCAGAAGGCGTCGTCAATGCACGATATATTAAAAAGTTTTCCTGTAATAGCCTATTTTTCGAGGTTGGTGCAAGCTCGTAGCCAATTTGCGTAAACCATTCACGCTCAGTATCCGATAGTAGCCCTTCATAATCCAAACGTGTTGGATAGACACCATCATTCATCCCTAATACAAAGGCTACCTTAATGTCTGACAAACGTGCTAACTCCACAGTCGCTACAGTGACTTCATCGAGTGTAGGAGGAATACGCGAGAACTCTAACGTATCAAAACCTTCATCTAATATTTTCGCCGCTTCCTCAGCTGTCATCTCTTGGTCCCCAAACATATAAACAAATTGGTCGAGCACCGCAATCCATTGATTCCAAGCTTGGTCATGCTCACTAGCAGCAAGCATATCCCCTTTATCAATTTCTCGATCCTTCATCGTTTGAAGCTTTTCAAATACATGAACCTCTTCCACTAATTCAAACAGAGCAATTGCGACATCGCGGCCACTTTTCGCCATCTCTAGCTTGTCTTGCATTTTTTTTAGAGGATCCCGAATGACATCTCGAATAGCTTCGATTTCTGCTTGCATTGCCCGTTCTTCATCTGTTTGTATTCGAGAATGGAACTCTAGCCCACGATATTTTTTATAAAACCAGCGCGGTTCTTCAAACCAACGTTCACCGTAAATACCTTGTGCCAAGCAGTAATTTTCTAGTCGATCCGCACGCTCACGCCAAACACTTAATTCAGATTGTAACGGGAAAAACAAGTCTGTTTTTACACTACGGAAAACTGGTTCATACTTCCAGTTAGAAATCACTACTTCTAATGCTGAACGGCTAAATTCGATCAGTGGATGATGCAACATTGGCTTTTTTGAATTTAAAAACACTGGAATATCATATTGTGGGAAGATTGTTGCAATAAGTGGGTCATAAACGTCCGCTTGACGGTACAGCAACACGATATCTTTAAAACGATACTTGTCATGTCTTGTAAGTTTGGTTATTTCCCGGGCAATCGCATGTATTTCTGAACGACGATTAGATGCCTCCAATACTGCTAAATCTCCGGTTGATGCTTGCGATGTTGGCAAGATTTCAGAAAACCCGGCCTCAATATGGCGTAAATCCCCTGTTTGAAAACGATGTGTCGTCACAAAATGAAGCGGTGGATCGACATCCACACCTTCTTCCACTGCAATATCATGTAAACGTTGATTTGTTGTCGCTGCTTCATTGAAAAGCGCTTGTTCATCATTTGCTTCGTCTGCACGGTCAAATGGTAGTACCACCGTTACTTGCTTTGTCACTTTTAATAACTCTTTTACAAGTTCTAATTCTCTCACTGTAAAAGCCGTAAACCCATCAATATAAATCGTCGCATTCTTCATCGTTTCCGAATTTTTCAATTGCTCGGTTAAAATCGGATAATAACCCTCGCTATCCACATAGGTAGTCCCAAGTCGTTCCTCTAACGCTTTTAAAACAACTTGTAAGTCATTCGTTTTTGCCTGCAGTGTATTCGGCGCATCGATTGCTTTTAATGACTCCGATACTTCCGCTAATACGGTACTATTCACACTGTAACGACTGAATTCACGTAATAATGTTTCAATTTCTTCTGTAAAGCCACGTTTACCCGCAGCCTGACGGAATAACGAGAAATCACTTTTTTGTTCCTCTAGTAGTTTTCGAATAAGCATCCGATAGCCGTAGCCATTCACTTCTTCACGGGCAATCCCCCCCGTTTCCTGTAACACTAGCCATGCCAAACGTTTAAACGTCATAACTTGTGCTCGAATTAACCCATTCAAGCCATGTCTATTCGTAAGTTCATACTCCGTCGTATAAGACATTTGGTCTGGCACAATAATGAAAATCGGATCACCTAATGGATCACTTTTTAACTGCTCCACAATTTCTTTATGGATAAATGCTGATTTTCCCGTTCCTGCACGACCTGATATTACTCGTAGTGACATTCACTTCGCCCCCTCTTTACTAAATCTTGTCATCATTAATGATTTATCTACAAGTCACATAATCAAAAATATCCTTTCTACCATTTTACATGATAAAAAGGACATTACGAATACTTGATTCATCACCATAACTTAGGATTGATTTCCGTTCCGGCTGGGCGCTTTCCGGGGGCGTCCGATGAGCCGCTTCACTCGCAAGCTCGCTCCAGGGTCTCATCTAGGACGCTAATCCCCCAGGAGTCGCCCAGCCTCCACTCCAATCAAAGAGCATTCTATTATTGTTATGTTCTTTATTCAAATATCATCCCCATCTTTGGGTGATGAACCATATACTTCTAAAACTAATCATCTTTTATCCAATTTTCGTGCTTGCTTCAAGTCACTTTCTACCTTAGCATTTAACCGCTTCTCCATCAATTTACCAATCCACCATAAAATTAAGATAGCTACAGCGGCAATCACTAATCGTACTGGGCTCGTCAGTAAAGCTTTTAAATCATAACCAAGTACGCTCATTCCAAAAATCATTACAAATTTACCCGCTAACAATACTATCAAATAAAACTCTTTTCGAATATGCGAAAGCCCAGCCACAATATTCACAAGTACAGATGGCGTAAATGGAAAACATAGTAGCACAAATAATGGACTAATCCCATTCATGTCTACCCATTTGATAAGCCTTTGCACCTTCTTACCACCTGTTAAAAATCGTAGTTTTGGATGCTTACCAAAATGACGGACGATTAAAAACACCGCATAAGACCCCGCAACAGAACCAAGCCACGATAGTAAAAATCCAAGCCATAAACCAAACGCACTTGCATTTGCCACGACGAACACGACCAATGGTAAGAACGGTAGAAATGCCTCCAAAAACGGCAATAGCAAACCGATAAGTGGTCCACCTAATGTTCGATATTGTGACGCAAGATTTTCTATATTTTCGACAGTAAACCATTCACTCAAGCATCGACACCTCTATTTATATTGCAAAATCACATGTAAAACCGTTAACGATTCCGATGTATTTTTATATTCATGGTCTTGATGACCCGAGAATACTAGTGTATCCCCTTCGACCAATTGTTCATGCATATCTCCTGCAGAAATGACGGCTTGTCCTTGGATAACCGTTACGGTTTCTTCTACCCCTTCCGTATGAGCCTCACTTCTACTCCACGACCCAGGCTCCATTTCAACTTTATAAAATTCCCAGCCACGCTCTGGATCATATGGAATAATAGAATACACACGATATCGCCCCTCATCCTCATCAACATGTGGCGCATCCTTACTACTAAACTTCTTAAAATGTGCTGTCGGTGGCTGTAGCAGTGAAGAAAAAGAAATGCGTAAACCCGCAGCTATTTTCCATATTGTCGAGACAGTCGGGTTTGACTCACCTTTTTCAATTTGTGCAAGCTGTGCCTTACTAACACTTGTTAGCCTCGCCACTTCATCTAAACTTAAACTTCGTTGTTGTCTAATTTTTTTTAATTGAAAGGCTAAATTTCGACTCATTTGCTCCATTTTTATTCACCAATTTCTATTGTTTATTTTATAAGACATATGTATACTTTAATAAACATATCTGAACTATCAAACTATTCCATCATTAGTATACATGGAATGCTTTTCGAAAGGATGACCTATTTATGACAAGTATGACAGATCTCCGTAAAGAAGCAGCTATCCCTTCCGACGATAGCTTTCTACAAGGAGTCAAAGATTGTATACCTACTTTACTCGGTTATATTAGTATAGGACTTGCATTTGGGGTGGTTGGTTCCGCTTCTGGATTATCGGTTCTTGAAATCGCTCTTTTAACTATACTGGTGTATGCAGGCTCTGCACAATTTATTTTTTGTGCACTACTTTTAACAAGTAGCCCTGCCTCTGCTATTATTGTAACCATTTTTGTCGTAAATCTCCGCCATTTATTAATGAGTTTAACATTAGCGCCACATTTTACTCGTTATTCGATGATACGAAATATCGGTTTTGGTACACTTTTAACAGATGAAACATTTGGTGTTGCTGTAACAAAACAAATGCAAAATGGCAGGCTTTATGGTAAATGGATGGATGGGCTCAATATTACAGCTTATTCATTTTGGATTTTATCTTGTGTGGCAGGGGCCTTCTTAGGGAAATGGGTAGCCAATCCTGAAAAATGGGGCTTAGATTTTGCACTCGTTGCTATGTTTGTCGCACTACTTGTTTTACAACTCGGAAGTGTCGGAAAAAGCAAGGTCATGCATTATGTAAAGTTAATCAGTTATATGATTGTGATTATGTACGTCTTATCCTATGTTGTACCTTCACATGTAGCAGTACTTGTTGCGACCGTCATTGTTGCTACTATTGGGGTGGTGACAGATAAATGACCACAACAGCATCTATGGTTTGGCTTATTATCGGTTGTGCGTTAGTGACATGGTTGCCACGCATAATTCCATTTATGTTCGTACGGAGTGTTAAGCTACCCGATGTCGTTTTGAAATGGCTAAGTTTCATTCCTGTTTGTATTCTAAGTGCACTTGTCATTGAAAATTTATTGGATACAGAAAGTAAAAGCTACGTCACACTCGATTGGCCAATGTTTATTACGTTTGTGCCAACACTATTGATTGCACTTGTAACAAAAAGTTTGTCTATTACAGTTGTTGCAGGTGTCGTTATCATGGCAGGCGTACGTTTCTTCATGTAAAAAGGTGCTTTGCAGCCATTTCACTGCAAAGCACCTTTTAGTTTTCTTTTTTATTCATCATTTGGCTCGCAAACCAAAAACCAACTGTTAATGATAGGGCATCGACAACAAAAATAATAGGTGGAGATGTATATCCCGCATAAATAGATGCCGCAATGAGCGCAATCGCTAATGCCAGAGCTACAAAACGATTAAAAGTAATGCGTGTAAATAAGATCACTAATAATGCAGGTAAAAATAGGGCCAGTATTAGTTTCCCAGTAACATCCATTACATATCCCTCTGCTCAGCTAATAGTAAACCGATACGATAATGGTCATTACTATAAATGACATGCTGTGTTAAACGGACTTCATTGTTACGGTCTAGCACTTCTAAACGACAATGCGCCGCATTAATTTGTAGTGCCTCATACAACTCGTTTTCTGTAAATACTGGCTGACCATTAACCTTTTGAATACACTCTCCAACCAGTAATCCCATTTTTTCTGCTGGTGAGTCTGGTAATACTGCTGCTATTATCGCACCTTTCGTACTCGGTGCTACAGCATACACATCCTTTTTATCTTGTACAGCGTAATAAATAGAGATCGCGAGACGAATGCAAACTCCTACCGCAAGTGTAATAAAACCAATAATAGGCTCAAAATATGCCCCAAGTCCCCCCACTAAAATCAGCTGTCCTAGCAACAAGACGGCACGACCAATTTTCGGAAGTTGAATGACAGGTACATATTTTCTCGTTTTTTTTGAAAAGCCAATGACTATAGGAAATAACACCAATGCAAATGTAGTTCCATCTATTGTAAAATGTGGCCAATACGGAAAATATGCTGGTATCGCTCCCCCAGGTATCACAAAGAGAATCGGCAACACCCATAGTTTCCTAGTACGATAAATAATCGCCTGCATGCCCCGCTTTGTTTTTTCTACACGTGGAGATGTCACGGTCGTAGCTACACGGCGAATAAGCATACCCTCAGCAATTACACAAAGTCCGGTTAAAATCGTAATCGTCACAATCGCGCCGTCCAATAAATCCATGCCTTCGATTGAAATCTTCCACCACGAATATGACCAATCATACGTATACATTCCCCATACAGCGAGTGTGGCAAGTCCCATCGTATAAATCGGGGATAACGCATTGACGAAGAAAAATACAAGAGCCACAACAGAAATTGCTAACAATACAAGTAAAAATGTTTTCGGTACTGTCAAACCAGCTACCACGCTAATGATCGAAATAATAAGCGCATATAGCCAGCCATGTTTCCATTGTCCAATGAGCTCTGTCCAGCCCCATACGATACGTCTATTGAAAAACTTACGCTCCTGCTTCACACGGCTATATCCTAAAAATATCGCTAATAAAATCGCTATATATACTACTGGATTCAATAAAAAGCGGCCAATCGCTGTTACAATCTCTATTAAAATATTACTAGCCATACGAACACCCGCCATTTCTATTTCAAATACTATGTTTTCATTGTATCAAACGACTCCTCGCTTGCGTAGTACAAACTCGTAGGAAGCATCATGCTTCTATCATTTTTACAATGAGTTCTATGACTATTGTTCAAGATTATGCATTAAAAAACTTGTTGCCATTTGGAACTGCACATCATTTTTACGATCTTCTTTGTAAGCCTTCAATGTTTCATTTAAACTATTAAAGAATGCGGTATCTACATAAACATCTTTTTCTTCTCTAGGTAACTTCTTATGTTCTCTATAAAGTTTAACGGCTGCTTCTGTTGCTTCATCTAAATAACCATCTAAACGAACAATATTATAACCTAGTTTTTTCAGAGCATTTTGTGTATACGCAATTTCTTCACTCATGTCCCCAGTTTTAAATTGCCCCGTTAATGGATGCAATTGAATTGCAAACAATTCATTTTGTTCGATTTCTAAACTTGCTTTAATGCCTTTTCCGTGAACCCATTCTCGTTTCGGTGTAAGCCATTTATTTGTCGATAATTTCAGTTCACCACCATTTGGCAGTTCCCACGATTCCTGCACCGTTCCTTTACCAAAACTCGTCACGCCTACTATTGAAGCACGTCCCCAACCATCTAACGCGCCACTCAATACTTCACTTGCCGATGCACTACCCTCATTTTGTAAAAGGACAATTGGTATTTTACTCATCGTACGTAAATATTTTTCATCAAAGCTTTCTGTACTCGTCTTTAGAGGCTCCATAGCTCCCTCACTATTTTGCATATAAGCAAATACCTTACCGTTTTCCATCATACTACTCACTAGCGCCGCTACGCTATGTAAATACCCACCCGGATTATCACGTACATCAATCACTAGTCCTTCTACATCTTTTCGTAATAATTTGCTCGTTTCAGCGACCCATTCTTCTGCAGTTTTCTCGCCAAATATAGAGATTTCCACATAACCAATCGCCGTATCTTCTACCATCACGACTTCACTTGACACTGTCTTATTGGAAATCGCAGCCCTCTTCATCGTCATTTTAATATGCTTATCCTCACTAGGACGGTAAACAACAATTGTAAGAGATGTTCCCTTTTCACCTTGAATTAAATGCATTAACTCACTCATCGTTTTACCGTCTACCCGCACATCGTCAACTTGTACAATTTCGTCAAGTGAACGCATACCCGCTTTTTCAGCTGGAGAAGATCGAACCGGTGACACAACAATAAACTTTCCGTTATTTTCTGATAATTCAATACCAATTCCAACTCTTTCTTCTGCCAACATTTGTCGATGTTGTGCCGCTTCTTCCTTCGAGTAGTAGGTGCTATACGGATCTTTAATGGCATCTGCCATCCCTCTTAGAGCACCTTCAACAAGTTCATCTTTCTTTGTACTATATACGGATTGATCTTGAATTAAATCCATTGCCTTATTAATCGAATCAACCTGCGTTACGCTTTGTTTGTTTTCCGCAATATTAAACCACCCAAAGTATAATCCACTACTTATCAACAAACCCATGATAAGTACGCCGACAATTGACGCAACTTTGCGCAAACTTTCCCTCCTTCGTCTCTTTACTGTATGACAAGCTTTTTTCAAAAATACAAAAAAAAATTGTCTCAAATATTTTGAGACAACTTTTTTCTAAAATGACAACTGTATTGACTTAGTCTAGAGCTTTTACATAACTTTCAAGCATCTCCACGTTCATCGGACCTTGAATTGCATTTTGAATGTAACCGTTCGAATCAATAAAGTATGTCGTTGGAATTGTTATTACCTGATAATCCAAACCAGCTTCATTTTCAGTGTCGAGTAAAATTGGAAATGTTAGTTCATAACTATCTTTGAATGTCATGACTGTATTTATCTTCGCATCATCTGATACATCCCGTTCAGCAGTGGTTAAATTGACTGCCAAGATTTCAACATTATGTTCTTTTGCATATTGCTCGTAATAATCTTGCATATGTGGCATTTCCGCTTTACATGGTGGACACCAAGTAGCCCAAAAATTTAGTATAACTTTTTTTCCACGTAAATCACTTAATGTTACCTTTTGCCCATCTAGCGTCGTTAACGTGAAATCAGGCGGTGTATCTCCCTTTTCTAGACCAATCTTTCGGTCTTCTACTTCTTGTCCGAGTGAAGCCGCATCGATTTCACGTTCCTTATCAATTTGCTGTTTCACATATGTACCAATCATCACCGCAACTAGTAATACTATGACAAGTAAACCTATATTCTTTTTCATTTCCTTCCCTCCACTTGTTGAATCATTATATAGCCAAGTACAAAGAGCAACATACTTACTCCTACAGCCGTTTGCCATAAGCCTTGTGGTTGAAACACTGCTACTATCATTAAAACCAATGTATATATCAATAATACGGTTTTAATAGCTGTCTTTTTCCATAGTATGAAAATCGTTAGTATACTTAGCACTATTAATGTCACAACTTCACTTTTCACTGGATTATCATTTAATAATACCACGAACCATTGATAAATAGATTGCGTTAAAAGTATAGCCCAAATACCCGCTGTTACTCCTTCTTCATCCAGCTGTATCTTTTGTTTCTTCCAGACAAATTGTACTAACACTGCTATCACACCCAAATAGACACCAGTTGTTCCCCCATTAAAATAAATAAGGCCTATTGGTTGCTCAATTACCGAACTGAAATCCGTCACGATTAAACTAAATTTCCACACAATGATAAACGTAAAGATGGCATCCCCATATAATCCCGCCCATTGTTTTGAAAATTGCATACGCAAAATGAACCACACAATAAAAAATGCCAATAATAATGCAATGGCGGTTGCTGGTAGAGTTAACGCACGTATTGAAAACCATTCTGTATTAATCACTCTATAAATCCTCCATCATGATTGATGGTATCAGCATAGCATACAATCATTTTCCATTATGAACATTTCATACCGTGTTCAAGAAAATGCCGTAAACATTTCTCCCACCATCAATTGGTGAGCAACAAGTTTGCAAAAATCCCATTTTATATAATAGCCAGCAATAAGTGAAGTGTATTTGGGCATTATCGGACATGTTTATTAGTTTATCACCCTACTCTCTATTTTTATTACCCAACTATTCAAGTTTATCGCCCACATTCCCTAATTTATCGACATCCACCTTACAACAAACAAAAAAAGCTATAAACTAGAAATCTTCTAGTCTATAGCTTTCAATTATTTATTATAGTGGAATATAACGTAGTGGATTTACACTACCCACTGCTTGTCCTTGCCATGTACCATTATGCAGTTCAAAGTGTAAGTGAGGACCAGTTACACGTCCTGTAGCACCCATTGTTGCAATTTGTTGACCTTTCGTAACAACATCACCTTTGCTTACATTAAATCCATTTAAATGCGCATAAACTGTTGTATAAATTGCTCCATTGATAGAATGCGTCAGAATCACGGCATTCCCATATGTGCTAAGTGGTGCAGCATATGAAACAACACCGTCTGTAGCAGCCCAGATTGGTGTACCAGTCTTATTGGCTAAGTCAATACCATAGTGGAATTCTGAACCACCACCAAAATTACGCCAGCCATAAGGAGACGTTAATCGTCCGTTTGTTGGCTTAACCCATGTACCATTTGACACTGGTGCATTTACTGATGAAGAACCATTATTCGAATTGCCTGCAGCAGCTGCTGCTTTACGTCTCGCTTCTTCTTGTCGAGCAATTTCTGCTAAACGATTTTGCTCAGAAACAATTTGCTTTTGCAAATCTGCACTAATCTCAAGTGCTTCTGAGTATTCTTTTTCAAGTAAAACTTTTTCAGATTTCAACTTTTCCTGCTCTTTTTCTAACTCGTCTACTAATTTATTTTTCTCAGCTTTTTGACCATCTAATGATGATTTTAAAGTCTGTAACTCTGTCTTTTTCTCTTCAAGCTTTTGACGTTTATTTTCAAGCGATTGCTTTTGCTCTTCTAGCGATTCCTTATCTTCCTTTTGGTCACGCATAATTTGACGATCCGCTTCTAGTAATGCATTTACTGCAGAGAATCGGTCGATGAAATCTACGAAGCTATTAGATCCTAGTAAAACATCTAAATAACTAACAGAACCACCTGCTTGAATCGCACGTGCACGCTCTTGTAAAAGTTCATCACGTTCTTTTATTTTTCGCTCTAACTCTACAATTGAAGCCTTTAAAGCTTCAATCTCAGCATTAGCAACATCAATTTCCGCTAAAACTGCTTGAATACTACTGTTAGTTTTGTTGATTTCTGTATTTAACGTTTGGATTTGATTAACTAATTGTTGTTGTTTATCCTCATTCGAACTAATAGCATTCTTTTTCTCATTAATTGATGAATTCAATTCGTTCTTTTTCGATTCTACTTGATTCTTTTCATCTTTTAAATCAGATAAAGTTGTTGCATACGCTGATGGAGTTTGGATAAAAAGAAATAGTGCAGCTATTGCTACAAAAAATTTTGTTGATTTACGCTTCGTACTTTTCACCGAACGAACTCCCTTCGACTGTTCCATAATTTTTTTTACAAATTGAACTATATCTTCAAGTGTTTTTTATAATACTGTTAAATTTTTAAGAACTTTCGCACTGACATGAAACTTCCCCAAATACCGATAAGAACACCTATTAGTAATAGTAAACTGCTTACTTGGTATACAAGTGGTGAGAAACTTAGTAATTGGATAAATTCGCCCTCTAATTTTGGAGCAACACTGTTATATACATTGTAGTAAAGGGTTATGACAACAGTAATAGGAATAATTGATCCTAAAATCCCGAGCCACATACCTTCCAACAGGAATGGTATACGTACGAAAGTATTCGATGCCCCTACAAGTTTCATAATTTCAATTTCATCACGACGTGCAAAAATTGTAATACGAATTGTATTTGAAATTAAGAAAATGGCTGTAAATAATAATCCTAAAATAAGCACAATCCCTACATTACGACTAGTATTTAACACATTAAATAACTTTTCAACTTTCCCTTCACCATACATAACTTCATATGTAAAGTCGTATTTATCAATTTTTTTCGCCAAACTTGCTGTTTGTTGTGGTTCTGAAGCCTTCACATAAACAACGTTACGTAATGGGTTACTTTGCTCAAATAGTTTAAAATCATCACCGAAATCTTTTACTAAGTCTGTTAACTCTTCTTCTTTCGTTGAATAAGTCATCTCATCAACTTCAGGTAATTTATCTATTTTAGCAAGTAATTCTTTTTCAGCTGCTTCATCGGCAGTTTCATCAATTAAAACTTTAATTTCGACATCGTTTTCTAAATCCGATGCTACCTTATTTAAGTTCATCATAATAAGCGCAAAGACACCCACTAATAATAGTGTAACTGTCACAGCACTAACTGAGGCAATCGTCATCCAGCTATTACGCCCAAGTGATTTAAAACTTTCCCTAAAATGACGTTTTAACGTATTAAATTTCATAACCGTAGTCACCTCCGTGCTCATCACGGACAATCATACCGCCTTCAATGGCAATAACGCGTCGACGAATTGTATTCACAATTTCACGGTTATGTGTAGCCATTACAATTGTTGTGCCACGTGCATTAATTTCTTCAAACAAATTCATTATCTCCCATGACGTTTCAGGATCAAGATTCCCTGTAGGCTCATCCGCAATAACTACTTTTGGTACATTAACAATTGAACGTGCGATTGAAATACGTTGTTGTTCGCCACCTGAAAGTTCATTAGGAAACATGCGGGCTTTATGTTTTAATCCCACAAGATCTAAAACTTCCATCACTCGACGACGGATTTCCTTTGGTTCTTCTTCAATTACTTCTAAGGCAAATGCTACATTTTCATATACATTTAAACGCGGCAATAATTTAAAATCTTGGAAAACAATGCCGAGTTGTCGGCGTAGAAAAGGTACCTTTTTATTTTTTAATGTCGCTAAATCAATACCGTTTACGATGATTTCTCCTGATGTTGCTTTTTCCTCACGGTACATCAGTTTGATAAATGTCGATTTACCTGCGCCACTTGGCCCCACGACATAAACAAATTCGCCTTGTTTTATACTGACGGAAATGCCATTTGTCGCAACGACTCCATTTGGATATTTCTTTGTCACATTTTTCATTTCTATCATATTTTAAAACCACCTAAATCTCTTAAACGTAAGATATATTTCACCTTACTATTATAACACTCAATCTATGTTTTTTTATTACAGTTTCATTTCATTCTACGACATTTTTTTACATTTAATATCTTCATTTCCAATGATCAAACGTTTCTACGCTAAAAAACTACAATAAGAATTAATATATATTAAGGTATACAAATAAACAGAAGTTGATTTTTGCTCCGAGTGGACGCTTTCCGCGGGCTTGGCTTCAATCTCCTCGTCACTGCGTTCCTGCGGGGCTTTCAGCTCAAGCTCATCCCTCTGGAGTCGCCACTCTCTGCAAAAACCAACTATTTCTCATTTAATTGATGAATCACAAGGTGAAACAATAATAATAATCTTTTACAGGAATGAAAAAGGACAAATAAGAGTATAGATTTGCCTATTATTTATACAAGGCAAGCCCCGCCACGTAGACTTCTGTGGGAAAACGAAGTGACAGCAAGAAAAAAAGCATTCAAGCTATACGTAACTTGAATGCTTATATCTAATTTATACTTGCTGCTCATCGGTTGTCGTATAACGTACTAAAACCGCACCTGTCTTTGATTCACCCTCGATAAACAAACGGTTCGCACCTTCTACTTCTTTATCGAAACGTACTAATTTTGATAAAAACTGATCTTGAGCTTCAATTTTCGATACATCCTGAATACCAACATCTACTTTACCAAAATTCGTCACAATTTTTCCGCTGAGTGACATTGTACGTGGAACATATAATTCAACCGTGCCGGCAACAGTCTGCGCTTTAATTTTAGACGAATTACTCGAACATGTTGTCACAACAACATGTCCATTCACTGATTTTGCCTCAACTTCATCGAGTGCACCATCTAGATAAACACGCCCATTTAATGTTTCAGCCTCTAGATCTTTGCCGCGAGCACCTGTTAATTCAATAGAACCGTTGGATGAATCGACTTTTGCTTTATTGAATGTTAGAGACGACCCTTTAATGGCTCCATTTAATGTTTTTAATTTCAATTCTTCAATCACTGTATCACGTAATGTAACGCTACCGTTCATAAGGCGAACTGATAATTTTTCAAGCTCCTGCACAGGAACAAGGACCTTCACATTTACTTGCGCTAGTTTTAAATGACTAAGAATACGCAATGTACCTTCTTCATTTTTCACAACAAATTGATTTAAGAAATTTGTACGTGTTTCCTCTTCACTTTCATTAATCACAGGGGCTTTCACCTTACACATCACTTGGATATTATCACTCTCGCTTGGCTCGAGCGAAAAACTCCCATTCGGTAAATCCACTAAAATATTTTTCACATCAGAAGCGACTAACTCTTCCGTATGTGCAAATTCCAATCTATCACCAAAAGGTGTGGATACATCAAATTCTTTTACTTTTTTCACAGCAGTATTCATCATATCCATAAAAATCGACCCTATTTGTGATAAATCTTTACGGAAATCATGCATTTCCTCTTGGAAATATTTCATATGATCAGCATCACTTTTCTTATGCTGCTCTTCCTTTTCCGCTTCTTTAAAGAAAGTATCTTCTGTCGGCGTCTTATCCATAACACTTTGAGTGGTATTGCTAGGTTTCTCTAATGCTTCTAATAATATAATCGCCTCTTGCGCTGAAATTGTTCCTTTTCCCACCAGCTCTAAAATTCGTTGACGTTCATTTTGCATAAATCAAAAGCCTCCCTCAGTTCGTTATACTATTATTACGCTTCGCACTATAAAAAGTTTCACTATTCAAAAAGAAAATGTCCGTATAATGCATATGACTGCACAATACGGACACATCGTCCAAACGTAAGGTTGATTTCCGTTCCGGCTAGACGCTTTCACACGAAAGCGAAGCAACAGGAGCACTCGCCTAGCCTCCACTACAATAAACAAAAATTCTAAAATCACGACGGACACTAATCCATTTATTTTGAAGCTTGTTCTAAAACCGCATCCATACGCTTACGATCACGTACTAGGATTGGTTTTAAGTATTTCCCTGTATACGAGCCTTCCACTTCTGCTACTTCCTCTGGTGTACCTGTTGCAATAATAGTACCACCTTTGTCGCCACCTTCAGGCCCAAGATCAATAATATAATCTGCTGTTTTAATCACATCTAAATTATGCTCGATGACTAACACAGAATCTCCATTTTCTACAAGACGCTGCAATACAACCAGTAATCTCGCAATATCATCCGCATGTAAACCAGTAGTCGGTTCATCTAAAATATAGAACGATTTACCTGTTGAACGACGATGCAATTCAGATGCTAGCTTAACTCGCTGCGCCTCACCACCTGATAGCGTAGTTGCAGGTTGTCCTAATTTCATATACCCTAAACCAACATCGACAATAGTCTGCAATTTACGCTGGATTTTCGGAATATTTTCGAAAAATACGACTGCATTTTCAATCGTCATATCTAAAATATCTGCAATACTTTTATCTTTATATTTCACTTCAAGCGTTTCACGGTTATAGCGTTTACCATGACAAATCTCACACGGTACGTACACATCTGGCAAGAAGTGCATTTCAATTTTAATAATACCGTCTCCACGGCAAGCTTCACAGCGTCCACCTTTTACGTTAAAACTAAAGCGACCTTTTTTATAACCACGCACTTTCGCTTCATTCGTCGTTGCAAAGACATCACGCACATCATCAAATACGCCTGTATATGTCGCAGGATTGGAACGTGGTGTACGACCAATTGGAGATTGGTCAATATCAATCACTTTCTCTAATGCCTCGATACCAGTTACCTCTTTATGCGCGCCCGGCTTCACTTTAGAACGATTCAACTTTTGTGCCAGTGTTTTATATAAAATTTCATTGATAAGCGTAGATTTTCCTGAACCTGATACACCCGTAACAGCAACGAATAATCCTAATGGTACATCAACTTTGACGTTTTGAAGGTTATTCTCATTCGCGCCTTTAATAGACAACTTACGACCATCTGGCTTACGACGTTCAATAGGTAAAGGAATAAACTTTTTACCGCTTAAATACTGCCCAGTTAACGATGCCGGATTTCCCATCACTTCTTGAGGGGTCCCAGCAGCTACAATTTCACCACCATGGACACCAGCGCCAGGTCCTACATCGATTAAATAATCAGCTGCTAACATTGTATCTTCATCATGTTCAACCACAATTAACGTATTACCAATATCACGCATATTTTGCAATGTACTAATTAATCGATCATTATCACGTTGATGTAGCCCGATCGACGGCTCGTCCAGAATATAAAGTACACCTGTTAAACGTGAGCCAATTTGTGTCGCTAGGCGAATACGCTGTGCTTCCCCACCTGAAAGAGTTCCTGCTGCACGACTTAGTGTAAGATAATCTAATCCAACATTCACTAAGAATCCAAGACGTTCCGCAATTTCACGTAATACAAGACGTGCAATTTGCATATCTTTTTCAGATAACGATAACTCTTTAAAAAAAGTATCTGCATCTTGAATCGAATACTGCGTTACTTCCCCAATATGCTTATCAGCTATTTTCACCGCCAATGTTTCTGGCTTTAAACGATAGCCTTTACATGAAGGACATGCTTGCTGTGCCATATATTTTTCCATTTGCTCACGCACATAATCCGATGTAGTCTCTTTAAAACGACGCTCAACATTATGTACTACGCCTTCAAACTCAATCATTTGGTCACGTACATTGCCAAATTCATTTTCATAATGGAAGTGAATTTTATCTTTACCCGAACCATATAAAACTTTATCCATCTTTTCTTTCGGAAGATCTTTTACTGGTACATCCATTGGAATGTCGTAATGATCACAAACTGCCTTTAATAACTGCGGATAATATTGCGAGCTTGTCGGTTCCCACGGTGCAATGGCATGTTCTAATAGTGAACGGTCCCAATCAGGTACAACAAGTTCAAGGTCTACTTCTTGCGTCGTTCCTAATCCATCACAACTCGTACAAGCCCCAAACGGACTATTGAATGAAAACATACGAGGCTCTAGCTCTCCAATTGAAAAGCCGCACATTGGACATGCATGATGTTCACTAAATAATAATTCCTCATGCTCCATCACATCGACTAACACGCGTCCTTCTGCTAAACGAAGAGCCGTTTCTAATGAATCACTTAAACGTGACGCAATACCTTCCTTTACCACGACGCGGTCTACAACAACTTCAATGGAATGCTTTTTATTTTTATCAAGGTCAATCGCATCATCTAAATCACGTAATTCCCCATCAATACGCACACGTACAAAACCTTGCTTTTTCAAGTCTTCCAGTAACTTCACATGCGTTCCTTTTCGTCCAGAAATCATTGGCGCTAGTAGCTGCATTTTCGTACGTTCTGGATATGTCACGAGTCGATCTACCATTTGTTCAATTGTTTGCGATGTAATTTCAATTCCGTGTTTTGGGCAAATTGGCTTACCAACACGTGCGTACAATAATCGTAAATAATCATAAATCTCTGTTACTGTACCGACTGTAGAACGCGGGTTACGACTTGTCGTTTTTTGGTCAATTGAAATAGCTGGTGATAGCCCTTCAATCGCATCAACATCCGGCTTGTCCATTTGCCCAAGAAATTGACGTGCGTAAGCAGACAGCGACTCCACATAACGACGCTGCCCCTCCGCATAAATCGTATCAAATGCAAGTGAAGATTTTCCCGAACCAGATAAGCCCGTTATAACAACGAGCTGATCACGTGGAATTGTGACATCGATATTTTTTAAATTATGTGCACGCGCACCTTGCACAACGATTTCTGTATTTTTCACAAAATCACCCTTCTGCCTTCAATTCAAAGATGGTATCACGAAGTTCAGCTGCACGCTCAAAATCAAGTGCCTTCGCTGCTTCCTTCATTTCTACTTCAAGAGAAGCAAGTAACTTCTCTTTCTCAGCCTTCGTTAATTTCTTACCTTTTGTTATTTTTGTAACATAAGTTTCATCTTCCTCCGCTACTTGTGTTGCACGTATAATATCTGGAATTTTCTTAACAATGGTAGTTGGTGTAATCCCATGTTCTTCGTTGTATGCCATTTGCAATGTACGACGACGTTTTGTTTCATCAATTGCTTTTTTCATCGAATCGGTCATCTTATCGGCATACATAATCACACGCCCATTAGAATTACGCGCTGCCCGTCCAATAGTTTGAATCAGCGAACGCTCAGAACGAAGGAATCCTTCCTTATCTGCATCTAAGATCGCCACCAGTGACACTTCTGGAATATCTAGACCTTCACGCAATAAATTGATGCCAATTAGTACATCATATGTACCTTTGCGAAGCTCTCGAATAATCTCGATACGTTCCAGTGTTTTAATTTCTGAATGTAAGTATTCCACTTTTAAGCCCATTTCCTTCAAATAAGCACTTAAATCTTCCGACATTTTCTTCGTTAATGTCGTCACAAGTACTCGCTCATTACGCGTAATACGGTCTTGTATTTCATCGATTAAATTATCAATTTGTCCTTCAATTGGGCGTACTTCAATAATTGGATCGAGTAAACCTGTCGGACGAATAATTTGTTCTACCATTTCAGGTGTATGCTCTATTTCATATGGCCCTGGAGTTGCTGACACATAAATGGCTTGATGAATATGATTCTCAAACTCCTCAAATCTTAATGGACGGTTATCCAGTGCGGATGGCAAGCGAAAACCATGCTCAACAAGGACACCTTTACGCGCCTGGTCACCATTATACATACCACGTACTTGCGGCAGCGTCACATGGCTTTCATCCACAACAAGTAGAAAATCATCAGGGAAATAGTCAATTAATGTGTAAGGTGTTGCCCCTGCTTCGCGTAAAGTTAGATGACGCGAATAGTTTTCGATACCTGAACAAAAGCCCATTTCACGCATCATTTCTAAATCATAGCGTGTTCGTTGCTCTAAGCGCTGTGCCTCTAATAACTTATCTTCCGAACGTAGTAAGGCGAGTCTTTCCTCTAATTCTTTTTCAATATTTTCAATGGCTTTTAACATTTTTTCTTCTCGGGTAACGAAGTGGGATGCTGGGAAAATCGCTACATGATCACGTTCTGCCAAAATCTCACCTGTTAACGCATTCACCTCACGAATGCGATCAACTTCATCACCGAAAAACTCAACTCGAATACAGTGTTCATCACGCGAGGCTGGAAAAATTTCTACAACATCTCCGCGAACACGAAATGTCCCGCGGGTAAAACTTACATCATTGCGCTCGTACTGAACATCTACTAGTTTTCGTAATAACTGATTGCGTTCAATCTCCATACCCGTCCGAATAGAGACGACCATCTCACGATATTCCTCCGGCGAACCTAAACCATAGATACATGATACAGAGGCAATGATAATAACATCCTCACGCTCAAATAGGGCGGAAGTTGCAGAGTGGCGCAGTTTATCAATTTCATCATTGATACTCGAATCTTTTTCGATATACGTATCTGTTTGCGGTACATAAGCCTCTGGTTGAAAGTAATCATAGTAACTAACAAAATATTCAACTGCATTATTCGGGAAAAATTCTTTAAACTCGCTATATAGTTGACCCGCAAGTGTTTTATTATGTGCCATTATTAGTGTTGGCTTTTTCACTTGCTGAATAACATTTGAAATCGTAAAAGTTTTACCCGTACCTGTTGCACCAAGTAAAGTTTGATGGCGTTTACCTGCATTTACACCTGCAACAAGCTCTGCAATGGCTTTTGGCT
Source organism: Lysinibacillus sp. NPDC097287 (assembly GCF_044761695.1). Taxonomy (NCBI): domain Bacteria; kingdom Bacillati; phylum Bacillota; class Bacilli; order Caryophanales; family Bacillaceae; genus Lysinibacillus; species Lysinibacillus sp. NPDC097287. Next base: position 187,235 of record NZ_JBIWCX010000003.1, read on the forward strand.
GGTCACCATTGGGCTGATACGATGATTGTAAATCAAATTGCTCCACATTTCCCCATCCTTTCCGTTTAACTCATACATTTATTCTAGCATAGCAGTATTAAAATATCGAACATTTAACGAACGTACGTTTCGATTGAGCGCAAGAAAAGTGGGAGAGTAATCATTTATCCTAGTGTCGACAAATACACTAGGTCTCATAGCTTTTTGCCTAGAAAATAGTTAAAAATACTGGTTTCGTCTTGCAAATACATATTTTATCCTCTGCTATTTTGTTATAGAATCCATGGATAAAAATTTCTCCGTTTGGGTGTCGTAGTTTTTGTAAGCGAATTACTCCCTGGCTCTTCGGATCACAACTACGACAAACCAAGTCTTTCCTCAACATATCCCATGAAAAAACCCGCTCTCCTATTACAGAAGAACGGGTTTGTCATATTATTCACTCGCAACTTGGTGTAACTCATCAAGTTCGCTTGCATAAAGATGAAAAGAGTGTTCATCTTTTTCATCGAGTGCTTTATCTATCAGAACAGTCAGTTGTTCTTCACGATACGTACGCTGGATACGATTTAAAAATAAATCTAAATAAATCTCGTTCAATAATTTTTCTGCCTCATTAACCTTTTCCGACTGACCGACAGCTCTCAAAAAATCTGTGTACGAATAATATTTATCCAACGATCTCACCTCGATCCTTTTCTAAATTATAAGAAAATTAAAATTAAATTGCAATGTACAATTAACTAAAAAACATTCCATTTACCGAATTTTCCGAAAATATCAACTGAATAATCCTACATTATTTGGTTAATTTTCTTAGTAAAATTCGTTAAATAGGCAATTATCTAATTTTACATTTTACCGTTATTCTTAGTATTACATTCAGAAATAAGGAGGAAATGCTATGTCAAACAAATATGTTAATGCTTATTTAATGTCATTTAATACGTATTTATTGCAACCAATAAAACACGAATCAAAAATTTTCACATGTGTAATTGACAAACACAATGAGTTAATCGTGACTCGTAAGCCGATGCATGTCATTCGAAAATCTTGTCTTTCTCTCGGTACAACCTATGAAGCTGCTAAAAATTCAGCTAGACGTTTCTTTGGAAACCAACATAAACTACCAATTGTTGTTGCCTATGATTTCGGACTTCCTTGTATATTTCTACCAACATATTCACCAAACTCTGAACATAATATCTGGATTGGATTGCATGCCATTAAAAATATTACTCCTAGTGAATCTGGTAGCCTTCTAACATTAATTAATGGCGTCCGAATCGAACTCCCTGTTAAATACGCATCAATTAGTAAGCAATTTGTCAACGCCTCGATGCTCTATAAACACTATGTAGAGGAACGAGAAAGGTTATCACATCACTCGCCTTTTCAAGAATTTAAGTGAATAACAATTCCACCTCATTCAGTCGGCACTTGGGTATCCACTAAAACAAGACTAAACCCACCTCTATCTCTCAACCAATAGAGGTAAAAGTTTTCTACCTAAATGAAGATAAAAAAAGCCTCAGGAAATTCCTGAGGCATTTCTATTATCCGATGCGTGAACGTAAATATGCGTTGATGAATGGATCTACATCGCCATCCATTACTGCACTAACATTCCCTGTTTCTTCATTTGTACGATGATCTTTTACCATTGAATATGGGTGGAATACGTAAGAACGAATTTGTGAACCCCAACCAATTTCTTTTTGCTCACCACGAATTTCATCGAGTTGTGCTTGTTGTTTATCAATTTCTAATTGATATAGTTTACCTTTTAACATCGTCATCGCTTTTTCACGGTTTTTAATTTGTGAACGTTCTGCCTGACATTGCACAACTGTCCCTGTTGGAATATGCGTAATACGAACGGCAGAATCGGTCGTATTAATATGCTGACCACCAGCACCTGTTGCACGGTACGTATCAACTTTCAAATCCTCTGTACGAATATCAACTTCAATATTATCATCAAATTCTGGCATTACATCACAAGATACGAACGATGTATGACGGCGACCTGACGAATCGAACGGTGAAATACGCACTAAACGGTGTACACCCTTTTCAGCTTGTAAATAACCGTATGCATTATGACCTTTAATAGATAACGTAACCGACTTAATGCCCGCTTCATCACCAGGAAGATAATCCACTGTTTCTACTTTGAAACCACGTTTTTCAGCCCAACGTGTATACATACGTAACAGCATAGAACCCCAGTCTTGTGACTCGGTACCACCCGCACCTGGGTGTAATTCTAAAATCGCATTGTTTTGATCATAAGGACCACTTAATAATAGTTGTAACTCAAAATCAGCGATCTTTTGTTTAAATTCTACAAGCTCATTGCCAAGCTCTTCTTGCAATTCTTCATCTGGCTCTTCACGCAAAAGCTCTAATGTCATATCTAAATTTTCATGTGTATCCACTAACTCTTTATACTCATTAACGATTGCCTTTAAGCCATTCCCTTCATTGATCACCACTTGTGCTCCTTGTTGGTCATCCCAGAAACCTGGCTCTAGCATCATTTCATCTAATTCTTGAATACGTGCCTCTTTGTTCTCTAAGTCAAAGAGACCCCCTGAAGTCCACCAATTTCTTGGCTGTAGTGTCTAACGTATTACGTACATCTGATAATTCAATCATGTATAAATCCCCCGAACATTTTTAGTGGATTTCTTTAAAATGAAATCCGTATCACTTTATTATAGCTTTTTTATTGTAGAAAACATACTTTTTTCCATTGAAGGCATATAAAATAACATCATCCTACACCATTTTAATTCTCTCATGTATACCTATGTCCAATAAGTTCCTAAAAGCAGAACAACTGGCCTTCTATATGGTAAAAATCCGCTTCGCTTTCGCGGGCACAGCGTAAGTCGCAACCCTTGCTACGCGCGGTTTGTTGCGCCTAACTTCTTGTGCTATTCCAGCAGGAGTCTACGCGGATTTTCACCTGTATATCAAAAAAATAGCTACTCTCAGCATACTATTTTTCTTTTAGGACAGCTCCCTATAAAAAAAATCGCCCCATGACGAGGCGAATTTCTATTTATTGTGCTGTGCCGTGGCAGTTTTTAAATTTCTTGCCGCTACCACAAGGACATAAGTCATTTCGACCAATATTTTCAGCTTTACGTACAGGTTGCTTTTTAGGTGCAGGTGCCCCGTCCTCTTTAGGATTCACAGCCTGTCCTTTTGCAACTTCCTCACGCTCTAAGTTGCTGCGAATTTCTGCTTTCATCGCATATTTCGCAACGTCTTCACGGATAGACGCTACCATATCCTCAAACATCGCAAAACCTTCCTGTTGATACTCACGTAGTGGGTCATTTTGACCGTATGCACGTAGGTGAATACCTTGACGTAATTGATCCATTGCATCGATATGGTCGATCCATTTCGTATCGATTGAGCGAAGTAAAATAACTTTTTCGAACTCACGCATACGTTCTGGTGTCAATTCCTCTTCTTTTTCATCATAACGTCTAGTGACAGCGTCTGAAATAAGCTTAGTAATTTCCTCTACAGATTTACCTTGTAAATCAGCTGCTTTTACAACACCTTCATCTAGAAGGTTTGCTGCAACATAATCTTCAATTGCTTTTAGATTCCACTCACTTTGCTCACCTTGCGTATAAAGACCAACAACATTATCAATTGACTGTGCAATCATTGACTCAACAAGCTCACGCATGTTTTCTGTTTCAATCACTTCATAACGCTCTTTGTAAATGATTTCACGTTGTTGACGTAATACATCGTCATATTGTAGTAATCGTTTACGTGCATCGAAGTTATTACCTTCAACACGTTTTTGAGCCGATTCTACAGCTTTCGATACAACTTTCGATTGAAGCGGCTGTGAATCGTCCATACCAAGCTTCATCATCATTGCTTTCATATTATCAGAACCAAAACGGCGCATTAATTCATCTTCAAGTGATAGATAAAACTGCGTTACCCCTGGGTTCCCTTGTCGACCAGAACGACCACGTAGCTGATTATCGATACGGCGAGATTCATGACGCTCTGTACCAATAACTGCTAAACCGCCAATTTCTAATACACCTTCACCTGGCTTAATATCCGTACCACGACCAGCCATGTTTGTGGCAATCGTTACCGCACCTTTTTCACCAGCAGTTGCGATAATTTCAGCCTCACGCTCATGGTTTTTCGCATTCAGTACGTTATGCGGGATTTTATGTTTATTTAATAAATTCGAAATAATTTCCGAAGTCTCAATCGCAACTGTACCCACAAGAACTGGTTGTCCAGCTTTATGGCGCTCCGCGATATCAGCAGCCACAGCTTTATATTTCCCTTCCATTGAAGCGAAAATTAAATCAGGACGATCATCACGAGCAATTGGCTTATTTGTTGGAATCGCAATAACACTCATATTGTAAATATTGCGGAATTCCTCTTCCTCTGTTTTCGCTGTACCCGTCATACCGGCAAGCTTTTCATACATACGGAAGTAGTTTTGGAACGTAATCGTTGCCATTGTCATCGATTCGTTTTGAATATCTACGCCTTCTTTAGCCTCAATTGCTTGGTGAAGCCCATCAGAATAACGACGACCTTTCATTAAACGACCTGTGAAACCATCAACAATAACGATTTCACCATCTTGTACAACGTAATCAACATCATTATGCATACTTACATGTGCCTTTAATGACTGGTTAATCGCATGGTTTAAACGTACATGTGTTAAATCGAATAAGTTATCGATCCCAAATGCTTTTTCCGCTTTTTCCACACCAGCATCCGTTAACGTAACACCCTTTGTCGATTCTTCATACGTGTAGTCTGTTTCCGCACTTAACATGCGCACAAATGCATTCGACTGCTTATACAACTGTGCTGATTTCCCAGCCTGCCCCGAAATAATTAACGGAGTACGCGCTTCATCGATTAAAATCGAGTCAACCTCATCGATAACAGCATAGTGTAATGGACGTTGTACACGCTCTTCTTTATAAAGCACCATATTATCGCGTAAATAGTCGAATCCTAATTCATTATTCGTACTATACGTAATATCAGCTTCATAGGCAGCACGTTTTTCTTCTTTGGATAGGCTGTTTAAGTTTAAGCCCACTGTTAACCCTAAGAAATTATACAGTTGACCCATTTCCTCAGCATCACGTCCAGCAAGGTATTCATTGACTGTAACAACATGCACACCTTTACCAGTAATCGCGTTTAAATAAACCGCCATTGTAGACGTTAGCGTTTTACCTTCACCCGTTTTCATCTCTGAAATATTACCTTCATCCAGAGAAGCGGCACCCATAATTTGCACACGGAATGGATACATCCCAAGCACACGTCTTGATGCTTCTCGGCTGACCGCAAATGCTTCAGGTCGAATAGACTCTAAACTTTCGCCATCTGCATAGCGCTTTTTAAATTCTTCTGTTTTTGCTTGTAATTGTTCATCTGAAAGCTGTTCCATCTGCGAAGCTAGTGCTTCTACCTGGTCAGCTATTTTTTCTAATCGTTTTAACTCACGTTTGTTGAAATCGAATAATTTATTTAATAGGTTTGCCATGAATTTTTTTCACTTCCTATATAGTCTCAACTTTCATTTTACCATTGTCTAACAACTTCATGCAAACTGTCCCTCTATCAAAAGGTGAGGGCACAAAAAAACTCCCGCATTTGCGGGAGCTTTATGAGCATATTAAGTTGTTTCAATTAATCCATACTTACCATCGCTACGTTTGTAAACGATGTTAGTACCATTCGAATCAGCATCAGTGAAGATGTAGAAATCATGTCCTAACATATTCATTTGTAAAACAGCTTCTTCTTGGTCCATCGGTTTTAAATCGAATTGCTTCGTACGCACAATTGCGTATTCTTCTTCATCTGTGGGCGTATCTCCCACTGCCTGAGTTGTAGCAAAGTAATGCCCTACACCTTCACGCTCACGGAATTTACGATTCACCTTTGTTTTATGTTTACGAATTTGACGTTCTAATTTATCGACAATTAAGTCAACTGCAGCATACATATCATTATGACGTTCTTCTGCACGAAGCGTCAAATTTTTCATTGGAATGGTTACTTCTACTTTTGTTTGTTTGTCATTATAAATTCTTAAATTTACATTTGCATTTGCGTTAACATCTTCATTAAAATAACGCTCTACTTTTTCGATTTTGTTCTCTACATATTCTCGAATTGCTGGAGTTACCTCAATGTTTTCACCGCGAATGTTAAAGTTTAGCATGTAAACTCCTCCTTCTATAACTACCTATACTATATATTTCAACACAAGTGTGCGAAATCCTTCTAGAAAAACAAATTTTTTAAAAAAATTAAGCATTAATTTTCAGCTTTTTTTCTGCCATTATTTCCTTTTTTCGACGAAGTTTTAGTTCTTCGACAATTAAATCTTCAAGTGGTGCTTGGTTATTAAAGAAAATTCCATATTGCTTACCTTTCATATAAGGGCGGCTCCACATCACTTCCCCATAGGCCACAATTATTTGTGAATCAATAACAAATCGTATTTCCAATTGAGGACATATCGCTTTGCCAGCATTAAGATCCACTGTCGAGAACATTTTAATTCCTCTAGGGCTAATATCAATAATTCCGCCTATTGCCGCTTCACCTGCTTCTGCTTTTCCATTCTCAACAATTGTAAATGTTGTTTGTAGCGGCTCCTCAAATTTATATCGAAACCCTTCTGAACGTTTGAAAAACATAAACTACACCCCCGCGAAAATTCCCTTTTTTTTACTTAAGTATTATTATCCATAAAAAGAAAGAATTAAACTAGAGAAGGAAGTATCAGTTTTCATGAACATTTTGTGCCTATATTATACAAAATTACGAAACAATAACAAGCCTTTTTGTTCTTATCTCAAATTCCCTTTTACACCTAATATCAACCAACTAACAATCACAAATAAAAGGTTATAAAGACCCAATATAGCTGTCTGCTATAAGGTATTTAAAACTACTTAAATTAAAGAAAAAAATCATCTTGTTATTAACAAGATGATTTGTCTAAAACACGTATTTTATACATGTACTTCATTTCCGCTTCCGTACTGTTGTTGGCGGTTTATGCGAAGAACTTCCTTCCATGTATCACGGAATTCCGTCATTAATCCCTCAATTTCTTCAATAATAGTAATATCACTTTGAATATTCGCCTCTACAAGACGATGATTCATATATTCATATAATGGTAACATCTGTTTAGATATCTCAATATCCATATTCAATGTAGACATTAACTCAGCAATAATAGCTTGTGACTTTTGAAGATTCGTATTCTTTTCTTGAACATTCTTTTCTTGAATAGCTGCTTTTGCTTTATTCAAAAACTTCAAGCAACCGTTATATAACATTAGTGTTAATTCACCAGGTGAAGCTGTTGTGACACTATTTTGTTTATACGCGTTTTGTGCTGTTAAATTTGCTGCCAATTAAAGACAACTCCTTTTAAGAATTACTTAGTTACTTTTAGTTTAAACGATTTTACTCACAAAGGCGAATAAAGAATTACAATTTATTTCTTTTTACCGTAATACATACCATCCATTACTGGTGAAGCTGTTGTTAATTCTTTTTATCATAATAACGTCCATCCATCACTTGCACGTTTGCATAAGGATTCAAATATTGCTGTTCATTTTTCTTCGCATTTTGTAAATCTTTCATATCTGCTTGGATCGACTTCATCACTTTATCTAGGCGCTCTTTAATTCCTGTATCTAGCTCTGCTAATGTCGCATGTGCCTTGTTCGTTAAATCCACCTGAAAGCCCTCTTGCTGTAACTGTTCAACCAACACACCTCGTTCATCTAAATATTGATGAACTTTTTCAATAAACACATCGCGTTCGTCCTCTGATGGTAAGATCGTTAAATGTTGGTATAACTTTGCAGACACCTGTAATAAATCTTGTACGGTATTCATATTTGCACCCACCTATTTCCTATCCTTGTTGCATGAACATTGACGATTGTGAATTTGCCTTGTTAATGGCTGATTCCATTGCTGAGAACTGCTTCCAGTAACGCGCTTCGACCATTTCTAATTTTCGTTCCCATGTTTTGATGCGAGTTTCCGTATCCTTTAAGCTCTTACCAATTGAATATTCAGAATCTGTCATTGTCGAGCGTCCGGCTTTTTTCTCAATAGAAATTTCAAACGATTTCATTGATTCACGCAATTTATCTACATAGCCACGTGTATCAACTACTTTACCATCTACAACGTCGTCCTTTTTACCACCCGAATTTTTAAATAACTTTTCAACTGCATCCGGATCTTCTTCTATTGCTTTACGCAATTTGTCCACATCAATTTCTAATGTGCCGCCTTCATTGTATTTCTTAGATGTAGTAATACCGATATTAAATAACGAATTAAATTTAGAGTCGCTTAATCCTGGATTGGTTTGGTACACTAAAGAACGCATATCCGTTAGACCATTTCGAATCAGTGAATCACTTCGGAGTAAGCCGCTCTTCGCTTTTTCTTCCCAAAGCTTAATTTCATTCTCAGACATGTCCTTTTTTTGCTCAGCTGATAACGGTTTATAGTCTCGGTATTTAGATTCCTTCGTTTGATCTGTAAAATCTTTTACTAAAGCGTTATACGTGTCCACAAAGTCCGTAATTGTTTTCATCATGTCGTCTACGTTTGTAGTAGAAGTTATTGTGATAGGCGGTGCTTTCGGTGCAGCATTTACTTTAGCATCGTCAATGATTTTATAACCGTTTCCGTCAATTTCCTCAACATTATTACTATCCAATTTAAAAATTCCAGCTGCTTTTGCATCAGCCTCAGCTTTAACAAATGTCTCTTCTGCATTTGTACGGCGATTAATTGCAGCAGTTTCATTAGCTTCTGCTGTATTCTTTAATTTCAATTTTGAATCTTTATCTACCTCAGCTTCGGCAACCGTTTTATAACTATCTAGCTGATCACTTTCTAATTGACGTAAGGCTTGCTTTTGATTACTACTTAATGCGCCTAATTTTTTACCTAATGCTTGATCCGCCTCATCCGTAGATTCTTTTAAGCTAGCAATCTCAGCATTAAAATCCTTTTCTGATTTCCCAAGTAAACTTTTGATTTTAGTTACTTCCCCTGATTTCAATCCATTTAAGAAGCCTGCACCTATTGTTTCATATTCTTTCAACTTTGCTTCATTTTGCATTTTATTAAGATCATCATCACTTAATGTTTTTAAGGTTGTAAATTGTTCACGAGAAACCCCTGATAACTTAGCTTTTAAGTCGTCCGAAACCTCAGTAGAAGGAGCCTTTTTTAACCAATCTGCGAATGCTACATCAGAAGATATATCTGGTGATGATCCTCGAATCGCAGCTAAATCACCTGTATCACCTGTACTTAACTTTTTCAATAAATTAGGGTTTTTAATTTTGTTATAGGCTTCTTGTTGTTCTTTAGTTAACTCGGTATTTGAAAAGACTTTATTATATTCAGATTCATAAGCACTTTTTGCGGTATTATATGCACCTGTTGCATCAGTAACTTTATTTGCTAAATCAGTAAAATCTGCATTTTTAGCATTCTTTAATTCCGTCAACGCTGCTTTATATTTATCCGAAATCGTTTGTGTGCTATTAAATGTATCTTTTAATGTTACATTATAGCCATTCATTTCAAATGAGTTTGATGCACGCTCGGTAGCAATGCCATTCACTTGGAAAATGGCATTTTGACCAGCTTCTGATTTTAGCTTCATTTCACTTACATTACCGGTAATTTCAACATTACCTTTACCAGTATTTTTAGCAGTGAAAGAAAATCGACCATTTTCAAATACAGCCGATACACCAGCGTTACTTTCGTTGACCTTTTTGACAAAATCGTTCACTGTCATATCAGCAGTAATTTCGATTTTTGTTGTGTCTGCTGGCATCTTCCCATTTGCATTAATTGCTTTGAATTCAATTATACCCGATGCAATTGAACTCATTTTAGTTGAGCCAGTCGCGTTAATTTGCTCCCCGACTGAACGCGCAGCTTTAGCTAATTGCGAAACACCCTCGATTGATAAAGTACCCGATGCCTTCCCTGTTGCTTTGGCAGAAACTAAATTTGAGTTTGAGCTAGTCGCTGTCTTAGAATTCAAGGGTTTTATCGATAAATTTTTTGAAAGATACGTATCAAATGTTTTTAGCTTTGTGTTGACACTACGATAGGCTTCACGCTGCCATTCATATGTTGTTTTCTTTTGAAATAACTTATCTAAAGGTGCTCTCTCTGCAGTCATTAATTTTTTTACTAACTCATCGATGTCCATTCCGGACGCTAAACCTCCAACTCGCATTACCATACTATTTTCCTCCTTATTTTTAAACCGTTTTAAATTTTTTCATCTACAATCATGCCAAGCATTTTTTGCATTTCATAAAATGCATCTAAAAGCTTTTTCGGCGGAATTTCTTTTACTACTTCATCTGTATCGCGATTTACCACTGTTACGTAATAGCGTTCTAGGCCTTCGTGATACATAAATTTAGAAGCGCTATGATTAACTTCAAGCATTTCGTTCATTTTATTGACTGCCTCTTGAACCTTTGCCTTCGTTTCCTCGCTATTATCAGCTGGCTGTACTTGTGTTGCCGACGTTACATCCATCATCTGTTTTTTAGTAGCCTCGCTTCCTTGCTTTACTACCTTCTCAGCGACAAGTGAATTCGACATATCGTTTGGCTTTGCCGTTGCAACATCAATATTCGTATTGCTTGATATACGCATGCTCTCCATCCTCCTTGAATCTATTACAGGCGTTTTACTATTTATAATATCGGATAATAAAAAGAGAATTCCAGTTTTTCTTTGAATCATCAAGAAAAAACTGAAATCCTTTTATTTTTTGTAATAAACCTCCGCTTACTTTACTTGTATTTACATCAAAGAAAATATAGGTAACCCATTTGAATAGTCTACTCGGATTTGTGTCAGAGAACTTTCAACTATGTAGTTCACTTGTTGCTTATTTAGATTTTTATGCTTAGGCATTTTCACTAAAGCATATTCCACGAGCTCTAAAAAATTCGCATCCAAACCGTGATTAGTTGATTTGAATATAACTCCATCTACTTTACTTTGATCAATTACTTCAAAGTTTACATACCTCAAGTTATTGAATGCATGTTGTTTATCCTGTACTTCTACTAAATTATCTGTTGTTCCGAGACAAGAATAAATATATGCTCCATTATTAAAATCCTTGTATATATTATGAAGCGATAATGATTTTTTATCCTTTAGTAAATTTTTCGCAATATAGTCAAATTCCATAGATATAGTTGTTTGCCCATATTTAATATATAAGTATCGATTAGAATTCAAATAAGCAGGCTGTACCCATGCTGCGTTATCAATGATTCGCTCAAATAAATGGGGGGCTAGCTTATTTGCTAAATGGAGTAAATAAGCTCCTTGTGATTGTCCATAGCCAATTACTCTCGTATCATTAAACATTAATTGATTTTCCTGTAAAATAATTTTAACTGCCTCAATTGCTGTTACTACATCGATTGCTTGCATATAACTCATATCTACAAATTCATTAACAGTTTCATCTACTATTGCAACAACAGGTACTGTTATTTCATACTGACTAACTACCGTCAAGAAATTTGAAGGGTTCTCTTTAAGGTTAGCAACATCTTCCTTTGTTAATAGAGACTCGAAATTATTCAAATTATACCTAAAATAGTCTGTATCCTGCATAAAACGACTACCAAAATAATCACATTGTACCGTTACAGTATTATATTTATCCGCAAACCTAGCTCTCATTTTTTTATAAATATTGGAATCAATATGTCCACCAAACCCTGGTACAAAAACAAAAATCCCTGTATCTTCATTCGTTCCAGCTTCAGGAATTGAAAAATCAATTCTTAAATTCCGATTATTATATCCATTATATATATTGGGATGTGCGGGTATATTTATAGATTCATTGATCGCCAATTTAATGCCCCCTATTAAATTTTTATCTATCTATTCAAAATAAATTGTTCGGAAATATATCCTCCTCAAAAGGAAGATGTATATTATCAAGCTTTATTTTTTCTAATCTCCTCAAACAATTAATTCATTCGAAAAACAGATAATACTCATGATTTAATTACTAATCATCACAAACATATACCCATAACCCAAAGCTTCTAATCCCTCACGTACACCTTCTAAATAAGCAGGATTATGCTCAATAACTTTTGCAAGTTGCTGTATATATACAATTACCATTTCTTTCGTTAATTTTTGTTCATTTGCAGCAAGACCAATTAGATGCAGCTTAATAAGATTAAAATAAGATAGTCATATGGAAAAAGGTTTTTAAATACATAATTCACTACATAGTTTTCAAGCATATATTTTTGCTTATTCATGAATGATTCATAAAAGTCCATATACGACTTTAGAGCCTTTCAATAACTGAATCATTTTCTTTTTATCCGCCACTACTTCTGGTTGATCAAATGGATTCACTTCAAGTAAGCTCGCACTAATGATACATGCTTTCATAAAGAATATCATCAAGTAACCAACATGATATGCATCCAGCTTTGGATACTGCATACACTTCATTTAAAGAACATCCCGCTAAATAATTTAAAACCATCTAGATTATCCGAAATAAATGGAATCTCAATATTTTCTTCCGTTTTCTAGAAATAAATGAATGTTTCAAACATGCTACGACTAACTTCTTGGACAAACTGACCAATCGCATGCAAATCTGTTGAGTAATTAACTGTCGAAGGATAAAACCTTTATGTTCTTTCCCTTCACTTTCACCAAATAATTACTTCCACTATTCGTGCAACTTGTTTAGGCGTGGTTCGAAGAAAGCTAACAGTTCTAGACTATACCCTTGTTTTTAAAGCTCATATCGTACAAAGCATATTGATACGAATCATTGTTACTATTAATTTCGACCGCTACTTTATAGTTTCTAGCTTTTTTAACAAGGTTTCCACAATATAGCTTACTTGCTCATCAGTTAACCCTGGATGTAACGGCAATGTCAGCGCTTTTTCATACCAAGCCTCCGCTACTGGACAAAGACCTTTCTCATAGCCAAGCTCTTCGTAATACGAGTGCCAATAAACTGGAATGTAATGCACATGCACACCAATATTCGCTTCACGCATTGCTTCAAATACTTTTTTGCGATCCACACCTTCTAGTTGAACAATATAAAGATGCCAGCCTGAAGCTGTTTCTGAAAGCTGGGCAGGCGTTTTAATTCCAGATACCTCAGCAAAGGATTCATCATATATCTTAGCAATTTTACGGCGACGAGCAATAAAATCATCAATTTTCTTAAGCTGGGAAACGCCTAGTGCGGCCTGCATATCGGTCATGCGATAATTGTAACCAAGGTCGACCATCTCGTAATACCAGCCACCTTGTTCAGCAGCATAATCCGTTGCCTCAATACCATGCGAGCGGAATTGGAGTAATTTCTTATAGTAGTCCTTATTGTTTGTCACAATGATACCACCTTCAGCTGTAGTTACTGGTTTCACGGGATGAAAGCTAAACATTGTCATATCAGCCTGCGACCCTACTTTATGCCCTTTGTATTCCGCACCTAATGAATGTGCACCGTCTTCGATTACGACAAGATTATTTTTACGCGCAATTTTCATAATCGCGTCAATATCGACAGGCTGTCCTGTGAAATCAACCGAAATAATTGCCTTCGTTTTCGACGTGAATTTTTTTTCAATTTCAGTTGGTGAAATATTGTAAGTTACAGGATCAATGTCTGCAAACACTACTGTTCCACCCTGGTAGCGCACACAATTTGCGCTCGCAGCAAATGTAATTGGGGACGTAATAACCTCATCCCCCTCACCAATCCCAGCTGCATAGCATGCACCATGTAGGGCTGCTGTTCCATTGCAAAACGCAACTGCATATTTTGCACCTACGTAATTCGCCACTACTTGTTCGAATTCAGCAATTTTTGGACCTTGTGTTAAAAAAGGAGAACGTAAAGTTTCGATAACCGCTTGAATATCTTCCTCATCAAGATTTTGACAACCGTAAGAGATGAATTCAGTTGATTTTTGCATATCTTTTACTCTCCTTTACAAAAAGCAGATATTAATGGTGGATCTAGTTTTGGTAACTTACCATCTAAAAATTGATCGACAATATCATTATTATATGTGTTATAAACGAAACGTAGATGCTGCGGGAGCCAATCCACTCCCACCCAAATCTTCCCATTCCCTTTTTGTGTTACATACTTAATTTCTTCTAATGACAATTCCGAAATAATTTTGGACAAGTCTTCAGTAACTTGTGTGACTGCTTTACACGCAACATCATGCAGTCCATCACCGTAAGCAAGTTCTGGCACGGAATGATGGACAATGCCACCTGCATCTAAACGCTCTGTTAACCGATGGATTGTCATACCTGCCCAATTAGGTCTCAACATGAAAAATGGCCAAAATAGCGTTGTATTTCCTTTATACCATGGCGATAGTCCCCCATGTATATTCCATGAATGCTCTGGCATTACAGATAATAACTCATTGCTCAATTTATGCACTCCGTAACTAATCGCTAAGTCGAATTGTTGAGTTGCTACCCATTCCATTGTTTCAGGACTATTTAGATTTTGCATCGAAACCTTTAATGTAGGAATCTCAACATTTATATGCTCATTCCCTGCAAAATGACTATGTTCTGCCTCATCACGGTCTGAAAAATGGCGAATAAAATTCTCTCTGTCAATGTCCTCTAACCCTATTGGTGGGGTTGGAACAAAGCTTCCTCGAATTTCAATTATATGTGCAGCAACAATTCCAAGCTCAGCCATTTTATTTACTAAATATAAATGTCTCGGGTGTGAGCCTGTTAATAATAATAATTTCATATTAAAGCAACTCCTACTCTTCATAAAATGGTCCAGCGAGTAGCCCATTTTCTATTAATAAGTTGATCGTTTGGATATAGTCCACCATTTTATAATTTTGTTTTGAAATAATGTCAGATAGTAAATGCTGTCCATCAGAATAATTCAATACATGCATCATTTGATTCAATTGTTGACGATTGTCCAATGTTGTATTATTAGAGCGACCTCTTAATGCTGGTGCATTGATATCTGGATATAAATTATATTTATCCAGCTTAGGCTCACCAAAAGGCTTTAAATTCATATAATAACCGTTTAATTCTTGAAGTTTTAAAATCTGTTCTAGTTCATTTACACTTTCCTCCAAAGATTCAATTGTCATATTTTCTTTAGTATCTAGTGAATTGTGATAACCCTGATATTTGCCATACGTCATTTTGGAAAATTGCGTAATAGGTAAATTAAACCCAGGTGAGCAATAGTGACGCTCGTCAGACCCGTTATTCGGATTGAATGGTAAAATATTTATATTTTCGCCTTCTTTATTCACTAAATAGTCGAGTAATTTATTTAAAGGTGTACTATCTTTTCGAGATCTTTTTAAAGTTAAATTATAATCTTTTCCACCAATGCAAGTAATGACAGCTCCAGAATAAACCTTCTTACGTAAATGATCACCATATTTATTTAAATACGAAATAGCTCCAATTGTTTCAGGAATAAACACAAATCGGTACGTTAACTCTCGATCTTCCCATTGTTTAATTCGGTTATATAGAAAAGTCGTAACAATCGGTCCACTTAGTTCATTATTCGCCATCGAAGGATGACAAATGTATGTACTTATTAAAACTTCTTTGTCCGATTTACCTGGAAGAACAACCTGTGCAAAGTTTAACTCACCATCTACTTTTTCACTATCGATATATGCATAATAATTTCCATCAGTTAAAGAGTCTAGCTGATTTTGGCTCATACAAAAACCCCAACGTTCCTTATAATAAGAAATCACATATGGAACTGCATCCGGTTTATTTGGTATCGTATGAATATTTTTTTTCAGCTCATCTAATGTGAACCACCCATCAACCGGTTCACTATAATTTACAACATGTAAATTCAAATCAGTAATATCGATAATTTTATTCCCTTGCTTGTCCTTAATCCACGCTTCACGAATAACCCATTCTTTTGGAATTTCCCAATCAAATACTTCAGTTCCCGTTGGAATTCCTTCCATTTTAAGTGGAATATATTCTTGTAAAATTCGAATCGTTTCTCGTACACCCTCACCTGTAATACTGCGCATAATTGGAAAAAGGCGGTCGAATAATTCATCCATTTTTTTTAGTTCTTCACTCACAATAATAACTCCCAACTTAACGGTGTACCTTTTTGTACATCTTTCTTAATCGCTTTTCCTAAAACTAAATCAAAATATTTCGTTGGCAAACCTAAACCAGGTCGGACATTTCGGACATTTTCCTCCGTTAAAATATCCCCAGCATTTAAATCTTCACCAATGTATAATGAACGGCGGAATTTCGTTGAATCTTTTTCTGCATCTGTTGGTCCATACTGTATATACCCTAAACTTTGCCAAGCACGCTCTGTTTCCTCAACCAGCATTTTCAATTCATGTGGCTCCATTGAAAACGCTGAATCTACCCCACCATCAGCGCGTGATGTTGTAAAATGTTTCTCAATGACTGTAGCACCTAATGTAACCGCAGCAACAGATACCCCCACACCCATTGTATGATCTGACAAACCAATTTCTGTCCCAAATAGCTCGCGCATATGTGGTATTGTGGCTAAGTTTGAATTTGCTGGTGTAGCAGGATATGTACTCGTGCATTTCAATAAAATGAGTTGGTCATTACCTTCTGCACGCATCACACGGACCGCCTCATCCAACTCCGCAGCAGTAGCCATACCTGTTGAAATAATTACCGGCTTCCCTGTACGCGCCACCTTGCGAATTAATGGAATATCTACATTTTCGAAAGACGCAATTTTATATGCAGGTACATTTAATGATTCTAAAAAATCTACCGCTGTTTCATCAAATGGTGAACTGAATGCCAATATGCCAAGTTCTTTTGCTCTGTCAAAAATCGCTTCATGCCATTCCCATGGTGTATACGCTTCTTTATAAATGTTGTATAGCGAGTTTCCCTTCCAAAGATTAGCGTCATCTTGAATGAAAAACTCATCTGTATGGACATCCAATGTAATTGTATCAGGTGTGTATGTTTGTAATTTTAAAGCATCTACACCAGCCTCAGCAGCTAGCTCAACTAAGTGTAATGCACGCTCAAGTGATTGGTTATGGTTACCTGACATTTCCGCAATAATGAACGGTTTTGTATGACGCCCAATTTCTTTCGGTCCAATTTTAATCATTTCATCAACTCCAAAATTTTTCGTAGCCAAGCATTGGGGTGCTTGTTTGCGGTCAATTCAAGCCCCTTGTTTCCAACTTGTTGAATATGTAAATTATTTAGTAGCTGTTTATATGTGTCGGCAGTCACTTGCCCATGCCAACCAAGGTTAATAACAGCGCCAAGTTCATGCGCATATTTAGTCGTTACCATTTGATTATCGGCAACAATTGTCGCACTTGAAGGAAGTCCAACATAACAGCGCTCCCAAGTAGTTGCCCCTCCTGCACCAAGTGCAAAATCTGCTTCCTTCATTAATCGTGCCATATAATTTATTTGACAGTGGAAATGGTAACCACGCTGTGCACAAGTTTCTTCAATTTGCTCTTTATACACATTGCTAATTCCTACAACGACATCAATATGTTCAAATTTAAACGACGTTAATGCCTCTAACACTTTCATCGTTTCATTTGTTGGGTCGGACCCACCCATGAAAACGAGTAATCTTTCCACTTGCTTATTTCGCTCACGTATATTTGCCCTTGCTTCTATAAACTCATCACGCATCATCAAATATTTCGGACCTAATAGCTTCACACAATGCGTTGGTACAAGCCCGTTATAACGCTTTTTAAAATTCGCTACAACATTTTGATCCAGTAGTAAATCACAATCATGTGGGCGATTTGCTAAATCATCAATAATCATGATGTTCGTGGTGAAAGCTCGGATATCACGCTCCCAATTTTCATCAATCTTATAATGATCAATTATGTATAAATTCGCTTGCTCAGCCTCAACAATATTATAAAACCCTTCAGCTGCCACATAGTCGATCAAATTCCCTTGCAATGGCTCCATCCAAAACTTCACGTCACAGCCATTGTCACGTAAATTTTTCGCTACCGTTAAACAACGTATAATATGTCCAGAACCAATCTCTACGGAAGCATCTGCACGAATAATTACTTTTCTCATTAAATCACCGGCTTTTGCTCGATATGGGCATTTATTTTCGCTATTTCAGGTGTATCTTTTAAAAATCTAATGACTTTTCCGCTTGAAACAAGAGGGTCATCAAAATGTTCTGCCACCGTTTGAATGAGTACATAGTCTTCCTCAGTATCAAGCGTAATACGCAACTCTGGAGCATTGCGATTCTCTGGTGCTTTATACGTTACCACTTCAAACTGTTCTTTAAATTCATACCCATAATACGTAACATGCTCACGATGACGCGGCTCTTGTCCTACTTCATGAATTTTTAATAGTGCTTCATATGAAATTAATTCCACTGCTAGTCCACGTGGAAGCTCACCATCAATTAGTACAATATCTTTCTGCTCTTGTTCCATTAAAGATACTATTTCTGACGCCATTTCATAGTCCACAAATGGACAATCTGATGTCACACGCATTACATAATCAGGCTCATATTCCTTTGCACAATCTACAAAGCGAGATAATACATCATCCTCTGAACCACGGAAGCATTTAACATTATGCTTTAAACACCAAGCAACAATCGCATCATCTAGTGTCGATAAAGTAGTTGCGACAATCACTTCTTGCACGCCATAGATTTGCCTACAACGTCTTATTACATACGTCAATACCTCTGAATATCCCAGTGTTTTTAAAATCTTACCTGCAAGTCTAGTGGACCCCATTCTTGCTTGAATAATTACGATTGTCTTCAAATAATCACATCCTACGCTCGCTTAAAGAATTTCTATTATATTGTTCCATTATCCACATGTACCACTGTACCTGTAATCGACTTAGCTTGATCTGAAAGCAGGAAAAGCACTGTACTTGCCACGCTTGAAATATCCGTTTCCTTTTTCAAAGATGTTCTTTGATAAATACGTGCTTTTTGATCCTCTGTCAATGTCGTACTCAAAGCCGTTTCCATAAAGCCTGGTACGACACAATTAGAACGGATACCTTTGCTTCCCCATTCTCTAGCCGTATTTTTAGAAAATGCCTCCATTGCTCCCTTTGATGCTGCGTACATACCCAAACCTTTATATCCTGTATGAGCACTGATCGAGGATATATGCACAATTGAACCTCGTGTTTTATGCAATAACATATCTCTAATTGCATATTTCGATAAATGCATGGCTGAAAACACATTCACTTGGAACATTGTCTGCAATTGTTGCACCTTTAAGTTAGAAACAATATCGTCATAGGCCATTGCTGAATTATTAACAAGCCCGTAGATTGGTCCTATTTTACGAATCTTTTCCCTATATAATTGTTTTATGCCATCCACATCCGTTAAATCATAAGAAAGTGGTTTGAAACGGCTTGGGTATTCTGCTAACAGCTCGCCAGCAGCTTCTTCACTGGAACGACTAATACCAATAACGCCAAAGTCTGTTTCAGCTAATATTTGTTGAACAATTTCTCTCCCGACGCCTCTTGAATCGCCAGTCACAATAATCCACTTCATTTTCTGACCTTCTTTCCAGTTCGTGTAATAGGCAGTTCATCTACGAATTTAATAATGCGTGGAACTTTCCACTCTTGTAAATGAGTGGCTGCAAATTGTTTTATTTCTTTTTTCAACTCTTTTTCATCCGCATCATCACTTTTTATAACATCTGCAACAAGCAGTTCGCCCGTAACACTGTTCTTTTTAGACTTCACAACAATATCAATAACACCCGGTACTTGAACAAGTAAATTCTCCACTTCAAGTGGATTGACTTTGTACCCTCCTACATTGATCATATCCGATTGACGTGATAGAAATTTAAAATGTGTTCCATCAATCATTTCAACAAGATCTCCTGTATGAAACCATTCATCCTCTAACGACAGTGAAGCTGACTGTCCAAGCAAGGAGCGATGTATACATAATTCCTGTTGTGTTGTAATTTTCACCCACTGCCGATGCTCTTCTCTAATTTCAAACGTATCGCTTTGTGCTGCGAATAGGCTCCCCGCCTCCGTCGATGCATAAATATTCCGCATTTTCGCATTTGGAAAAACAGCCTTTAGCTTCTCTTCTAAAAACAAATCAAATTTTTCCCCACCAAAGGTTACTCTTTTGACCATCTGATACGTATTTTTCTGCAGGTATGGAAGAACATTTCTATAAAATGTTCCTGTAGCTGAAATATTAGTTACCTCATATTCCTCCAGTAATTCAGATACCTTTTTCATAGATTCACCAAAAATATAAATCAAGGTATTTTGATTGAGAAACGCTTGAAAGAGCACTTGCAGCCCAGCCATATGAGTTGGATTATAAGCAAAAGCCCAGACGTCATTTTCAAACTTCCTATGCATCTTTACGTTTCTTGTCAGTGTAAGGAAAGAATGGCTCACTTTTTTAGGACGTCCTGTTGTGCCAGATGTATACAGTGTTAAATGCCCTTTATCTATTTCTTTTATTCGTCGCACAATTTCATCCATGTCGTAGAAATTAAATCTATCCTCTATTTTGTTTATCCTTGTTATTGCATTAGCATCAATAGCTAATTCACTCATCTCTTTTTCTGAAAAATCACCATCCAATACTTCAATCGGATAGTCATAAAGTAAGCTATGAATAATCGCTAAAAAAACCTCATAGGGATGGTTATCCTTCACATATACGTAAGCAAATCCAACTTTCCTCTTATTCAAATCTACTAGCAGCTGTTCATATGTATAGGTAGTTTTATTATGTACTAAAAAAACCTTTTCCATATTATTCACCTTCGATTTTAACCATGATTTCACCGATTGTTTGAACGATGCCATCTTCAAAGATGTCTACATCAAACTCATCCTCAATGCGAACTGTCAATTCCGCTAACATTAAAGAATCTAAATCCAAATCTTCTCTTAAATCCATAGCAGCTTCTAAAGATTCAAAGGACTCACTCCCTGCTTCTTCTCGCATTTCATTAATAATTAATAACAACCTATTCATGTATTCATTCTCCCATTCTGAGCTTCAAATTCACATGTATACTTTTGGTATTTATGTAGCTTGAGCCAATCTTCTTTTAATAGCTCCAATAAGTTCAAATCAGCGTACGAACCATTTTTCAAAATATGATTTTTATATACGCCCACCATTCGATAACCATGCAACACATTCAACTTGATGACATTGCTATTCCCTTCCATCACTTCGGCCGTGATTTTGTGGAAGTCATATGTCGAAAACACATAATTATAAAAGTATGGAGGTATAATACCGCCATACAAGCGATACTTTTCTTCTCCAATATAAAAGCCCCAACTTGTTCTTTTATTCACATAATCAATATTATTTAAAGAAATTACTCCTACTAGTTCTCCCTTTATTTCAATAATCCAATAGGCATCAGTTTCAGAACTTGAAATTCTTCTAAACCACTTTTTCTGTTTATCCATATCTTTTTCAATATCCGTATTCATGAATCTAGTAACATCTTCCTGCGTTCTCCATTCCAGAACTTGCTCAAGATGTTCTTCTTTAAGTTTAATAAAGCGAATCATTCAAACCCCCATCAAACAACATTAGTATTAGCTTTTTATTACTATCAACTATATATCTATTTTATCGGCTTATTTAGCTATTTTTCCAAGTATTTATACAAACAAAAACGACCTTCATAAATTATTGAAAGTCGTTTAAGACGCGATTTAAAAATGACTAAATAGCATAGATTGAAGGCGTTAGAAAATCTATTTCTATTTCAATTTTAAAATTCATTAATTACTTCGACATCTCTATATTATAACTTTCTATCTGTTTTCTTAGATAAATTTAATGCTAATTCCAGATCATTATAATTTTGTAGCTGATTGAATTCATACCCATCTAGTCCATCAATTATCACATTTTCAAAGCCAAGTCTCCTGAAGAAACCTAAATACATTAATCCAGCATTATCCACGACATCTAGGTTTGAAACCTCATCTATTAAATATATGTGAACTTAAAGGTTGAAATCATCATTCAAAAAATTCCTCAACAAATTGCTCTGGATTTAAAAATAAGTTAAGGTTATTTTTTATTTTTCCATCATCCCAATTCCACCATTTTATTATTAATAATTTCTTTATTACTGTTTCGTTAAAACGGTAACGAATTAATTTAGCAGGTACGCCCCCAACTATTGCATATGGCGGAACATCTTTCGTTACAATTGCCCCCGCTGCTATTATCGCACCATCATGTATACTTACACCCGGCAAAATCACAACATTTGCACCAATCCATACATCATTTCCAATCGTAATTTTACCATTATATTCATCCCAATCTTCATCTGTTAATAAATTTGGAAAAAAACTATATTTTTCACGATATAATAGAGGGTGAGTAGTAATTAAGTCAATAGGGTGATTTCCTTCTGTACCAATCTTTACAGATTTGTTAATGGAACAAAATGAGCCTATTTCATTTATTAATTCGGGTCTAGCTATTGTTTCAAAATTTGCACCATAAGTATATCTTCCGATTTTCACTTTGTTATTTGAATAGACTTTATTACTAAAAGGGGAAAAAATAAGAATATTTGAGTCAATATCCCTTATTTGTTTTTCTATATCATCATACCATTGACTCGCTATTATTATAATATCAACGTCTACTTTATGTAATTGCTCAATTGAATATAACGGTTTCCCGTAAAACACTTTACTACTATTATTATTATCAAAAAAACATTTAATTTTTGATTCAAGTATACCAAATGTCCACATTACTTTTTCAGAAGCTGAACCAGTTCCAAAAACCGCAAAACTTTTATCAAAATTATTACAAATAATATCGTCAATTTGTTTTTTCCAAAGTGGAATAGTCAATAGTTACCTCCATAATACATTTATATAAATTTAAAATAATTATTCATTTAATTAAAATACGTGTATTTAATTTTAGATTTCTAATCATTAAAGACATGGTAATTAACCATGTCTTTAATGATTACTACTTGAGTACATAATAATAATTCAAATTTTACACAACTCTACCAAAAAGCAAGCCTCATAAAACCAATAATCTTACTAAGACTATATTTAAGAATTTAACTTTGCATTAAAATATAAATCCTCTGACTAAAAATTTAATTCAGGTTCACCATATTAGGTTAATTTATTTAATAAATTCTTTTTCAGAAATATAGTCATAATAGTTTACAGATTTATTTACTTTCTTTGATTCCTTATATGATAATGAATTATCATAAAAGGAAGTATTCTTCTTTGGGACTTTCCAATCTCCATAAGTATATTCTAAATATTTTTTATGTTGTTTAGGTGCTTTAAATATTTGATTTCTAAATTCAAGTTCATCATATCCTTCAAAAAAATGTTTAGGTGTTATATTTACTTCCTGTGTATACATTCCTTTTTCCATTTCATTTAAACAAGCCAAACTAACATGAAATAGGTCTTCCTCATTATGGTAACAATGAATTGAAATGTTAGCATAACTGTTATCAATATATTGCCTTTTGAAAATTTTCAATTGAAAATCTTCGGAAAGAAATTTGATATTACTCATTAACTTAACTAAAATACTATCTATATCTTTTGGGAAAATTGAGAGATCAATGTCATCATCCCAAGATAGCAACTGCTTTTCTCTAACAATACCTAATAATGTACCGAAAGAAATAAAACATTTTTCATCTTTTAATACTTCATTAATTTTACAAAGGAGGTTTGTTGCTTTTTCCCTTAATTCAGCCGTTTCAAATGGCTTCTTATTGATTTTTAGCTGACTTTTTGGTGGGAATTTCAGTTGATTTTTTGAAATACCTAATTCAAGTAATTGTTCTATTATTGAATCTATATACATGCTAGTGACTACAACAAAGTCATATTCTTCTTTACTGATATCTTTAAGTATTTCTGGATTAGAAATCGATATTCCATCAATCTGCTTACCTTGTTTTTTTTTATCATTATCTAAAAAACCAATTACTTCAATGTTATTTCTCTCTAAATTATAATACGTTTCGCCACCTATACTTGCTCCAAAAATATATACTTTTAATTTATCCATTAGTTCAACTTCTTTCTAAAATGACTTTCAATTATTTTGTACAAAATTTCTAAGTCTACAATTGAATTTTTTGCTCTTACATTCGATTCTAATTGTTTAAAAATCTCATCAAAATCATTCATTGTTAATCCATATACTTCAAATGATAAACTCAAGTTACATTTTTCAAATAAATCATATAAGTTAGGGATCAAGTCCATGGAAAAGCTAGTATTTTCACCAAACGCTTCTGCAATATAAGGTAAAGTTATACTCGCTGCAATTCCATGCGGAATATTTTTTTCTAAAGTCATATAATAAGACATTGCATGTGCTATTGACGTTTGGGTAATAGAAAATGCGACCCCAGCATGATAGGAGGCTAATAGCATTCTTTCACGTAATTCTATATTCGATAAATCCTCTAAAAGCATTGGAAGGACTTCTAAAATCGTACGAATTGCGTTATCTGCGTATATTGAAGAAATTTCATTACTATTTCTATTCCATATTGTTTCAAGGCTATGAGATAGTGCATCTAAACCTGTTTGCAATGTGATGTCTTTCGGAAGCGTTAAATGTAATAAAGGATCAAGAATAGCGGCTTCACAATAAAGTTTTTCATCTGAAATTGAATATTTCTTTTTGTTTACATCATCCCAAACTGTTCCCCACATTGTTACTTCTGAACCTGTACCGGCTGTCGTTGGTATAGCTATTATTGGTTTTACATCTACATTTTTCGGTAACCCCGTTTGTAATAGCGTTTTGAAATCTAGTTTATTACCAAAATTAGTCGGTGCTATGGCCTTAGCTACATCAATCACACTTCCTCCACCCAAAGCAACAATTACATCGAATTCATCATATTTTATTGATGAACGCATTTTTATAATTTGTGTTATTGTTGGATTGGATTGTACTTCATCAATAACACGAATTATCTCTGAATTATCACTTAATAATTCAGAAACAATTCCGCGTTTAACAAAGCCTTGTGAAGTGATCAATAATGCTTTACGACCATTAATGAACCTTGGTAAAAATTTTATAGCGCCTCTTCCAAATTCAATTTGTACTGGATTATTAACTCTATTCATTCACAAACATTTCCTTTGCCTTTTCATAGTCCTCAATAAAATCAATTTCCACCCAATTTTGCTCATCAATAGAAAGACAACGAATCTCACGACCATCATTAGCCATTTTTGTGAATGCATAAGTATCGTAAACTGTTAATTTCTCATCAACTAGTGCATCTTCAATATACTCAAACACTACTTTGGGATTATTAATGGCTGCAAGTCCAATCCATTCACCTGCACTTTCGTGTAGAGGGATTTCTTTATCCGATTCAATTAATTGTTTATTGGAATTTATTCGAACTTTCATCGCTTCTTCATCCGTAGGTTTAAAATCAACTGCTAAATCGATATCGGCTTTTACATTTATTTTGGTAATAAATTCGGTCATTAATTCTTCCGTAAATACAACATCTCCATGTAAATACAAAAATGGTTCAGCATTTAAAGTTTCTTTAACCGCATAGAGAGATCCCATATTATTACAATATTTATAATATGGATTGAAAACTGTTTTAACAGTGTCTCTGTCTTCAATAACATTTTCTATTAAATGTTTCTTAAAACCTGTCACTATAAGAACCTTCTCTATCCCATTTGCTTTAAGAATACGTAAGTTTCTTTCTAAAATCTTTTCCTTACCTAAAGATAACAAACATTTTGGAGTTTGTTCAGTTAATGGATATAATCGACTAGACAGTCCTGCTGCTACGATTACAGCTGTTTTCATCTTATTGCACCTCACTCAGTTCTTTAAACTTCATATTTAAGCATTAATATATTTCATAAATCTTTCTTTCACCTGTACTGGGGTAACAGTAGGACGCCCTAAATTCTCTTTAATTCCTTTTTGTGTTTTAAAATAACCAAATGTTAATTTTTTGTCCTCATTCCAACTTACTAAAGATGATTTTAAATCTTCAAGTGTTTTTAACTCATCTACTTTTTCATAGTTTGAACCATCAGCAATTTTCATGAAATCTACTTTTGAAGATACTGTTTTTTGACCGCCAGTTGATTCGTGTAAGCCATTATCTAATAATAAGTGATATAGATTTTTTGGAGAGTAATACGCATTTGTCGTCAGAGAACCCATTCTCATTAATAAAGATCCATCTCCATCAATTACAATTACTTTTTTATCTGGCCTTGCCATTGCCAAACCTAGGCCTACTGAGCTAATACAGCCCATTGACCCAACCATATAAAATTGATTACTATAATCACCTAATTCAAACAATTCACGACCAGTGACACCTGTTGTTGCCAGTAATACTGTATCTTCATCAGCTTGATTTTGTAACACTTCCAGAACTTCTAATCGTTTATATTCACCCTGTTCACTAGTACTTTTAATAATATTCGTAGGCTGATAACTAACACTTGATTGCCCCGTTAACTTCATAGATTCAAATGTATCCTTCCTAACAATAAAAAAGAACGAAGAACCACTTTCTATCACTTTATTAGCATATTCAAGTTGTTCAATTGCTTCATTGAAATCATTTGATAAAATTGCATTTTTCACATGCATTACATCAAGCATCTTATCAGTAATAGTTCCCATTAACTCATGTTGCGGCTCATCAATTACACCCGGTTCCCCTCTTAAACTTACGAAGCCCAATACCGGAATTTCAAAAGTATAATTTAATGAGGTTAGGGGAGAAACTGCATTTGTCAGACCTGAATTTTGACATAAATAAACACTCTTTCTTCCACCTAAATATGCCCCAGCCGTAATTGCTACAGCATCTCCCTCATTAGCTGCCATTACAAATTGATTATTATTTATTGCATAATTAATCATTGGTTTTAAAAATGAGCATGGTACTCCACTAAAAAAATCAAATCCTAATGACTTTAATTTTTCTCCAAAATACTTCATTGAAATCATTTTAAATCCCCTGCCTTCTGCAACTCTACCAAACTATCTACATCTACCCATGAACCACGAATATATTTAACTTTAACTTCAGCAATTTCACTTAATTTATTAAATACATCACTGATACGTAACTGTTCAATAGTTTTTTCAGTTTTAATCAACTCCAAAGCCTCTTTAAATTGTTGTACGCCTTCTGGAGAGAATTTACATAGGCCGATAAATTCACCTTGAATTTCATTCTCAACTAAAGTACTAGACATAGTTACTAAATTTGCATGTTGTTCAAATTTATTTTTGTTATATGCTTCTGATGTCTTTACATAATCTTTATAATCGCTCGTTACTTCTACATCAGCATCTACAATTATTGTAATATCAGCATCAGAAATTAGTAATTCATTTAAAACAAATGATTTAAATAGTACATCTCCATATGTTACTACTACATGATTTTTAGTTTGTTCTAAAGCTAAGTTTAGTGAATAGACTTCATTAGTTGTTTCAAATAAATCGTTATCAATAAATTTAATATTTGGATTTATAAATTTATCTTTTCCAAATCCACGGACAACTGAAATATCTTTAATACCTACCTCATTAAAATTTTCTATTAAATGATTTAAAATAGGTTTGTTATTTACATTAAGTAATGTTTTAGGAATATCACGAGTTAATTCATCAAACCCTTCACCTTTAGAAGCAGCTAGAATCACAGACTGGATATTTTGTCCATATGTAGGCAAATATTTCTTTTCAGCTTCTTTTAATTCATCTGCCCCCTGTAATTCGAAAATATGACTTACAGATGCGACCTTACCTTCAATATTAATTAAACTTTGATCTTCAAAAATTCGTTTTGTCGTTTCCTCCATTGCAGTAATAGCAGCACGTACATTATGATTAGCCCAAATGACTAAATTCACACCCCATTCAGCAAAATGACTTGTCGGGGTTGAATAGTATTTAGTAGGTACGATAATCACTGGATGGCGATTATCCCAAGCTTCCATAAATGCTTTAATCTCCGTTGCATCCGAGCGCTTACTATGCATTAAAATAGCATCAGCTCCAGCTTGACGATATGACTCTGCTCGTTTTAATGCTTCTTCTAATCCCCACCCTGCAATAAATGCTTCTACACGTGCAACAACAACAAAGTCCGGGTCTGAAGCAGCATCTTTTGCAGCTTTGATTTTCCCACAGAATTCATCAATATCAGCTAATGGTTGGGCTTCGCCATTGATAAATGAATTTGTCTTTGGAAATAATTTATCCTCAATACATACTCCCGCAATACCGCGTTGCTCTAATTTATGTACTAAACGGCGCATATTATTAAAGTTTCCATATCCAGTATCGCCATCAAGAAGAATTGGAATATTTGTAGCATCGCTCATAAACTCAATCACTTCCAGTACTTGAGTCCATGATGCTTCATTGTTATCACGAACGCCTAAAGCAGCTGATATAGATAAACCACTCGCCCATATTCCTTTAAATCCTGCATTTTCAACAATTTTTGCAGACAATCCATTATGAGCTTCCATAATAAATTCTAATTCCCCAGAATGAAGCATATTTTTTAGCATTGTTGTTTTTTTCATAATAATCCCCTATCTTTCTTTAACATATTAATTAGTTTATATTGCATTAAACAATTTCTTCCACTTTTTTAGTTGATAAAAGTTGTACTAGTCATTTTGTTCACTTATAAAAAAGAAAATCCCCAAGATAGGTGCACACTGCTTAGTCCTACTAAACAGGGAAAATCAAAAAGATATAGCTTACCAAATTTTCTAAGTTATATACCTTTACATTTCTGCAGATAATTCAGCTAATTTTTCAATAGTCAACCATTCTGCATTCTTATCACTCGTATACTCAAATCCTTCAGGTAACTCTTTCCCACCTTCTGCAAATTTCTTCGACCAAAACGAAAATTCTGGTTGAATCACGTAATATGTATCAAACTCTACTGTATGGCGTGCATCATCTTCCATAATCATCGCCTCATGTAGTTTTTCGCCTGGACGAATACCTACAATTTTTGTTTCACACTCTGGTGCTATTGCCTTCGCTAAGTCCATAATGTTCATGCTCGGAATTTTCGGTACGAAAATTTCTCCACCATGCATACGTTCTAAATTATCTAGTACAAATTGTACACCTTGATCAAGGGTAATCCAAAAGCGGGTCATACGCTCATCTGTAATGGGTACAACTCTTGTTTCACGTACCTTTTTAAAGAATGGTACAACACTACCTCGACTGCCCACAACATTACCATATCGTACAACCGCAAATCGCGTTGGATTGTCACCTACATACGAATTCGCAGCAACAAATAATTTATCTGACGCTAATTTAGTTGCGCCATATAAATTTACTGGTGCACACGCTTTATCAGTTGAAAGAGCAATCACTTTTTCTACACCACGATCGATAGCAGCTTCAATAATATTTTGAGCACCATTAATGTTAGTTTTCACCGCTTCAAAAGGATTATACTCACACGCATCTACATGCTTCATTGCAGCAGCGTGGATAACGATATCTACACCATCAAATGCTCGGTATAAACGATCCTTATCACGTACATCACCGATAAAAAAACGAATACGAGCATCTGTATATTCTTGCTTCATTTCATATTGCTTTAGCTCATCACGGCTAAATACAATAACTTTTTTCACACCTTGTTGTAGTGCTTTTCGAATGAATTTCTTACCAAAAGACCCCGTGCCACCAGTTACGAGTATTGTTTTACCCTCTAAAATATTCATCTCTTCACTTGCCCCTATCTATATGTCTATGTAATATGTATTCATTATATATAAATCTCTAACATTTTTATCGGTTAGTTTTAAAAAACATATAGACAAACCTACGAAATCATAATTTTTTCAGCAATTTATATAATTTTTGTTCATTCACATAACTAACTTTGTCAATCTTTGCCCCGTTATATGCTGTATTCGTAACAGTTAACGCTGTACGTTGCATTTTCGAATTGAACCAACGTAAAAATGTTTGTAAATTTTTTGTAGAGTAAATATTATCGCCATTATTTGCTTTTATTTTTGTGAGTGAATTAGTTTTCGTAACAATTCGGCCAGATGTCGAAGCTTCTGCATGTGTTGCATTCCCCGTAAACCCTAGATCCTGTCCAAATAACACAAGCTGCTTATACCCTAATTCCTCTATTAAACTAAAAGCAGTGGTTGCAACTGAACCACCTGATTCAATAAGCGTTAAATTTTTTTCAGCCGCTAATGATTCTGCTAATGGATAACCTTGCTGACAAAGTAAATAACGGGGCCCTTTATGTAGTTGCACAGCATCTGAACTTGCTGTACTTAAGTAAAACAGTGGTCCCTTATAGTCTACACCTTCCAGTTGACGAGTAATTGTTGACTTGGCATCTGAAATAATAACTGCAGTAGGTTTTATTTGATGAGCGAGCACCATTTTTAATGCGGAGCCAACAACAAAAATATCTACATGATTTTCAATATTTTTTATCCAATAAATTGTTTCGTTTAACGAAGGGCCAGAAGCAATTAAACAAGCTGCTTTTTTATGAACTACAGGATATGGTTCAAACAGTTCGTTAGCGACGTTAATATGGAAGTTTTGTTCCATTTGATACGCAAATTTTTTATAAGTTATTTGATTTATTTTAATATCCTCTAAAAAAGGAAGGATCGGATGATTCCCGAGTGCATTTAAAAATGAATTTGGAATTAATATTTGGCAATTCGTAAAATCAATGTGCGAAATATCATTGACCGCTTCCTTGATTGGTGTAAAATATAATTCCCGTTGGTCAAAGTAATATACATAGACAGGCTTTCCATTTGCTAATGACACTAGCTTTTCTGCATGGTAACCGAGTCCTAATCCAATAATCAAATAGCAAGTATAGGTAGAATCAAATTGCGATTCCACCCACTTCCAAGCATCCTCACGCGGACGATAATTACTATATAATTGTATGTCATTTAGCTTCAGCGTCTGTTCCCCATTTTTCGCTAAATCGACTTCCCAGTTCATTAATTATCGAATCCTTTTATTACTTCTACCTGTTCAAAGAAAGGTGCAATTTCATATTCAAACATATCGGCTACAAGCACATAATCTTGTTTTTCTAAGCCATTATTTATTTCAATCAAAAACTCTTGTATTTTCTCCATATTTAAATTAGCTGTTACACCATTACTCTTTAATAATTCGCTTACTTCCGAAAGCCAAAGAACCCCCTCTGAAAAGTCTTTAATGGCTTGCAAAGCATCAGTTTCTCTATCTTCTCTTAGACTGTTCGCAATATATTCCGCCCCAGCAGGCACTTTATTCACGTACAAATTATAGCTGCCAATTGTTTCATTTATTAAGTTATCCATTTTACTTACCTCACTTTTATATTTTTTTTGCTTCTTCGATTACATCCATTGTAAAACCTTTTGTTTTTTCGATAGCTTCTAACAGCCTTGAATACATTTCCTTATTTTGGTTATACACCCTTCTGTATGTATCTCTAGAACTTTCATTGAAAGTTGGTTCATAATTTCTCAAAACATCTAAAGTAATAGGGTTAGTAATATAATTTAGAGAGATTTGCTCAAATTTCATTTTTAAAATCCCATCTATTTTATCTAACTTTTTCAAAGTCTTTGTTTCAAAGGATAGATTTGATTTATTTTGACTCAAGACTTTCAGCGCTAATTTTAATTCTTTAATCAAATCATTATAACTCGCAATGTATTCATCCATTATTCTTATAAATTTCTGAATATCCGCGTTTGTTCGATCATTTACAACTTCCTTATTTAGTTGAGTTTGATCATCCACATACATCTCAAAGAAATCACTGAATGGGAGTTGATCTATCTCTTCAATTTTTGCCCCTCCCTCTGTACAATTATAAATTGCAGCATCATGATTACTATGCTTATGTAGTGCTTCAAAACTATTTTTCATTGATAGAAAAACATAATCTGTAGACACCATGTCTCCAGTATAACCAGGTATTTCAAAGAGTTCTCTTTTTTCTCTAAAGTTTGTATCAATTTTTTTGAAATGTTTATTACTTTCTGCATGTGATCTATTGTCCGTATAAGCTAAATCTTGACCAATCATTGCTATTGGTCCTGTTGTTATGTAGCTTGCTATCGAATAAGCAAAATTTGCTACTGAGGCCCCCCCTATTATAAGTGGTAATTCAATTGAAAGGATTTTATTAATATGTTCTTTGTACTCAATATTCAAAGAATCTACAAATGCATATTTATCATTTACAAAATCCCCCTGAATTTTATAATGGCTCGTCATTGCATAAATTAACTTCGATTTAATATTTTTTATCCCCTTAAAATGCTTGTAATTCTCGATGGCCCCATCGACAGTTACAATATAATCAGGTTCAATTTCTTTGTTTAAAAGGGAATTAATCGTAGATCCTGCTGCAATAATGATTACATGATCTTGCATTTTCTTTAACAGTGGTAATTGCTTTGTTAATGATGGCCCTCCAGAAGCGACCACCACTGGGCATGAATAATATTTTTGAAGTTTACTCAAAGAATTATTTTGATACACATCTAATAAATTGTGAAGATAATTTTCCTGCCATGAATCTGCATATCTTCTTAATGTATTTTCATTCACTACGTTAGACATTTGTACATCTTTTATTACTTTTAAAATTCCCTTCAATTCTTCAGGTAGAATTTTATCATAATTCGGAGAACAAATAA
Source organism: Lysinibacillus sp. NPDC097287 (assembly GCF_044761695.1). Classification (NCBI taxonomy): domain Bacteria; kingdom Bacillati; phylum Bacillota; class Bacilli; order Caryophanales; family Bacillaceae; genus Lysinibacillus; species Lysinibacillus sp. NPDC097287. The sequence continues at coordinate 220,256 of NZ_JBIWCX010000003.1, forward strand.
CCTTTACTTTTTTATTAAAATTTTTTAGTGCTTTTTCAATTATTGCTTCAAATTCTAACTTTTCAAACTGAGAAATAACGCTATAACCCTTTTCACTTTCTCTCAAAAACGAATAAATTGGATCTATTATAATTAATTTTGAAGGATCATTGATCTTTGCAATCAATGTTTCTGCTAAATAACCTAATCCGTAACCAAATAATACGTGAACAACATTGGGTTCAAATTCTTTCTCAATAATTCTAGTTGACTCTTGAACAGGATTGTATTTACTATGTAATAAATATCCATTAACCATAACAGTTTCTAAATTATTTTTAGTTGGTAAATATTCAATATGATATTTAGACAAATCATTTCACCTCAAGCTTTATATCGTCAAAAACAAATAAAAATAAAGGAATCCATTCAAATATTCGAATGGATTCCTTTTTTATTATGAGTAAGTATTAACTAGATTAAGGATTAACCTAATAATTGTAATACGCCTTGTGGCTGTTGGTTAGCTTGCGCTAGCATAGATTGTGCAGCTTGCATTAAGATATTGTTCTTCGTGAAGCCCATCATCTCTTTTGCCATATCTGTATCACGGATACGAGATTCAGCAGCAGTTAAGTTTTCTGACGTTGCACCTAAGTTATTGATTGTGTGCTCTAAACGGTTTTGAATAGCACCTAAGTCAGAACGAGTAGCTGAAACTGTTTTTAATGCTTCATTAATCGTTGTAATTGCTTTATTAGCAGCAGATTGAGTTGAAATATCAACGCTATTAACCTTTAATGCAGTTGAACTCATATTATCAACTGAAAGTTTAATACTTTGATCTTGATTCGCTCCGATATGGAATGTTTTAGCTTTGAATGAACCAGTTAATAATTTTTGCGTGTTGAATTCTGTATCAGTAGAAATACGAGTGATTTCTTCAGATAAAGCGTTAATTTCTTTTTGAATATCTGCGCGGTCAGTAGAAACGTTTGTATCATTCGCAGATTGTACTGATAATTCACGCATACGTTGTAGGATAGCATGTGTTTCGTTAAGAGCACCCTCAGCAGTTTGGATTAAAGAGATTGAGTCTTGTGCGTTTTTCGTAGCCATATCAAGACCACGGATTTGTCCGCGCATTTTTTCAGAGATTGCTAAACCAGCAGCGTCATCGCCTGCACGGTTGATTTTGTAACCTGAAGATAATTTCTCAAGGTTTTTAGAAGCTTGTGCGTTGTTGAAGCCTAAGTTACGGTGTGTGTTTAAAGCTGAAATGTTATGTTGAATTCTCATTTGGAATTCCTCCTTGAATGTTTGTTTTTGTCATTCCACATCCGTGTGGAATGCTGTAAGTTCAGATCGTATTATGTACTTCTGTGCCTTACACTACTTATATCGTATTTAGTTTAGAATGTTTAATAGTTTTTTATAATATTTTTTATTTTCTTCTTTTTTATTTTCTATTTACTAATTACGCTAGCTTTTTAGTAGTTTAAAGCTACAGAAAACACCCTTATATGCTATAACTCATACACATGAAAGTTAGCAAACTAAATCATTATTGATGGAAACTTTTGAAATAAGTATTCCAATTATCAAATACAGATTCTCCATCACACAGAAGAGGAGGATATAAACAAAATTAGTGACATGCAACAAACACCGCAGGAAAACCCAGAACTATCCAAAATCCAATCGTAATCACGAAGAAGCATTTGCACAGATTAATGTAGATTATAGGAATTTTTGTATTATCGTACGAAATCGTTTCGACTAAGACTGATACTTTGATGTTGAAGAGAGTAAAATAATAAAAATGCCCCTATTATTATTTATGCCTAACGAGAGGGGGCAGTTTTTGTATCATTGTTTCTTTTTTAGTTGTTGTAAGAAGTTCGGTGCTGCAAATAGAGCTTCCTTATTTTGCTCTTGAATCGCTTTAAATACTTCCGAGCGGTGCACTTTTACTGTTTTAGGCGCAACAAAACCTAGTTTGACTTGATCGCCCTCGACAGCAAGGATTTTTATTTCAATTTGGTCACCAATCATAATTGATTCGTCTTTTTTACGTGAAAGGACTAACACTATTTCGCACTTCCTTCCAAATCACCTATTTGATAGCGTAATGGGTAGGACTTGTTATCCTGCAAAACAATTTGTTTACCTTGTTTTCTACTGACATTAATTATAATTGGTGCTAGTAAGTTAAGTGTAGAATCTTGAATAGTTTCCTTCATCGTGACAATCGAATAGGTAAGTACATCTTCTTCTTTGTCAATTTGTAACTGCTCTCGGTCTTCTTCACTAATCTCAAAGCTATAATCTTTTTTAAATGCAAATGGATAGGCTATTACAAAGCCAATTTCCACATGTTCAATAGACTGTAATAGTGCTAGTGGCAAATCTGCATCAAGTGGCAATAACACGAATTCTTTTTCGTCCTCTAGCCCGAGTAAACCTTGCTCAAATAGTAGGATATCCTGTTCTGTAATCTCTACTTCACCTAAAAATTTCGTATTTAGTTTCATCTATTTCGTGCACTCCTTATCCAATAACGTCAATTTGAACATCTGGTCTTTGTATCATTGTACCTGTTACGTTCCCTGGTGTGTAGTCATGTATCGGTTTGTTCACTTGTGCGTCAATTTTCGGATTTTGCCTTGTAATATTAATGTCAGTTGTGCCAGGTGTATAATTAATTTTTACCGAGTCGACAGATGGGATGAACTTTATATTGAAAGGGATGCGCTTTGGACCATGATTTTGCTTAGCAATCCCTTGAATTATCGCTCTCCCCTGATCCTTCCCTGCACCTTCCATCATTTGACGCCCTTCTCTTGCTCTACGGGCCATCCCTTGCATTGCTTCTTGTTTACCTTCTTGTGCGTACTTTGCACTCGACTCAAACGGACCTATTAAACCGAGATCGCGTCTTGACTGTGAAGAATCGATACGAAGCACGCCCCGTTTGGTGTTAATTTCGAGAATAGCTGCTGGTTGTTCGATTCTTTGCGTTGCATTCGGTTGCTTAATGATCTGCTGCGGTTTGCTAATATGTAAATCTACTTGTGCATCGGTTGTTCGTATTTGAATTTGCGGGAGTCTCATAGCTCTTTCTCCTTTCAATAAAAGCGTCTGAACAAATTGTCCAAACGCTTCTTTCATTTATCGAATAAAGTCTACTAATGTTTGTTGGATAATTTTCGCACCAACTGATAGCGCCGCTTGGTGTATCGATTCATTCGTTACTAATTCTGTAATAGCTTTTGAATAGTCAACAGATTCGTTATCACTCAATTGCTTTGTTACACTTACCTCACGAAGAGCAAGTCGGTTATCCATCATCTCTACACGATTTTGACGTGCACCAATGTCTGCTTGTGCTGCAAGTACCTGATTATGTATGGCTGTAATATCATCACTTGTACTTGCTGAAGTAACACCACCTAGTGCATCACCGATTTCTGCACCTGTTGTATTTGAATCTCCTAGTAAATCAGAAATTTTCCCCATCAAATCATCAATATTCTTAAAAAGTGTTTTCCCAGGTGTATTTACTTGAAGTTGAATACCATCGTAAATTTCTATTTTCACTTTCTCTTCGTTAACTGGTGGTGTTCCTTCAGGATAAAGCGGTTGACCTGTATTCGTGCCACTAAAAATATAGCTATCTGCTACTTTTGTATTGGCCACATCTTGAAGTTGTTGACGAATTTGGTCAATTTCCATTTTCATTTTTTCGCGATCTTCTGGTGTATTCGTATCATTAGCGGCTTGAATAACTAATTCACGAACACGCTTCATTTGTTCGCCCACCTGATTCAGTGACTCATCCGTTGTATCTAACCAACTATTTGCCGTAATCATATTGCGTTGATATTGTTCTACCTTCGCTAAATCACGGCGGTAGCCCATTCCATTTACTGCAATAACAGGATCATCGGACGGACGATTGATTTTTGAACCCGATTGGATTTGTTCTTGTAGTTTCGACATTTTACCGTAGCTATTGCTTAAATTACGTATCATATTATTAGAAAGCATTGATTGTGTTACACGCATATTATTGAAGCTCCCTTCTTTTAAGACGGTGGGCTATACCACCGCTTCATTCTTTCTATAATGGAAATGACATACCTGACACAGTAGATTTAATTTTTATAAACCTACGCGTCCCATGCCGTTAATAATTTTGTCTAATGTCTCATCAACAACGGTAATCATACGTGCATTTGCATTATAAGCTTGTTGGAACGTAATCATATTTGTCATTTCTTCGTCTAAAGACACGGCACTCACGGAGTCACGGCTATTTGAAATCATCAGGAGTTGAGACCCAGAACTGCCATAGCGCGTAAGTGCTTCCTCTCCATCTACACCAAGCTTACCAATCATACCTTTGTAAAAGGTTTGCATAGTTGCATTACCAATAGATCCAAAAGTTTTATGTTGCATATTAGCTAGTATAATTGCATGTTTACCGTTACCTTCTTCACCGTATCCTGAAGATGCTGCTAGAAGGTTTGAATTTTCTTTAATTGCATCCCTCACCTTAATACCCGCTGCACCAGTACCTTCAAAGAACTCAATACCATTTACAGAATCAAGGACAGCACCTGTCGTCTCGTCTACTCCCTTAAGAGTGTAGCCTTGTTTATGGAAGTCATTAAATTCTTTAATAAATGCATTGGCAAGTTGATCTAATTTCGCTAATGTTTCTGGGTAGTATCCTTTAACACCACCGCCCGCATTTTGGTATCCGTATGAATTGATTAAAGATAAGAACTTTCCTTTAGAAGCTTCAAAGTTTTCTTGTTTAATAGCTGGTTGAGCATTAGGTACATTGCCCGCTTCATGAGTTTCAGCTGATTCTACATCTGTTAACTGCATTTCTGTGAATACATTTTCTGTGTCATCACCATTAATCGGCCCTTTTGCTCCCATTGCTGTAAATTGCGCGAAGTCTTTCCCATCAACCAAGTCTCTTACAACACCATCTGCACCTTTATATGTAATTTTCAAACTACCCTCGGCAACATGAGATGCGTTCCCACCTGAAGGGACACGTTCAATAGAAACAGGTAGATAGCTATTTAACTCATCAACTAATACATCACGTGTATCGTACAAGTCATTCGGTACATGGCCACTTGGTTCTACCTCTTGAATTTGCTGATTCATCGCTGCAATTTGTTTAAGGAGTGTATTAATTTTCTTAGTAGAAACATCAATCTCATTACCAATATTACCCTGTATTGTCTTTAGCTGTGTATCCATATAATTAAATGATTCTGCCAAATGTTCCGCAAGACCAATGGCTACTTTACGTGCCGCAGCATCCCCAGGTTTTGCGCTGACATCTTCTAGTGACTTCCAAAAATTCTCGAATGCTTTATCTATACCGAATTCAGACGGCTCATTCATGATATCTTCCATTTGAGAAATTGCCTTTGTACGTGATTCCCAGTAGCCAAGCTTATTTGTTTCTTGGCGGAATTGACGATCGACGAATTCATCTCGAATACGTTGAATTGAGCCTACTTCCACCCCCGTTCCAAGATGACCAGGGTAATTAGGTGAATTCAACCCTGGTGTAGGAAAACCAGGTGTTGCTTGCATATTCACTCGTTGGCGAGAGTAGCCAAGCGTATTGGCATTCGAAATATTGTGTCCTGTTGTATATAAAGCTGATTGCTGTGTAAATAAACCACGTTTACTTGCTTCTAAACCCATAAATGTAGAACGCATGTGAATTTCCTCCTTTTAGTTGGTCATGACAAAAATAAGCAAACACAGATTTTGCGCAGGTGCAAAACCTATGCTTGTGAGTCAAAGTATGTTTTTTTGGCGATTGTGTTTGTGCCTCGTACCTCATTGCCAGAGTAATTGATTTGGCCTGGTTGAGGACGTAACATATCGAGAGTGAGATTGACGAATTGTAATGATTGGAAAATAAGCTTTTGATTGAGATCATTTTGCTTACGTAAATCGTCTATAATAAGTAATAAACGATTACGTACTTTTTCTAACTTTTCCTTATCAGTATCATTGTCAGCAACTTTGATGACATCGGCGACAGTCATTTTGTCAGCGGGGGCAAATCCTTTTGCTCCAAGGTATTCCGTTACCAGTAACTGACGCTGTTGCTCGAGCTTATCAATCGCTGCTACGTGCGCCTGCTCATCCTTGAGCATTTGGTCGAGTGCTTCCGTATTGTTCGTTTTTAAAAGCTCTGTTTTTTTAAAAGAAAGCTCTAGTAAGCTTTTGTGCATTCTTTCTAATTTTTCTAGTGTTGCATAGATGTTTTCTACAGACATACTGTCAGGCACCCTTTCTGTCGTTCTTTAGAAACGATAATATTTCAGCATATCTTCTGCGACTTTACGTGCATTTACTTTGTATTCACCTGAATCTAAATCTGCTTTTAACTGTTGCACACGTTCTGCACGTTCTGTACTATAAGTAGTCACGCCTTGCATGTTTTGTGCCGCTTTTGAAATTTCAATTTTGTCGGCAAATGATGCTTTATTGTCTGCTGATTTTACATTACGAACTTGATTTTTGTAGGCATTAACAGCGTTAACACCGTAAGTTGTAATTTTCATTGGTACTCTTCCCCCTATCTAAAAAGCTTATCTATCTATTATTTCGGACTGTACTAAACAATGTTAAGTTTTTCAAAATAAAAAGTGTGCTAATCCTTTTTCAATTAGCACACCGGCATATTAATTGTTTTTACGATCTGCATGATACGTGGCACGATCACGTTGCTGTACACTGTCACGGAATTCCTTTGCAGCATCAAACGTACGAAGTTCTTTTTTCAATTCATCCTGACATTTAGAACACAGTTTGCCCTTTGTCGTTAGATGACCACAGTTATCACATGGGTAACCCAAATTAGGAAACATTGCTGGCTGTAATCGACCTTTACGCACCCATCTGTATAATAAATCTTCGTCAGCTCCAGTTGCTTCTACTATTCGCTCAACCGTCGCTGCACGATTTTCACGCTTACGTAAAAAGCGATAAACTATTTGATATAAATCTTCTTCTGATTGTGCACATTTGTGACATACTTCTCTTAATCCTGTGTAATTAAAAAATTCATTACATTTTGGACAATTACGAACTTCTGCCATTTCAATTGCCTCCCCTTTGAATCCTATACATTAAATATAATTAACTAGTTTATACGCCAAATCAATATTCTCTCGTACATATTATACATGATGCTTTTGTAAATTCATCCACTGATTAACGTAAAAATACGAACGTTTTTTGCACCTGCTTCTTTCAAAATCGTTCTTGCATGTTGCAAAGTCGTACCTGTTGTTTTTATATCGTCAAATATCAAATATTCTTTATATTCAACTGTAGAATCATTACGTAGCCTAAATAATGGAGCTGTTTGTAAACGTTCTTTCCTCGTTTTAGAACTTTGTCTTTCTATCGTAGTTTTTTCTAACAGTTGAGTATAGGGGATTTGTGCTGCCTTTAATAGTTCATCCATATGCGCAAAAGTGCGTTCCTTTTGCTTTTCCACATGCATCGGGATAGGGATAATCGTTGCTTTTTCGTGTTTAAATAGTTTGTGAAGTTCCTGTCTAAACACCTTTGCGAGCGCAACATCTTGGAGAAATTTGTATTGGTGAAGGAAATCTTTCATGGCATCATTATAACGATAGAGGGATGTGCTTTCTAGCGAGGAATTTCGTTCGAATTTCGCTAAACAATTTTCACAAATACTTGGTGGAAATTGCTTGGATAAGAGTGTTTTCCATGAAGAGTTAGTTTGTAAAGGTCTCGAGCACAGTAAACAATGTGTCTCATTTTTATTCACGTTGAAAACCCCTCCTTATTACTGTGTAAAATAGTCGCTTTAGCCTCGTCCATTTCAACTGTAATGCCATGATGAAAAAATACAACATCTCCATCTGCATACGCTTGGTTTCGACCTACTCTTCCAGCTATTTGAATAAGTGCACTAGCCGTAAATATGGCCGATTCAGCTCCTACCACAGCAACTTGAACATTTTTAATCGTAATACCTCTTTCTAAAATAGTTGTTGTTAGCAAACCTGGGATTTCCTCATTTCGAAGTTTAAGTACTTTTTCTTTTCTTTCAGGGTCTTCTGCATGTACCGCTAAAATGTCAGGATGGATAGCTTGGAAAAGAGGTGTAACAACATCCATTAATGCTACTTTCGGTAAAAAAATAAGAAATGGTTCTTGTCGAGCGAGTCGCTCTTCTGTCCAACGCAAAAGTTTAATTGGGATTTTCCCTTTTTTAAATTTATTTTCATAGCTCCATAATGAACTGTAACGAGGCACAGGTAATGGATGGTTATGATAACGTTTCGGAATAAAGGAATATCCATCCTTTTTGTATTGTTGTAGTAACTTTTGTGAGGGGGTTGCGGTCACAAAGACAATAGGGGCTTCTTGCTTTTTTGCTATCTGGACGGCCGTCTGAAGTGTTTTGTCGAAGGTGTAAGGAAAAGCATCTGCCTCGTCTACAATGATCAGATCAAAGGCTTGTTGAAATCGGTACAATTGATGAGTCGTTGCCATAATAAGCTGAGCGTAGCCTGCTTGTTTTGGTGCCCCACCATATAATGCATGGATATTCGTGTTCGGAAAAACAGATTGAAAACGAGGAAATAGTTCGAGTACAACGTCTGTTCTTGGCGTCGCAATGCACACGCGTAATCCCTTCTCCAGCGCATAGTGAACAGATTGAAAAAGAATTTCAGTTTTTCCAGCCCCACATACCGCATTTATCAAATGGCTACGCTTGCGTTTCACACTTTCTAACATTTCTTCCGCAGCTTGTTGTTGCAGAGGTGTAAATCGACCTGTCCATTCAAATGAGTGTCGCCTTTGCTTGCACACTTTCGGCCCTCGCCAAACTAGTAATTTTGTACAACAACTAATCCGCCCCATATTCAAGCAATGTCTACAATAGACGCAGATTTTTTGACATTTTGAACAGTCAAAGTACGTAAATTGCTGTAAGTTATCATTGTAACATCGCATGCATTTTAGGGAGGGCTGTTGCTGGATACCTTCTATTACTTGAAAATAGTTATGTTGAATCGCTCGTTTAATTTCCATCTTTGTAAAAGATGTATATTCCTTTAGCCAAATTCGTCCCTCGTGAAAATCTCGCAATTGTGGATTCATAATCCAGCCTTTATATGATTTATACTTAGCTTTTTCTCTTTTCATCATTTCCTCCTTTTTCTGACTCATCATCATAACTTGGGGTTGATTTCCGCTCCGCCTGGGCGCTTTCCGGGGGGCGTCTAGCCTCCACTCCAATCAATAGGTACTTTAATAATATATCTCCATCGACTGTTGGTATTGAACCCTCTTTCAGCGCTTTTTCAAAGTATACGAAATAAAAAAACAGCCTCTACAAAATATGTAGAGACTTCGACAAAATTATTATTTACTGCTTCGTCCAACCAAGCCCCATAGCACCTTCACCTAAGTGTGTACCAATGACTGGTCCAAAATAGCTCAGTTTAAAATTAACGTTTGGGTAGTTTGCTGCAAGTTGTGCCATCCATGCCTCTGCCTCTGTTTCGCAGTTCCCATGAATCACAACGGCATCCATCGCCTCAAATTTACTAGCATCTGCTGCTAATAATTCTTCCGCTCGTTTCAATGCCTTCTTACGTGTACGAATTTTTTCAAACGGCACAATTACCTTATCTACAAAATGTAATACAGGCTTTACCTGTAATAGACCGCCGATTAATGCCGCCGCTGAAGACAAACGACCGCCACGTTGCAAGTGAGCCAAGTCATCTACAATGAAGTAAGCACGAACGTATTGCTGCATGTCTGCTAATGCATCCATTATTTCTTTTGCTGTTGCGCCCTCTGCAGCCATCTCAGCTGCACGTAATACATAAAAGCCTTGCACGGCGCAAGAAATTTCACTATCAAATGTGTATACATCAATGCCTTCGACCATTTCTCCGGCTTGGACCGCTCCTTGATATGTACCACTTATACCACTTGATAAGTGAATAGATACCACCTCATCATAGTCCTTGCTGAGCTCCTCATATAAAGCTACAAACTCGCCTATTGGTGGTTGCGTTGTTTTTGGAAATTCCTTAGCACCACGTACTTTATCGTAAAATTCGGATGCCGTAATATCTACTTCTTCTGCAAATAATTCTCCAGCTATGTTTACACTTAAAGGAATCATGCGAATATTTAAGCGTGATCGTTCCTCTGGTGTTGTATATGCGGTACTGTCTGTGACGACTGCCGTTCTCATGAATTTCCACTCTCCTATGTCTCATAGTTTACCGTATAAAGAAATGAATGTGAAACGAAATCTTACTTTCATCTCACATTCATTCACTATGTATTGAAGAAAGCATTAGAACTCTTAAAATAAAAGTGCTCTTTCAACTTTCACCCGAATTATCGAAGCAATTTCAAGAGGCTGTTGCTTTATCTAGACATCGATTAAAACTAAAACTTTCTAGTTTTTATAAAAATGGGTAATCCCTTCTTATGTGATTAATTACCTGTACTAGATTTTGAGTCATCTCCGATATAAAAGACACTCGTCACTTTCCAAGCATCATCTTCCTTTACAAAAACCGTAACTTGACGACCAGCACTTTCATGCTCAACATTCGTTTCTAATTGCAATGAATGCATCGACATATTTGCATAAACCTGCGCTTCATTTTTGCTATATTTAGCGATTGTTACATTTTCAACCTCACGTTTAATATTAAATTTCTCAAAAACTTCAGCTGCATAATCATGTTCTTCCTCATACTTAAAGCCCTTTGGATTCTTTGATACGGTATGCATATAACGATTGATTTCTTCTGCATTTAATGCCGCAATATATTCGTCAAATGCTGCTAAAATCGCCCGTTCTTCGTCAGCCGGTACATTTTCTGCTTTTTCTACTTCGCCGCCGTTCATTTCAAAGCCAACTGTACCATCATCAATAGCTTGTTGTCCTTCTTTGTTACTTAACTCATTCTCTTTATTACCACAGGCAGTTAACATCAATAAAGTTAAAACCGCCAGTATACTTTTTTTCAACATTTCAAAACCTCCCGCGCAATATTGTAGCATATAAACAAGTAATAATCTTTAGTAGGAATTTAGTTGCGCATTTCTATTTTTTACATTATATCCTTCTTTATGACGCTCTAAAAAGAAATTTGTTGCGCAGTTATTTAATTTTCAATACAATAAAAAACTGTCTTAAAAGCTACTCTATGCTAGAGTAGCTTTTAAAAACAGCTTTTATTCATGCCATATGCAATTTATCGTACTTCAACCCAACCATTTTTGATGGCTGTCACAACAGCTTGTGTACGGTCATTTACATTCATTTTTTGTAAAATGCTAGATACGTGGTTTTTCACTGTTTTTTCTGAAATGAATAGTGTCTCACCAATTGTACGATTTGATTGACCATCTGTTAATAACTGTAACACTTCACACTCACGTTTCGTTAATAAATGGAACGGTCTGCGAATTTCTGTTTGATGGAAGTTTCCTTTGTTTTCATGTTCAGAAAGACGACGGAATTCTGCCACTAAATTTTTTGTTACTTTTGGATGTAAATAAGAACCGCCATTTGCTACGACCTTAATCGCTTCTACGATTTCATCTGCATCCATTTCTTTTAGCATATAACCTAAAGCACCTGATTTTAAAGCATGCGTTACATATGTTTCATCATCATGTATCGACAACATAATAACTTTTGCATCTGAAAATTCACTGATTAAATCTGCTGTTGCTTCCACACCGTTTTTACGTGGCATATTAATATCCATTAACACCACATCTGGTCTGTTCTCAGCATATAAACTCACTACATCTGTGCCATCATCACCTTCAGCAACAACATCAAATGTATCTTCAAAATCTAAAATACGTTTTACTCCTTCACGGAATAGTTGGTGATCATCTACAATAATAATTTTAGTCATAAGTCTTTTACCCCCTAAATTTCTGCAACAAATTAATTCACACTGTTTCTAACGGAATTTTAAATAATACCGTTGTACCTCTATTAACTTCACTTTGAATAGACATCTTACCATGTAGTAAATCAATACGCTCTCGCATGCCTATAATACCAAAAGAGCTGTCTTTGACAACTTGAGGATCAAACCCAATACCATCATCTTTGATAACAATATTGACAGCATCCTTTAACCATTCAAGCTTGACCCAAATATCTTTTGATTCCCCATGCTTCATCGCGTTCGTCACACTTTCCTGTACAAGTCGGAAAATGGATACCTCATAGTTCGATGGAATACGCTTCTCTGTACTTCTTGATTGAAAATGAATCGACACCTCTGGATTATATTCAGTCACTGTCGATAAATATTTTTTAAGCGTTGGTATAATTCCTAAATCATCGAGTGCCATTGGACGTAAATCGTAAATAATTCGGCGTACTTCTGATAGTGCATTACGCACCGTTTTCTTCAAATCTGTAATTTCTGCAATGGCTTGTTCAATACCTTTTTCACGATACGTTCTTTCGATTAAATCCGTACGCATCAATACATTCGCCATCATTTGTGCAGGGCCATCGTGTATTTCTCGTGACAACCGTTTACGTTCTTCTTCTTGTGCTGAAATAATACGAATACCAAAATCCTGTTTTTGTTTTGCTTGTTCTAACGCTAAACCAACATGTTTCAAATCTGAAGTTAAATAATTTAAAACAACATTTACTTGATTTACAATATGATCAGCGCGTTCGATAGTATCCAGCAAACCTTTTAATCTTCTTTCCAAATCATCTCTCTTATCACGTAACTGCTTTTCCTCTGTTTTAATAACCGAGAGCTTCACTTGAAAATCATTGGCTGTTTCATATGCATCTCTTACTTGTTCTTCGGTATAATTATTAAAAGCTTTACTAACTAAGACGAGTCTTTGTTTAGCAAGTTGCGTGTTTTTCTCTAGTGCATCGCCTTCATCGATGACAACAGATATTTGTTTCCGAACAATTTCTAACTCTTTTTGCATATCTTCGAAGCTTCTACGGCTTTGTTCGCTTATAATGAAGATATCATCTTTAGAGCTCATAATTGTTTCTAACATTCGATTGAATACGCCATCAAGCGACTTTAGATCGAAAGTTTCAGTTGAAAACATAATGTATTCTCCAGTCTTTTTACCTTATTGTTTCAAAAAAAAATAACCAATTGCTTTTCATTCTATGTAAATTTAATAGGCTATTCTTATTATAGCACCTCAAACATAAAAATTAATATTTTTTCTTTACTAAATAAATAAATTCCTATTTATCCCACAGGAGGCTTACTCATATGAGAGAAAATTATCTAACAGTTAAAGGTTACGGTGAAAGTGAAATCATAATTTCCAAGTCGCGCTTCCTTACCTATATAGAGCGTGCAGAAACGGAAGAAGATGCGCTCATTTTTATTGAACGCATTAAAAAGATGCACCATCAGGCAACACATAATTGCTCTGCCTATATAATTGGTGAACACGATCATATTCAAAAAGCAAATGACGATGGGGAACCTAGTGGTACGGCTGGCGTCCCTATGCTAGAAGTGTTAAAAAAACAAGGGTTAAAAGATACGGTCGTTGTCGTCACTCGCTACTTCGGTGGCATTAAACTTGGCGGCGGCGGTCTTATTCGTGCGTATGGCAAAGCAACAACTGAAGGCCTACTCGCTGCACAAGTGGTCGAACGGAAATTACATCATTCTATGAAAATTGCCATTGACTATACATGGCTTGGAAAAGTTGAAAATGAAATTCGAGGTTCTGACTATACATTAGAGGACATTCGCTATTTAGAAGGAGTTGAAATCATTGTGTCTGTATTAAAAGAGCATGAAGATGAGTTTCGGAATTGGATAACTGAAATGACGAATGGACAGGCAATAGTCTCTTTTGAGCACGCACATTTTATCGAATTTAATGTAAAATAGACAATATTGATTGTCGAATATAGAACTAACATAGTATAATTTTAATATTGAACTATTTTTAAAGTAATATCTATTCAAGATCCCCCAAACTTAGAGGAGAATAACTACTAATATGAAAAAATTAAATACAAAAAAGAGGAAGTCTTCTAAATTTTCATTAACAATAAAAATTACGCTACTACTTGCTGCCAGTTTACTTATCTGTGCCACAGCTTATGGAGTATATATAACAAAACAAGCTGAGTATGCAGCAAATGAAGCCCATGAAGTTTTAGAAGGCCGAAATGTTTCAACACAACGTGAAGAAAAAGTAGAGGCAGTCAATGATAATGTATCTATTTTATTTGTTGGGGTGGATGATAGTGAAAATCGCGGACAAGGTTCTGAAAACTCTCGTTCCGATGCACTCATTTTAGCAACATTAAATAATACGACAAAAACAATTAAAATGCTTAGTATCCCACGTGATTCGTATGTCTATATTCCACAAGCTGAACGCAAAGATAAAATAAATCACGCACATGCTATTGGAGGAACACTCGCAACAATTGAAACAGTAGAAGAACTGTTTGATATTCCGATAAATTATTATGTTCGTATGAACTTTAATGCCTTTATCGATGTAGTCGATGCGCTTGGTGGTATCGAAGCAGAGGTTCCATATGCACTTCATGAAAAAGATGAATTTGATCGTAATACGGTGAATCTTCAACCAGGTTTACAGCAGTTGAATGGCCGTCAAGCACTAGCACTTGCTCGTACACGTAAGCAAGATAACGATATCGAACGCGGTAAACGTCAGCAAGAAATTTTAACAGCTATCATTAAAAAAGTCACTTCAGTTGGATCAATTACTAAATATGACGATGTCATCAAAGCTGTCGGTAATAATATGAAAACAGATATGACCTTCGATGAAATGAAGTCATTCCTTTCATATTTATCACAAGGTATGCCACGCATTGATTCTTTAACATTAGATGGATACGATGATATGTCTACAGGTGTATACTACTATCAACTAGATGAAAATTCAGTCGAAGAAGTGACAAACACACTAAAAAGTCATCTTGGATTAAAGGAATCATCTTCAAGTTTAACAAACGTGAAAACAGGTATTGATAATACGGCTACTGAAGATGACTCTTTAGCGAAAGAACCAACACAATAAACTTAAAATACCTCTCCTATTAATTGTAGGAGAGGCATTTTTTATTCAATGATAAAGCTATAAATACCGATACTCTCACGTCGAATGCTGATAAATGGCTATGAGTGCTGATTTCTTCACAGCGAACGCTGATAAAAGCTTACGAGTGCTGATTTCCTCTCAGTGAACACTGTACATATCGCCTGTATAAACAAAAAGAAGTTATCATGCATCTATACATGATAACTTCTTTTGTTTTATTTATTAAATATTCGTACGAAATTCAACAGTGGTTTGTAGTTTTTACCTGCCAAACCAATTATCTCAACGAAAATTTCTACGGCCACTAGAATGACTGTAATCAGTAAGATAGCACCCCATAATTTTGCCATTGAGAAGATGATTGCTGCTAATCCGAACATCATTGCAATACCATAAATAATGAGTACCGTTTGACGATGTGTAAAGCCCATATCGAGTAAACGGTGATGTAAATGTGATTTATCTGGATCTGACCATTTTTTCTTCATACGAACACGACGAACGATTGCAAATAATGTATCAGAAATCGGTACACCTAGCATAATAACTGGGATAATTAATGAAAAAAATGTTACGTTTTTAAAGCCGAGTAATGCTAATACGGAAATCATAAACCCAAGGAATAATGCACCCGTATCCCCCATAAAAATCTTCGCTGGGTGGAAATTATAAAACAAGAAGCCTATTGTCGCTACTGCTAAAACTGCAGCAATAGCTAATACGAACATATTGCTCATAATAAATGCCATTCCGGCCAATGTAATAAGTGCGATCGATGAAACACCGGCTGCTAGTCCATCCAACCCATCAATTAAATTAATGGCATTTGTGATACCTACAATCCAAAGAATTGTTAAAGGAATACTTAAAAGGCCAAAATTCAATTCACCGACGAATGGTAAGGTAATAAATTCAATTTGAATTCCGCCAACAAAAATAACAATGAGTGCTGCCACAAGTTGACCAAGCATTTTCGCCTTTGCTGATATTTCACGCATATCATCAACGACACCTGTTGCCACGATAATACATGCTCCAATAATAATTGCTACTAAAAGATATTTACCAGTATTTTGTGGTTGTGGAATACTTATTAAAAATGGATATAAAATACCTACACCTATTAAAAACGCAAGAAAAATCGCCAGACCTCCAAGTCGTGGCATAATTCGTGCATGGACTTTTCGATAATTCGGTGCATCAACAGCACCTATTCTGAACGCTAAGCGTTTAACTAGTGGAGTTAACAAAATGGAAGCAACAAATGCTGCTATTAAAGACACGTAGAGCATGTCTCTCCTCCTCAAAAATAATGATATGCAATTCAAGCCACTCTGATTATAGCACGAACTAATGCTGAAATATACTCTTTCTGTCCAAATCCAACATTTTTCTATTGGAGTATTTACCTATATTATATCTCCTTTATCTTGTAAGAAATGTAGTCAGTATACATAAAATTTGATAGAATAATGAAGTGTCTAACCACTAGACAACATTAAAGGAGCGTAAATTCATGTTCTCAATTTTCAAACGTAATAGTGAGCAAACTAGTGCTCGTCAATTAAAACGCTACTACAAAATAGTAGACCAAATTAACAGTCTTGAAGAAAATTATGTAAATAAGTCAGATGCTGAGCTAAAAGCTATGACTTTTGTTTTCAAGGAGCGATTGGAGCAAGGTGAACCAATCACTTCTATTATCCCAGAAGCATTTGCTGTTGTACGCGAAGCTTCAAAACGTGTATTAGGCATGCGCCATTTTGATGTGCAGCTAATAGGTGGTCTTGTATTAACAGAAGGAAATATCGCCGAAATGCCTACAGGTGAAGGAAAAACACTTGTTGCATCTCTGCCATCTTACGTACGCGCACTTGAAGGTAAAGGTGTACACGTTATTACGGTAAATGACTATCTTGCAAAACGTGACTACGAACTTGTTGGTCAAATCCACCGCTTCCTTGGTTTATCAGTTGGACTAAATGTACCGATGATGGAACCTGATGCAAAAAAAGAAGCTTATAATGCGGATATTACGTACGGTGTCGGTACTGAGTTTGGATTCGACTACCTTCGTGACAATATGGCGCACAGCTTAGCAGATAAAGTACAACGTGCTTATCACTTCGCAATTATCGATGAAGTCGATAGTGTATTAATCGATGAAGCGAAAACGCCACTGATCATCGCTGGTAAAATGGCGGCGAACGAAGAGCTACACCGTATTGCAGCCATGCTCGCAAAACGCTTTAAAGCGGAAGAAGATTATGATTTCGACGATGAAACAAAAGCGACTTCACTCACTGATCAAGGTATTGAAAAAGTAGAAGCAGCCTTCAACGTAGACAACCTATATGACCTTGAACATCAAACACTGTATCATTACGTCATTCAAGCGGTACGTGCGCACGTCATGTTCAAACGCGACGTGGATTACATCGTAAAAGAGGACAAAATCGAGCTTGTCGATATGTTCACAGGTCGTATTTTAGAAGGTCGTTCCCTTTCTGATGGTTTACACCAAGCCATTGAAGCAAAAGAAGGTGTGACGATTACTGAAGAAAACAAAGCACAAGCGCAAATCACAATTCAGAACTACTTCCGTATGTATCCGAAACTGTCTGGGATGACGGGTACTGCCAAAACTCAAGAAAAAGAAATTCGTGAAGTATATGGCATGGACGTTATTCAAATTCCAACGAACCGCGTACGCCAACGTACAGACCAACCTGATTTGGTTTTTAAAACACAAGAAGCGAAATACAAATACGTAGCGGCCGAAGTCAAAAAACGCCATGAAAAAGGGCAACCTGTATTAGTAGGTACTACTTCAATCCTGCAATCGGAAACAGTTGCTGATTACTTGAAGAAAGAAGGCCTAAAGTTCCAACTACTAAATGCTAAAACAGTAGAACAAGAAGTAGAGCTTATTTCTGAAGCAGGTCAAAAAGGGCGCATTACAGTTGCGACAAATATGGCCGGGCGCGGTACTGATATCGTATTAGGTGAAGAAGTTCATGAACTTGGTGGTCTGTATGTAATAGGTACAGAAAAACACGAAAGCCGTCGTGTTGATAATCAGCTACGCGGTCGTTCTGGGCGTCAAGGTGACGTTGGTGAAAGTCGTTTCATCCTGTCTATTGAAGATGATATGTTCCGTCGGTATGCAAAAGAAGATGTAGAGAAATTTACAACGAAAATGATTGTCGATGAAAACGACATCATTCAAAATAAAGAAGTACAAGAATTAATCGATCGTACACAACGTATCGTCGAAGGCTCGCAATACGGTATGCGGGAATACAATTTAAAATTAGACGACGTCATCAATGACCAGCGTTCTGTAATTTACGGTCTACGTGATAAAATTTTACTTGGTGATGATCTAATGGATCATTTGAAGCAAATGTTCTATGAAACAGTTGATTTCGCAGTTCGTGATGCAGCGCCTGATGAATTACCTTTCGTAGAGTGGGACTATGATGGTATGGAACAAGCTTTAAACAGCCTCTTCCTTTCTCCTGTAACTGTGGATAGAGAAGTCGGTAAAGTAACTGCAATATTAGACTCATTACAAGATGCAGTTGATGAGTTAACAACAAAAATGGAAAAATTCGCAGAGAATGATCGTGTCATTGCGGTAATTCCACAAGTAATGCTAAGCTACTTGGATAGTGGATGGGTCAAACACTTAGAAGCTATGGCTCACTTAAAAGAGGGTATCGGCTTACGTCATTACCAACAAGAAGATCCAATGCGTATTTATCAACGCGAAGGACTCGAATTGTTCGGTAAAAATTTCCAAGAATTACGTCGTGCAATTATTATTGAAATTACAGGCTTCATGAAAATGGTTGAAGCTGAACAGGAGGACCAACAATAATGGGTTTATTTTCATTCTTTAAAAAAACAGACAAAGTTGGACAAGAAAATACAATTGATTCTCAAGACTTATTAGGCAATGTGACATCTGATTCTCAAAATGATAACAGTAACGTTGTAACAAAATTATCATTCCACCCTGATTGGAATGTGCCACAAGAACAAAAATACATTTTCAACTTCCTTGCTAATGAGTTAGAACCATTAAAACCTAACCAATTATCACTTTCTTCGATTAGTATTGAAGAAGATGCTCGCTCTAGTAAATGGTTGGTACGTGCATTCTTCCGTTCTTCACTAGCTGAAGCGATTGAGCTAGGCGAAATCGAGCTATTTATCATGGATAAAAATGATGAGCTTGTCGCTTCGAAAAAATTCGACTTCAAAGCACTTGGCACAATTCCTGCCGAAAGTGCCCGCCCTTGGGTATTTGAATTTGAAAAATCAACTTTAATAACTAAAGAAATTCCTGAAGAAGGCTGGAAAATTGCATTTAACTTAGTGTCATTACGTGGTCACCAATTAGAATTGGATGCAACATGGGAAGAGCAATTACCAGAGGAACAAAAAGAAGAGCTTGCAAAAATCGTCAAAACTTTACCTGAATTAGGAGAAACAGAAGTAAACTTTACAGGTCTACAAGCTAAATTCGCTAATGATGGCAGTTTAAATGTTTCTATCTTTATTCGTAACGGCCATAACAAAGCTATTAATCTTGAACAATTACCTTTAGAAATTATCGATGCTAGAGATAAACAAATTGCGAAGGGCTCATTTAAAATGGATCCTATCTTAACTGTTCAACCTAACTCAACTAAACCATGGACGTTCATTTTCCCTCCAACATTAGTAAATCCAAAAGGTGCAGACCTTTCACGTTGGACAGCACGCGTTACACAATAATAATTTAAGTAACAAAGTCCATAAAATGAATTTTAGCCATTGTGGAAACGATTAATCGTTTCCACAATGGCTTTTTCTTCGGTGCCGTTATTTTCCGTTCCGGCGGACGCTTTCGCCCCAAGGAGTCGCCGCCTGCACTCCAATCAACTAGTTTTATCAATTTTTCTAAGTGCTTCATTCTTTAGGATTCATACCCACCCCTGAACAAAGAAAACCAACACTTTCTGTTCAAAATCGAACAAAAAGTGTTGGTTTTTACTTTTGAAGAACATTACATTTTAAAAAAGTTTTTAGTGCCCTCCTATGCAGAAAGAATTTAGCTGTCTATCTAATAATTATTTGGCCGTTTACTAGATTCTAAATTTCTCACATAAGCATCTTTATTATTAATAGGAAGGAATATCATTGAAACGTTTATAAGCTACTAATCTCGATGACCAATAAGAGTTAGTTACATCAGAGACTTCTACACCAACAGTACCTGCATGAATGAATTTGTTATTTCCTATATAAATACCCATATGTGAAATCCCAGCCTTATACGTATTTTCAAAGAAAACAAGATCACCTGCTAAAGGATTATTCACCTTCGTTGTTTTTCCGAAAAAGTAGCCTTCACTGCTATCCCGAGCAATTTTCAGACCCCCCTGATTGAATGCATAATAAATAAATCCACTACAATCTAAACCTATAGGCGAATTTCCGCCATATAAATATGGAGTTCCGATTAATGTATTAGCTACGTCAATTGTTTTATTATATATAGCTTGCCCGTTTGCAGTAGGGTTTTTTGATATAACTTGCGAGAGCGCATCTTCATAAGTTGGTAGATTTGTATATATCTCGTCTTTTTCACTTTCTATTACAACGGGATTAACCTTTAAGGCTTGTCCGATATAAATATTATCGGTTGTTAGAGCATTCCACTCTTTAATCTCTTTTAACGTCACATTATATTGGCGCGCGATTTTTGATAGTGTATCACCTTTCGCAACCGTATGTGTGACAACGGTTGGCTTTGGTACTTCGACAGGAGCATGTAACTCTACTTGTAGCTTTTGCGAAACAAATATCGTATCCTTCGATAAATTGTTCCATTTTTTTATATCTGCAATTGTTACTTGATGTGTTTGGGCAATTTTGGATAAGGTATCACCTTTCTGCACTATGTATGTTGCTGCATCTGCTGTCTGAATTGCGAAAAATGAAATTGCAATAGTACCCAAGGTGAATATTCCCCATTTTTTTGACTTTTGCATATCCAATTGCCTCCGTTCATGTTAGAATGTTTAATTGTATGTCTATCATACTAGATATTATAGCATTTATATATCGGAAATACTGACTATTTTCTGAACATTATAGCAACTCATATAAAATGCTATGATTTGCTACTAGATTACGATAGTAATTTAATTGTATAATTAATAATAATATGATAACATACACATCTGTATTTAAAATTATTTGAAAGTTTCATCTTTTCAATTTAAAGGAGTTTCTATTTTCTATGAAAAACATCATGTGCTTCATCAAAGAGAATCTAGCAGTTGGCTTATTGCTTTTTGCCTTGTTCCTTGGAGCAGGAAACATTATCTTCCCACCACTACTTGGTCAACAAGCCGGCGAAAATATGGTCCCGGCAATGTTTGGTTTCTTAATAACTGGTGTAGGTTTACCGCTACTCGCCATTGTTGCTGTGGCAAAAGCAGGAGGCGATTTACAACTTCTTGCGAATCGTGTGGGACCTATTTTCGGCATAGTTTTTACTTCAATTGTTTATTTAGCTATTGGGCCATTTTTCGCAGTACCTCGTACAGGCTCTGTGTCCTATGAAATCGGCATTGCACCTTTCCTATCAGAGGCAACAGCCAATCACTGGGCACCATTATTCATTACTTCTGTACTATTTTATATGTTAATTCTTTACTTAGCTCTGAACCCAAAAAAACTTGTCGATCGTGTTGGTAAACTTTTGACACCTATTCTTTTACTTGTAATAGTAGTATTAGCTGTCAAGAGCTTCGTGACACCAATGGGCAATCCTGGTGATGCAATTGGTAACTATGTTACAGCACCATTCTCTGAAGGTTTCATTCAAGGCTATTTAACAATGGATGTATTAGGTGCACTTGTTTTTGGAATTGTTATTTTACAAGCATTACGCGGTATGGGCATGCATGATCCTAAAAAACAAGTGAAAACTACAATTTTTGCAGGTGTTGTAGCAGCAATTGGGTTAGCATTTGTTTATATATCTCTTGGTCAAATCGGTAATACTAGTATAGATGTAATTGGTGCTTCTGATAATGGTGGTATTATCATTGCTAAATCAGCAGCTGTGTTATTTGGTAATCTTGGTAGCATTATTTTATCAGTTACTATTTTACTCGCTTGTATTTCTACAGCAGTAGGTCTATTAAGTGCCAATGCGCAATATTTTAACCGATTATTCCCTAAAATATCTTATAAAACATATATTATTGTTTTCACGATTTTCAGTTTAATCATTACTAATTTTGGACTATCAACTCTTATTAATACTTCGCTTCCAGTTTTATTAATCATCTATCCACTTGCGATGGTATTAATGGTATTATCTCTTGCAGATAACTTTTTCAAAGGTGGACGTATCGTCTATATTTTAGCGTTAATCCCTACATTCTTTGTGAGTATATATGATGGATTAAAACAGCTGAATGTCCAAATTCCGCTTTATGAGAATTTGTTGAATACACTACCATTTCATGAGCAAAGTCTTGGTTGGCTTATTCCAGCAATAGTCGGAGCAGCAATCGGTATTGTCATTCATAAATTGTCCAAATAGAGGACATCATAAGAGACACGTAAACCTTTATCGGTAGCGTGTCTTTTTTGTATTCGCTGTATTTCAAAAATTCATATATAATGGAGATATTTAGAAAAGAGGTGCAGATATTGAAAAAAGTATTGTGGTCTTTACTTTTCATCATTAGTTTGTTTGTCTTATCATTAGATCAGTCTTCTGCTGCTACAAATGAACAGCTCGTCAAAGAAATAAAAGAAATCATTACAGAAAATTATGTTGGTACAATTGATGGAAATTTAAATACTGCAAAGACCATACCAGAAATTATTGATATGCTAGATCCTTATTCAACGTACTTTACGAAAGAAGAGTATTATGAATACACAAATAGCATTAACCTCTCTACAACTGGAATTGGGGTTGTTATTGAAGAACATGATGATGGGATTCATATTTTACAGGTCATTGACGGCAGTGGTGCCTCTTCTGCAGGCCTTGTAGCTGGCGATATTATCACTACAGTAAATGGTCAATCCATTATCGGAAGCTCTGTACAAGAAGTCTCTACACTTCTTACCGGTAAAGAAAACACGCAAGTAAAAGTAACAGTGTTACACGAAGATGATCGTACTTCTGAAAAGACCATTACCCGTAAACTATTCACATTACCGAATGTTGAATCTGGATTATTATTTGGAGATATCGGCTATATTTCAATGTCATCTTTTTCTGAAGATGGGGCAAAATTAGTGAAAAATGCTCTTACACAACTTAAGCAAAGAGGCGCTTCATCCTTTATTTTAGATCTACAAAATAATGGTGGAGGTTATGTAACTACAGCAGATGAATTATCCGGATTATTTCCGAAAGCAAAGATTGCATATTTACTGGAAGAAGCACATGCATCTAAGGTAGTAAAAACTGTACAGCAAAGCATCAAATTCCCTGTAAATACACGTGTACTTGTCAATCGCTATAGCGCTAGTGCAGCAGAAATGGTTGCTGCTTCACTACAAGATCAAAAAGCGGCTATTTTATACGGTGAAACAACTTACGGCAAAGGCGCCATGCAAGGCTTCTTTGAATTACAAGATGGTAGTTATTTAAAATTAACAGTCGGAAAGTTTACAGGACCAAACGGTAAAACGATTCATGAAAAGGGTGTTACTCCAAGTATTCAAACTAAGTCAGACCCTATTTATAAGGCGCATTATGATGCTTTAAAAGAACAATATACAAATTATCAAGAACAAAAAAGCTTAAAAAATGTATCAACTACAAAAAATTTCACAGTGAATTTTTCACAAAAGTTAGCCACTACTGTTCCTAAAGAAAGCGTTCAATTAGTTTCTCTAGGAGGCGATGAGGTCGCCTGTACGGCCACAGTTCAAAAAGGCGATTCATTACTTATTACACCAACAACACCTTTAGAAAAAGGACAAGAGTACATGTTACTCGTACATCCAACACTTCAAACAGCAAAAGGCACTAAGTTAAAACAAGGTACCTACCTTCATATAGCTGTTGCAAAGTAAAAAATGGAGAAGTCCAATAAGTCCCTTTAAGCAGAACAACTGGCTTTCTATATAGTAAAAATCCGCTTCGCTTTCCGCGGCACAGCGTAAGTCGCAACCCTCGCTACGCGCGGTTTGTTGCGTCTTACATCTAGTGCTGTTCCCGCAGGAGTCTACGCGGATTTTTACCTGTATATCAAAAAAACAGCTACTCTCTGTATAATATCTTTCTTATAAGTCCCCTCCATTTTCATTGCACTTCTACCTTTCATTTCTTCTTCCATTCCTTTTGCCTCATTCCCCCTACCTACATTTTTTAAAACAAAAAACAGTGGTTTCCTCAAAATTAGGAACCACTGTCTTTTTGTTAGTGTTTTAAAAACTTTCGTTTCAATTTGTCCGTTAATTCTTTAACTTCTTTTACACCAAACAACAAATATGAACCGACTACTGTAGCACTAAAGATTAAAAGGCCTACAATAAATGTCACCCATTTATAGTCAAACACTAAGTATTTACTTGAGAAATATACGACTATAAAAATAATAATCATTGGTGGAATCGCTCTTAGGAACTGCAATTCTTTACTGAAAATACCCATTTTCAGATCATACTTGAAGCTTGCGTATACAACTAACATTACAAAGTTCACAATCGAACTAATTAGTGTACCCCATGCAATTGATACTACCCCAGTTGAATCAACAAGTAAAAAAATCACAGCAATATTTACAGCAAAAACATTTAATAAACTAAATACTACTGGTACCAACGAGTCTCCCTTGGCATAGTAAAAACGCGTAATATAGGTGTTCGCTGCAAGGAAATACATAGACAGTACGAAGATTGCAAACACTGGTACAGTATTTGCTGTTGATTGCTCGTCGAAATTTTTGTATTCGAAAACAACCTGTATCAAGTTTTCCGAATAAAAGTAAGAGTAAATTGTCACTGGAACAAGTAACAAAAGTAAATAATGTAACCCTTTAGAGTACAAGCGTTTTATGGAAGCATGGTCATTGTTGGCTTCCTTCTGACTTAAAATAGGATAAATAACTGTCGTTACGGCCGTAATTAAAATAGCCTGTGGGAATTGCATCAATTTTGATGCAAAGTTAATAGATGAAACTGCCCCTTCTAATTGTAGTAGTCCCGCAACATAGCGTTGTATCAGTGCATAAAGTTGAATCGTTGCACCGCCAAGCATAATAGGCACAACCATAATCCATAACTCTTTCGATGATAAATTACGTTCAAACGAAAAACCAACCTTATACGAATCTAATTTACGGTAGCCGATAATTAAAAAATACACCATTATCGCCGCACTTGCTAATGCACTAATACCATACCCTATTGGTCCGATTTTAATCGATAATACAACTGCGATTACTAAGAAAATTGCATTGTAAATTAATATCGCAAAACTCGATAAATGGAATTTTTGATTAACATTTAGTAAACCGCTGTACCAAGAAGACAAAACAAGTAAAATAGATGACGGCATCATCCAGTAATAGAGATTCTTCGTCGTCTCTAAATCACTTTGGCTAAGGCTTTTATCCTGATTAAAACTTTCTAAAATTGGATTTGCAAAGACTAACAAAATTAAAGTCATTAGTGATACTGTCGTAATAATAATTGTAAATGACTGTTTGACGAATAATGGGCGGTCCGTCGTTTCCCTGTTATAAATGGAGATAACAGCAGTCGTAAATGCCCCACCCACTACCAAATATAAAAAATTCGGAATCATATACGCAGTGAAAATACTATCGGAAATATGGCCACTACCATATTGAATACCTATGATCATTTCACGTAAAAAACCAAACACACGAGCAACAATATTAATAATAGCGACTGCCCCAACAATTTTTATAAATTTGTTCATAAGCCTTCGCCACCTTTAATGGCCGACTTATAAATCTCAATACATTGTGCAGTAATATTCTTTTCATCATGAATGGCTAACACATTTTCAACCGCTTCATGATTCATATATTGCTCTTTTGGTGTATTTACTGCTCGCAGTAGTTCCTCTGACAATGCAATAGCATTCTTAGGTGCAACTAAATGCCCCGCACCGTTACCAAGAAGCGACACCAGTCCACCTACCTCTGAAGCAATGACAGGTGTATCTGTCGCTAATGCTTCTAGGGCAACAAGTCCAAAACCTTCTAAATGCGATGGTAATACAAAGACATCACTTGCTTGGAACCACTCAACAAGTTCTGTCTGCTTTAATGGATCTACAAAGCGAACCTCTTCACTAATGAATGGGTGCAATGACTGTACAAAATTCTCATCTCTTCTTGAGCCTATAATCACCAGCTCCACTGGGCGACTAACTTTCGTCTTAATCATTTGAAATGCTTGTAGCAGCTCCTCTACCCCTTTTTGTTTAATAACATTACCAACAAAAAGGAAAATAAATGGCTCAGATGCTAATTGCAATTTCTTTCGAACAGTAGCTTGTTCTCCCTTTGTGAATACTTCGCGGTTCACACCCATACTGACAATCGAAATCTTTCCTTTAGCAATATCGAAATCCTGTTCAATTTGCTGAGCTAGTACAGGACCTACTGCGATAATATGCTCACTTTCATTTAAAATACTCGCCGTCCAGTTACGTATTCTTAGGCTCTTTTTAGCCATACGTTCAATATCTCCACCGTGTGCCGTTACAATGAACGGAATACCAAATAGTTTCTTTAATAACAACGACAGCATACCTGATGGAAAGACATAATGTGCATGTGTCACATCAATGCTTTTCCGACCTTTAAAGCCTTTCATCAATGTGGAAATTCCCCATTTTGAATATTTCGCAATCGTGTTTTTCTTGCCGGTCGCTGGGTTTGTATTAACAGCTATTTCTACATTTAGCCCTGCCTTTTCTAATGCAGTGACTTGATTTTTCACAAAAATGCCAAATGATAAATGATTAGATGTTGGATACATATTACTAATGACGAGAATTTTTTTCATAGACGTGTCACTGCCTTTTTCATTAATTCCTGACCATGCATAGCCTCTTGATGAACATGTGTAGCAATTTGTTTCGTCTCTGCAATTGATTGTTGCCAATTGCTACTTAGTCTTCCAACTATATCTGATAAAGCTCCCTCATCATCCTGCAAATCTTGCATTTGTAAGCAACGATCTGATGCATCAACAAAGGACATAAAGTCTTGCACTTTCGTATGGTAAGACACAGCAATAATCGGTGTCTCAGAATTTGTTGCAAGTATTAAGGAATGTAATCTTGTCCCAATCACGATATCTAGCGCACCTGTTACTTCTAACAAACGCTCAGGTACAAGATTTTCATCAATAATGCTTGTCTGCTGACTAAATTGCATTTTCTTTTGAATATCTTTTGTAACTGTTACATCCTGCGGAAATTTCGTTGCAAAAAATGTGATATTTACATTTTGATTGGCAATTACATTATCGAGGTTTTTTGCCATGCTTGTAATATACTTTTCATATTTTATAACGTCACCCTCTGGCCAATAGTTTGCATTATAATAAGGAACCGCCGAAACGCCAATATTCATAGGCTTTTCAGAATAGCTTTCACGGTCCATTTTCAATGTAAACGCTGGGTCACCGATAACTTCTATTGGCTTCTTTACACCAATGCTTTGTAGTAATTGTTTCGACTGCGGGTCACGTACAGAAATATTGGCTGCATAACGACACATTAAACGAATACTAATTTTCCCTGATAATGTATCAAGTGGGCCTGCTCCACATCCATAAATAATGTACGGAATATTACATTGCTTTGCCATCATTGCATACGTTAAATAAAGGTGGGCCTCACGTCTATAAAAATCCATCAAAATACCGCCGCCACCAATAATAAGGAGGTCAAAATTCGATACATACTCTTTATTGTTTCTAAATGTATGGATAAACGTTTTATATAAATTACCCTTTTTATAATACAATGGATAGCTATGTACCCCGTAGCGTTCGGATGTTTGTTGTGTGTTATTACTAAAAACGGTAATGTCCTCATTGGTTACCGAAAATGTTTGTTTTACTTGTTGAAGAATGCCGAATAATATGGATTCATCACCATTATTATCATTGCCGTAATTCCCCACAATACCTATTTTCATTCAACTACATCCTTTTACTTTTTAATACAGAGATTATACCACATATGAGCATTTTCTTTCTTTTTAAAAATAGTAAAAAGGCGACTTCACATAAAATTATATGTGAAATCGCCTATTTTTATTGATGAATTGCTCTGTATAAGAACAATCCAAAGTGAACACGACTAATTGACTCGTTTGGTTTATAAAGATTACCTGCATAGCCTGTTGTAATGTTATTAGCAGCTAGCTGCTGAATGTACGTGTATGCCCAGTCATTCTTTGGCACGTCCTTGAATACGATATTGCTCGTCCCTTTCAAGTCGTAAGCTATTGCCACAATTTTCGCCATTTGGGCACGAGTTAATGTTGCATCTGGGTCAAACTTATTATTTTCTCGACCACTCATAATACCCGCTTCAGCAACTGCTGCAATTTCCTTATAGTAAATATGATTAGCTGGTATATCCTTAAAGCTTGGATTTTTCACATTTGACGTATTTAAACCTAATGCACGGCTAATAATTACCGCCGCATGTGCACGTGTAAGCTTGTTATTTGGTTTAAATGTGCCATCAGAATATCCAGTAATTATTTTATTCGACGTTAAATACTCTACTTCCTTAAAATACGTATAGTTGTTTGGAATATCTTTAAACAAAGCTGGTTTTGCTACAGTCACAGTGACAGATTCACTTTTCGTACCTAATGTAGCAACTATTTTGCCCGTAGAACCTGGATTTTGTGCGGTAAATTTACCGTTACTTGTAATCGTTCCAATATTACCTTCAACTGACCATTTTACTTGAGAAGCATCGTAGACAATCGCTTTACCGCTATCATCTTTTGCATCTACTTTAAAGTCTACCGTTTCGCCTGCACTTACTGTTTTCGCGCTTGGCGCAATCGTTAAACTCGTAGGTGCGTCTACAATCTTAACAGGAAACGATTGAACAGCTGTGCCATCATGTCCAATATAAATACGATCATCACCAGCCTGAGTAGCTGTGTAGCTTAAGCCGTTAATCGATAATGTTTCATTTTGTGAAGCTAATGATAAATGCCCATCAAGTGGGAGTGCATTATAGTTTTCATCTAACACATATTGAACAGCTACACTAGAAGATGCGCCTACTAACATCGTTGCATTGTTTGTACTGTTAGAGAACTTAATATGCGTTGCCTTACCAGTTGGTGCATTACTTGCTGCAAGTAATGTTGCTGATACTAAACGTTGTGTGTTACCTGAATTGGAAGGTAGATTTGCTAGTACGACATTATTACTTCCATAATTACGAATACCCATTGTCGTCGAACCACCACCGTCAAGGTTTATGGCCTTTTCGACTCCAAGTGCTACTAAGTAGTTTGCTAGCTGGACCATGTTCATGCCTTTACTATGGCTTTGACGACCATCTACCGTAATGAAATGTACCTTATTCCCATTATCACTTGTTGCTACAACTGTACGTGGAGCAATTTCTTTTGCACGCGCGCTTGTTGTGCTCATCATAATATAAGGTTTGTTATCTCTTACTAGATACGGTCCACTTGCTAGCATAAATTGTGCGTTTTGCCATAGTTGATCGATTGAGAAGTTTACACTCATTTCATCACCAATTGCTACGTGACCTAGCTTATTATGCCAATCCCCACCTTGAAGTGATACGACAAAGCCAGTAGAAGGAATTGCTAATTTTTCTTTAGAGCCATACGGTTTTATTTGTGTAACTGTCCCTGTTAATGTTTGACCGAATGTATTTTCAGTAATCGGTGCTCCAGTATCCACTACGATTTCAAAACCGAACTCATTCGTATCTGTTGTTTTACTATAAAACTGAGGTGTATAAATCACAGCCTCATGAATATTTCGTATGCGATTTAAGCCAGACATTTCATAATTCGAACCTTTATGAGAAAGTGCTATATCAAAATCAAAATAGTCGATCATCCCTTTACCATCTGCAGTCATCCCGAAAGCAGTAGGCACGTTCATATATTGGTCGGAACCGCTTGAAACAGCTCCACCATTTAGGATTACATTATTTCTAGCGAGTAAAAACAATGGGTACCCTTCTGACATATTGTAAAAACTTGCATTAATGGCACCAACTACTCGATTACCTTCGCGTGAATGCCGATTTGCATTTGCTACTGTAGATTCTTTCCCATTGACAGCTGCAGGCATACCAAGTTGCACTTCTGTCGTTGGATCACCTACATTGATTGCCAAATGATTGATCGTATTTGTATTGGTATTACTGTATGTATATTGCTTATACTGAACACCTTTAGAAAGTGGATAATCCTTTTTGACTGTTTGAAATGCATATACATTTGCCGGACTATAAACCATTGACACCATTACGACTAAAATCAATAATAATTTTGCTATTTTTTTCATTTTTTTGCGCTCCTCTTACTTCCTTCAGCACGCATCTAAACGCTTATTGAATGAAGTTAATGCCTCTACTGAATGTCATAGTGTTTGAAAATCAGTTAGTAGCATTGATTCAATCCACTTTTGCTGACCCAAACTAAATTCAAAATCTGACATTAAATACACCGAGGTGTATTTGATAGAGTAGAGCTCTCACCTTCCTTTCTACATTTTACTTCTATAACACTATCAAAAATATTCCTAGATTGCTATAAAACATTCGTGTCATTTTACTCAATTTCACATAGTTTAAGAACTAATTTTGTCGTTGATACAAATAAAGTTCAAACAAATTACTCTTATAACCCCTATCATTCTCTGTTAAAATAAAGTAGAAATATAGGAGGTTAGAATATGAAAAAAACATTAAACGTCACACTACTTTTCGCACTAATAACTACATTATTATGGAATCCTGGTATTGCTACTGCAGATGAACTTACTGGTCATGCCCATGAAAATGGCCTACGTTACTTAATCTCTAAAAATGCTTTAGTCCCAGATACAAATGGTAGCTATAATGCAAATAATAACGTTACACGTGGCGAATTTGCTTCTTACCTATCAAAAGTATTAAATCTAACAGAGAGCAACGAGATTCAATTCAACGATGTCCCTGATACATATGCTTATGCGCTAGATATTAAATTTGCTGCAACTGCGGGCATCATTACAGGTTACAGCGACGGCTCATTCAAACCAACTGCTGCCATCTCTAGACAACATATGGCTGTAATGCTTGAAAGAGCTATCGATTATTTAAAAATCCCTAAAGGTACTTCTTCTATTACATTTAAAGATAATGATTCAATTGTCGCAGAGTACCGTCCTGCCGTAGCAGTTGGTGCGCATTTAGGAATCATTAATGGCTCAAACGGTTACTTTATGCCAGAAAAAAATGCAACTATCGGACAAGCTGCTACGTTTATTCAACGTTTAATGCTTCTTGCTGGTGATCAAGAAGCTAATGTTTCTACCTATATAATTAAAGAAGTTTCAAACGGTGCACTCGTTGGCAACCAAAGTTTCACAAACTTTGCAGATGCAGAAAAAGCACTGACAAAAAACAATCAAGTCATCGTACAAAATGACAAAATCATCAAAATGTCTTCTGGTTTTGTCGTAACAAATAAATATGTAGCGCTTGCTTCAGAAACAATTAAAGATCAAATCCCTGTTGCCGGGAACACAGAGATGGAATACTTAGGAAGCGATGCGACGCAAGTAAAGGTGCGATTAGCTGGCCAAGTAGGTTATTTAAAACAAACGGACGTTACTTTATTCCCATTCGCACTAAAGAAAGATCGTTCATATTATTCAAATGAAAACGGTGAAATTAAACATGTGATTTACGATCATACCACGAATAAATATTCTGCTAGCTATATTTATGGAAAAGCACCTGCTTTCATGAAGCCAAATGAAAAATACTATAGCTGGGATGGTATTTATTTCACAAATGACAGCGGTTCATCAAAAGGTAATGCTTATAACTACTATCAATTCCTACCTGCGCGTGCTACTACACAATATACAGCACAAGAAATTGATGATTATATTACAAATAAACTTGCTGAAATGGAAAGTTCCGGCGCCAGCATTTATAAAGATGCTACAACGAAAAGTAAATTAATTGGCTTAGGAACTACCTTAAAAGACATGGAAGCGAAACATCAGATTAATGCGATGCTTATATTAGCTCTTGCTCAACATGAAAGTGCTTATGGTATGAGTGACCACGCACAAAAGCTAAATAATTTATTTGGACTGTATGTATACGATACAAATCCACTTAATAAAAACTTTGAAAGTGTTACAGCCAATATCAATGAACTTATTGAGAAATTTTTACAACCAAACTACATTACACCTGGAGGCGCTCCTGGTAAAAATTTCGCTAATGGTGCTGTGATTGGCTCAAAAGCAATGGGCTTCAATGTAAAATACGCATCTGATCCATATTGGGGGGCTAAAATTGCTGGCCATTATTATCGGGCTGAAAAGGCAATGGGCTTTAAAGATGCAGGTAATCCGTATACAATTGGCCTAACAACAACGACAGGGTTAAACGTACGTCCAGAACCGACAACTGGCAATAGCCCACTATTTACGTATGCACGTAGCGGCATGCCTGTCATTGTGACAAATTCTGATGCAAATGGCTGGTATGAGGTTATTTCTGATAAGCTTCATACTGGACCTGCTTATATTAGTAAAGAATACATTCAAATTATTGAAACAGTTAAATAACAAAAAGGTGATATCCACGCTGCAGTGAGCAACGATGGATATCACCTTTTTAATAACGAACTTTATTATTTTCTGTTTTAATGACAGACGACGCAATAATAACGAAGCCAAGCATTAATATAAATATTAAATCGAGTAAACCTGTATGCATCGAAACCGTAAATAACGTAATCACAAATGCGTAGGCTACTGAATGGAAGCTACGAATACCACTTTGTTTTACTTTGTTGTAAATAAGTGAAATCAGTACTCCGTATAATAGGAATCCAATCGCTACTAGTAAATAACCACCATCTAAGAACAATTGCCCAATAAATGTCGGCGTTGTTGTTCTTGTTGGACGAGTAATATATTTACCCTCCTCCACACTTAACGAGTTTACAACCTCTGTTACTTTCATACGTGGTGAAATTTGCTCACCTGGTAAAACGGTATTGAAGATACCACGGTGAATTTCTCCTTTTAAGTAACCTTCCTCTTGCGTATATTCGATAATTTTACTCAACACAATATGTCCAGTTACAGTTTCACCATTCAATGCCCGCATCCATTTTGGTGTTAAGTTTACCTTTTGTTCAACCGTCAATAGTTTTTCTTCTTCCTCTACAGACAACTCAACATCTGGCTGGCTTCGGTCATTAAATTCTTTCGTTGTATCTTCAGTCACAACACGCATGAAACCGAACATCGTGAAAGCAACACCAATAACGAATAATGCCGAAAGGAACCAAGTTAGTTTCACTCGTTTAACAACGTAGTGGAAAATAATGATGCCTGTAAATAGCATAATGATTAGTGGCGTACGATAGCCCATTAATAAGAATAAGAACATTACGACTGCAAAAATCGAACCATACACTAGAGCCTTTTTCCACGTCATGTTCTTTTCTAAAATCATTTTGTACGACAATAATAACAAAATGCCGAACCATAATAATTGGCTAAAGAAGTTTAACTTTGGATCAAGATTTCGACGATTCGACTCATCAGAAATACCTAACCCACCGCCAAAAATCATCATTAAATAAGAAGCTAACCCAATCAATGTTAATAGCACAATAAAGTGGATTACATATTTCCCAAAGAAAGATAGTCCGAATGATGGAATTGTCCATTGCAGTTTATCAATGACATACACACCGATGTAATAGCATACAAGCGCTAATATGACAGCAGGCCAAATTGACACACGTACATTAAATAAGTCAAATCGATGGAAATCAAATAAGCTTGTAAAGAAATACAGCACTAATATAAAAGGTAAGAAGAAATACGGTGAAAATGTATCAATCTTATTGACCTTTGTAAAAACTTTTTTCAGTTTATCCATACATGTAATACATCTAATAGATGTTATTGCCCTCCTCTATGGTAAATTACGCATTGCGTTTAACAATGCAGTTATTTTTATTTTCCCCAATAAAACAAATGTTATTATATCATAAAAACAAATAGACTTATAGAAAGGATTCGACCGTTTTCGCAAGAAATAAATTCATTAATTCCATCTTTCTACAATTTTCAACAAACTATCTATTATTCGATAAATGTTGTGCTATATTAGCAAATAGAAATAAAAAAAATACCAAAAAGGCGGAAAATTATGAAAAAAATTTATACTTTGCTTATCTTAACTTGCAGTTTTATGCTATTTACAGCATTATCCCCTTCACAAGTTCAAGCAGCAACTCAAAAAATTGGTGTCGTTTTCTCAGAAAGCAGTGAGAAATATGCCAATACAATACATCCCGGCGGTACATATGAAGGACAAACAGTGTCACCTAAAGTGGATTATAGCTCGACCTACAACAAGGAGTTAAAAGCATTCCTTCTCTATCAACAACAAGGTTTTAATGTTGAAAAAATTTACGAAAAAGACCTAAATAACTTAGAATCATTAAGTCAATATGACGCTATCGTTTTTTCTTATACAGTCATGATGAATCATAAGCAACGCGAAAACGTAAAAATGTATGTACATAATGGTGGAGGCGCTATATTTGCTTTTCAAACAGCACGTAACGAATCTGCTAAATTCCCCAAACCAGGCCAAATGGATTTATCTCCATTAATTTATGATGTCGACTCATGGGTAATGGAATGGGATAACTTAACCGAAGTATTTAACGCTCGATTTATTGATGATATACAGTTGGGTAATTCTACAGTAAGTAACAAAAACACAGCACATCAAATTACTCAAAATGCTACAAAGGAACTTGGAAAAAACACATTAAATCTGAAGAAATCCGACACAGAGTGGGTCGAAATCATTAAGCCTTGGCAAGGTGGAAATTCCACACCAATATTGTTCTTCTCGAACTACGATTCTACTGATAAACCACAAACTATGAAGAAAAATGAGTTTGGTGCAGCACATGCCATTCAATATGGTAAAGGTCGTGTTGTACAAATTGGCTTTAAAATTTACGACTACATCAACATTACGGAAAAAGCAGATTGGCAAGATGGCGAAAATGGAGTTGCTTTCTCTACAACACAAGGGGATAAAGATGCACAAGCCTTCATGAAACACTCTCTAAACTGGGTTGCAGAAAATCATAACGACAATGTACCAAGAAAATATAGCATTTCTTTGAATTCTGACGGTGTGCAAAGCTATATTGCACCATCAGGTAAATTTGTCTTCTACTCTACTGTCACAGTAAAGAACAACGGTAACGTACCTGCACGTGGAACATTAAAAGTAGAAATTCTAGATGCAAATGGCAATGTAGTTGGTAAAGGACATGAACGCTATATTCCCGGGCTAGCTGCTGACACTACAACTGATAATGCCGACAAAAAGGATATTAGTACACACTCTGAGAAATACCAAATATTTATGCCAGGTAATTTAGCAGTAGGCACTTATACAATCCGCACTTCATTTGTAGAAGGTCGCGATGATCGTAAAAATGCCGATGAAAAATTTGCAACGGTCGCAGAAATTAAAACGCTCTCACGGGTAAAAGGTTCCAATAAAGCGGTAATTGGTACAGCACCTTTATTTTCAGATGTAGCCAATTCTGGCGGTGCTTACTACGATATTAAAAACTTACATGCACTTGGCATTATTAAAGGCAGCGGTGGAAAGTTCAATCCACAAGGTACTTTAACACGTGTACAAGCAACTGAAATGGTATTACGTGCATTAGGCATCGCTCCTTCTGGATCAGCTACACTCAATGCTAGTGACATTAAACCCGGAG
The DNA here is from genome assembly GCF_044761695.1 of Lysinibacillus sp. NPDC097287. NCBI lineage: Bacteria > Bacillati > Bacillota > Bacilli > Caryophanales > Bacillaceae > Lysinibacillus > Lysinibacillus sp. NPDC097287. Next base: position 256,519 of record NZ_JBIWCX010000003.1, read on the forward strand.
ACTATGGATACGCAGTTTTAGCAACTGGCGCTCGTCAGGGTATCATTTCCTTAGAAAATGGTAAGATTAATGCGCATCAGCCTATGACGCGAGCCAACATGGCACGTGCACTAGTAAACGGCTTCAAGCTACAAGGCTTCTCACCTAATACATTTACAGATGTACCATCTTCGCATGCTTATTATAAGGAAATACAAGCACTTTATGCACTTGGTATTACCACAGGCTACTCGGATAATACATTTAAACCAAACAACACTGTAACACGACAAAACTTTGCACAATTCGTCAATCGCACACTATACGCAAACTCAAAATAACATTACAGGCGTATTGATTATCTACGCTTCACCATTGTAGGAAGTTGATTTCCGATCAGGCTGACGCTTTACGGAGGCGTTCAGCCTGATCGGAAATCAACAAACATTCTAAAATCAAAACACTCCTTTTCGGAGCATTCCTTCACTCAGCCGGTTCCTTGAACAAACTCTAACGACCATTCATATAGATTTATTAATTCATAATGAGTAAATCGACTTCAAATATCTACCATAATAAAAACTACCATCTATTTTCATGCACATGGACTCGTCCTCACGCCTTGGCACAGCACTTGACCCCTGACCTGAGCGATTACATCACTTACCTGAGCGATTACATGGCTTACCTGAGCGTTCCCTTGGCTTACCCGAGCGGTTACATCACTTACCTGAGCGTTCCCTTGGCTGACCTGAGCGATTACATCACTTACCTGAGCGTTCCCTTGGCTGACCTGAGCGATTACATCAATTACCTGAGCGTTCCCTTGGCTTGCCCGAGCGATTACATCAATTACCTGAGCGTTCCCTTGGCTGACCCGAGCGATTACATCACTTACCCGAGCGTTCCCTTGGCTGGCCCTAGCGAATTGCTAAAGTATTAATCCATTCATAATACAGATACGATCTGCAAAAGCATTTACTTTAATCAAAATGGCATATTCTTTTTCAAATTTTTCTTTGTGTTAATTATCGGATTTGCATTTGCTCATTTAGAGTTATTAACTTAATTATGGATCCATACTAAAACATGTTCTTGACTTGATAACTATGTAAGCAATGGAACGGAAGGCGGCGACTCCTTGGGGATTAGTGATCTGACCCCCGGAAAACGTCCGCCTGGAACGGAAATCAACGGGTTCCTTGAACAACCTCTAATAAATCCTCACAAGAAGTCATTGACGAAATTGTTTTTCACCAACATGAAAACAGCGATTTCCCGAATTGGGAAATCGCTGTTTTATTTATTTAATAGAATCACTACCTTGTCTTTGAACTTGAGGTATCCCATTCTATCAATCTATTATTGTTTCGAATAATATTGTAAAATCCCGTTGTAAATAGATTGCGCATATAACTCTATATAACGTTCATTCGTTAGTTTGTTACGATCCGAATCATTCGTTAAAAAGCCTAGCTCTACTAAAATCGCAGGAATTAACTGATTACGAATTACATAGAACTGTTGCTCTTTAACACCACGGTTTTTCATATCTAAATTCGTTACAATTTGATTATTTACAAATGAAGCTAAATCAACGTCTTCCTGATGCATATCACCTGTTGAAATAGCATAATATGTCTCAGTACCTTGGGCTGAGGTATTTGCAGCCGAGTTTACATGGATACTTACAAAGATTTCACCATAGTTTGCATTTGTAAAGTCTACACGATCTTGTAAAGAAGGGTACGTATCACCTGTACGAGTCATTAATACCTTCGCACCAGCAGCTTCAAGCTTCTGCTTCACAAGTGTGCTGACCTTTAATGTAATTGCTTTTTCTGAATTAGAACCGTTCACTGTGCCCGGATCTTTACCGCCATGACCTGGATCAATAACAATAATACGATTTTGCAATGCATTACCGCCTTGGTTTAACAGTTTTAAATATGATTTATGGACAAAACCTGTTTGACCGCTAAATGTGATTTCTGCCCAATAGCCATTTATTTGACCAACTTGGACATACTCTCCTTTCTTCAGCTTACCTACAACAGTAGAAGTATTATTTGCCCCACTACGTACATTTAGATTATCAACCGTTACTCGTCCTAACACATTTCCTGAAACAGGAGGTGTCGTAGGTGGTGGAGTTGGTTCAACAGGCCCTTCCGTTTCAACATCAACTGTACTATTCGCGACAATATAGCCTGGTAGACCATCAACTACCGTTAAATAATAACCACCAACAGTTTTATAAACTGGTAATTTCACATCTCTTTTTATAGTTGCAATGACTTTAGAAGTAGAAGTTGCTTTTACGTATAAATTGACAGCAGCTGCCGTTGTCACTTCTTTCTGAACGGACCCTAAAACTTGTCCATCAGCGTCTAAAAATTGAGTATAATCTTTGTGAATATATGCGTATGCGCCTTTATACGTTACTTTCAACCAGTCACCTTCAACGGCATACACCGATAATTTACCGCCTTTATTGACAGTTCCCACAATATTTGCAGATGAAGATGAATCCTTAGATTTACGAATATTTACGCCATTACCTGTTACTTGGATTAATCCAATCACTTGCGACGTATCTGGTACTGATTCACCCTTTACAGGTAGCTCTAAACGATACTTTTCACTCTTTGCACGTGCGACAAATAATGCAAATTGTGAACGTGTTACTTGACTATTCGGATTATAATATTGTCCACTGCCTCTTGTAATTCCATTATAATAAATCGTATTTACATATTTAAGATAAGGATGTGTGATCCCAACATCCAAAAATGGAGAATCTATCTTTTCATATTCACTCGTATCTAATTTAAATGCCTTCGTCAAAACATGACTCATTTCATCACGTGTAATAGGCTTATTTGGTAAAAATTGTCCTTTTGTATTTGTAGAGAAATACCCTAATTGTATGGCACGTTCTACATAACCTGATAACTCTGTCCCTACTTGCACATCTGAAAAACTAGACTTACTTACGACTAATGGCTTATTCCCTGAAGCAATAACTGCCATTTTCGCCGCTTGTCCGCGTGTCACACTGTTAGCAGGTTTATAATATTGTTTCCCGTTTTCTGTATATCCCTTAATTACACCTAAATTAACTAAATAATTGATCTCTTCATAAGCTTCGTGCGTTTGGGGTATATCTTGAAAACCTCCACTTGCATTTGCACTATGTATAGTAAACATAGAAGCCGAAATGAATAAGACGCATAAAATAAGACTGATTTTTTTAATGTTCAATGTCTTATTTCCTCCCTTCCTGTTCTCTTAACCTGTATATTCTATCAAAATTCGCTAGATAAAGCATCATACAATATATAACTCTTTAGATTTCTTTTTTCTTTCATATCACCTCATTTAACTATAATTTTTCATAAAAAGAAGAGAGTTCGCTAGTGCAAACCCTCTCCAAATTATACATTATTTAAAAGAACTTTCCCTGCATTTTTTCAATTTAAATGTAGCCCCTATTCAAATTGAAAAAGAAAGATAATGAATTTGATTATTTTTGAATTCGCTCAATAAATGTTTCTAATTGTTTTACTTTTAACATCTCGTTATAACCAAAGCTTCCATCGTCGTTTCCAGATGTAATGCCGTTAGTTGCTAGAATTGAAATATACTCGGTAGCCCAGTGATTTTCTGGTACATCAGTAAATATAATACTTTCACCTTGGTTCTCGATATTAAAGGCAATTACTAATACTTTAGCGATTTGCGCTCGTGTCATTGGTGAAGCTGGGTTAAATTTTCCGTTTGAATCACCTTCGAAGATACCCAATTTTGCAACAGCAGCGATTGCCCCTGCATGCTCATACGTTGGTTTTATGTCAACAAAACCAGTTTCTTTATTTGAAGTATCAAGGTTTAATGCTTTTGCAATTTGGACCGCTACTTCAGCACGAGATGCATATACTGAAAAATCAATAGCTGAATCTTTTACTTCTGCTACTTTTTCCACTTGTGCTTGCTGCTCGCTATCTAATGTTGCAACACGCTTAGCGCCAATATATCTTGGACCCCAATAATAAGGATCATTCACATTTGAATAACTAACACCCTTACCAGTTTGTGAGTGTATCATTTTGTTGTTGCCTATGTATATCCCAACATGAGAGATACCACTGCCACTAGTATTAAAGAAAAGTAGGTCTCCAACTTGAAGATCACTTTTTGCAACCGCTGTACCTTGCTGATATTGTGAACCTGATGAACGATTAAGTTTAATGCCTAAGTCTGCAAACACTTTAGAAGTATATCCAGAGCAATCAAAACCACTTGTAGTTGTCCCACCATATACATATGGAGTACCTAAATATTTAGTCGCTGTTGCGGATAAGTCAGATGCTGTTGCCGCTTCAGCGTTATCTATTGGAGTTGTTGTAAATAACATAAATGATGCAAAAATCGGTAATAACCATTTCTTATTCATACTTTTGTTATACCCCTCTCGACTGCTCTTTTTTGCCTATTAATAGACTAACACAAATTTTACCGTTTATATTTTTCAATTGTGTAACGGTTTTTACCACAAGAGAAAACGCTGGTATATCAACGTTTTCACGTCTACCAGCGTTTGGAAGAGGGCTTTTTTTCCACATTTCTCAGTTCTTTGTAACATTCTTGTAATATATGATACGCTTTGTTACATAAAGACTTATTGACTAGAAAACATTTGTACCCAGTAATAATTTCCTTTGCTATCCTTCTCTACTGCAACACCCGTATTCGTATAATGAGCCTTCAAAATATTGTCTCGATGTGATGGTGAAGTCATCCAAGCCTTCACCGCAACTACTGGAGAAGGAATATTTCGTGCAAGGTTTTCACCCAAACTAGTATAAGAGTAGTCAAATAATGTCGCTAAATCCCATGCTTTACCGTAATAAGGTGATTCGTGCTCAAAGTAATTACGATTCACCATATCTTGTGCTTTAATGATTGCGATTTGTGTCAGTGGTGCATCATATGAAAGTGGTTCTACTTTGTATTTCTGCCGTTCAACATTTATTAATCGAATCACTTCTTGTGACCAATCTGTCGAAAAATTTACTGTAGGAATATAATCTTTTGATAGATAATCATAAGCTACTTCTAGCTTCGTCACTTTCTGACGAAAATCGATACTGCGCTCCACTAAAGCTGCTAACTGTGCACGTGTCACCAATCCATTCGGAGCAAAATGTTGTCGATCTACCCCCTGAATAACTTCGATATCTGCTAAAGATTCAATATAATCTTTAGCCCAATGTGTGGATGGTACATCATTGAACTTACTGTTATTTTTGGCGTCCACTTCAATTCCATACGAGAGCGTTAACATTTTTGCTAAGTGCATACGCTTTAAAGGCGCTTCTGGATGGAAGGTATCACTATTTTGCAAAACACCTATTTCTACTAATTTACAGATTTCTTTGTAGTATGGATGCGTTACAGGTAAATCCTCAAAGTTAGGTAAAAAAGAAGTTTCTAAATCTAGTTGCATGGACCGAGCAATAGCACTAGCCGCCTCCGCGCGTGTAACAGATTGATCTGGCTTAAAATTCCCATCGTCATATGTAGTCATATATTGCTTTGTCAACATATGTTGGATTGAGGAATTTGCCCAGTACGATACTGGTACATCTTTCACTAGGTTAGATGCTGCAAAAACTTTATTAATGCTAGCTGAACTTCCAAAACAAAACGCAGCTTGTAAAACAATAGATAGTAAGATAATGCTTGATATTTTTTTAAACATAGATGCCTCCTAATAAGCATTACTTGTATAAAAACTCCAAATTAATATCTCCCAAAAACTTTTTTCAATTGTTAATAATTATTTTCGCCTTGTCTAAATATTCATTATTAAGTATTGTGCTAAATTCGATGTTTGAGACTGGACAAAAGCTATTGACTTATACTAATTGGGTTACATGCAGCCTACAATCTGCATATTCTAAGATAACACCATTACCTTAATTTTCCTATAATTTATTAAAAAAACCACTCTAAAAATGACATTAGAGTGAATTTTTGTTTATTCAATACCTGTGATATAAAAATCGTCCTCAAACTTTTCAAGCGCACGATAAATGAATAACGTCATTTGCCCTCTTTTCACATACGTATAAGGAGAAAATTGAGTAGTAGAAGTTCCTTGTGTGATTGAATAGTTTACCAACGTCTGAATATATCGATTTGTTTCAGTATCATTAGTGAAGTCAGTAAAAGGTGCCGATATTTTCTTCGCCTGCTCCAAATGAAATCCAAGTGTTATAATTTTCGCCATTTGACTTCGTGTAATTAGGTTACTTGGATGATAGTTTTCGCTTTTTTGAATAATATCTCCCGTCGCAAGTGCCGCGATGTGTCCATAATATAAATGAGAAGTTGGGACGTCTTTAAAACCTGGATTTTCTACATTTTTCACATCTAACTGAAGTGCTTCTGCTAAAAAGTACGCCGCTTCCCCTCGAGTTAAATTCGCATATGGACTAAATGTTGTAGAAGTCGTGCCAAAGACAATCCCTTTACTATATAAGTCACTAACCGCCTTGTGTAATTCCTCTTCACTACCATCATTCTTAACATCCGTAAATGGAATGCTAGCAGCAGTTGTTGGTACCGCATATACAAAAGATCCCGCTAAAACTGAAATTGCTAAAGCCATCATATACTTCGACTGCTTACCTTGTTTCATGAATACACTCCCTCTTTAACTAGTAAAGGAGCCATCCTAAAGTATTTTTTAGGACAACTCCTTCATCATGGCTCAATATTGCATGTCCAGATATTCTTGCAGTACGCGGTAATTATACACAAGACCCTGTTGTTCAATAGTTAGTCCGCTATATAATTTTTGCGCAGATGAAACTTTCTTCTCAAAATTTCTGTCTTCTGGGTCAATAACTGCGATAGCATCCACTACTTTTAATACTACTGCTACATCTTTCTCTGCTTTTTTTAGTACATCTTCGTTAAGTACTTGTCCTCTTAACTTTGAATTTAAAGCTTTATAAGCAGCCGATGCGTTTGCTACATCTTGGACATATGTGCTAGAAGTTGTCGATAAACCCGCAATAAGCGCCACTACTTTCTTAACATCGCTCATGTTTTGCTCTGCTTCAAGCAAGATAGAATAATTCGGAACTTTTTGCTTATCTGTAGAACTTAAACTGTTATAATCTCTACGCGCCGATTCAATCATACCCAAGTACATTTTGTCGCTTGGTTTTAACTCAGCAATGCTCTTAACCACTTTAATGACACTATCTAGTGATAATACAATTTGTTCATTATAGACATATCTGCGTTGCGTAGCTGACAATTTATCATAAGCTTTTAAAATCTTTTGATATTGACTCTCGATGTCCTTCGATGTCATCAACCTATCAATATCTTCAACAACGCTTTTAACCGGCTTCATAAGCTTTTCTTGGTCTTGTAGCGTTTTGTAGTTTTCAACTGCTTTCTTTTGATCGCTAGGCAAAGCATTATACGCAGCTCGGATTTCTTCGATACGTTTAATATATTGCTTTGGATCTACCGAAGGCAATTCATTAATCATTTGCGATACGTTAGCAGCACCTAAAATACTTGTTTCTGCTGCTTGTAGCAAGTAATAGTTCGTTACATATTGCTTTGCATCCGCTGTAAGTGCATCGTAAAGCGCTCGTGCCCTTGTTGTATCTGCATGGAATGTTTTACTAGATGATTTTAGTTTACCAATTAACTCAATTACTGTAGATACTGGCTCATAGTTTTGTAATATAGCAATGTTATTGACATATTTCTTCTGGTCTCTTGTTAATTTGTCATAAGCTTTTCGTGCTGAATTTACTTTACTTACAAAGTTTTTCTGCTCGGGATCTAGGCTTTCAATTTGTACCATTACATTCAAGATTGGTTTAACTTCTCTTTCACGATTTGTTAGATCTTTAATGTTCGACACTAATTTCTTTTGACCAGACGAAAGCTTGTCATATGCTATACGTGCATTCATCAGCTTTGTTAAATAATCTTCTTCCGCTGGTAAAGCTGCATCAATAAGAGCAATAACTGTATGGGCCGATGTAAGCTCTGTTTCTGCTTTTACAAGTAATTCGTAGTTAATGATGGCCTCCTTTTTAGCTGCAGGAAGTGCATCATAATTCGCACGCGCTGTTTGTAAATCTTTCAAGAAAGTCTTACTCGTTGGCTTTAATGAAGCGATTAAGCCGATAAGTGAGGCCACATCCTCAACAGCTGTTAAGCTTGCATAGTTTGTCACACGTTTTTGCGACACTTCATCCAGTGCGTTATATGCTTTACGCGCTGCGAGCACCTTTTTCGTATAATCTTTACTATTAGGGTTAAGTGCTGCAATTAAATTAATGACCTTTATAACATCTTTATTATTCTTTTCATAAGTTGATAAAGTTTTTTCCTTCTCTACTAGCCTTTTCGCATTTTTGTTCATTGTTTTATATTCAGCGGTTAATGCTGCTACTTTTGCAACAAATGTTTCTACTGGCTCATTTGCTAATGCATCGATACGATCATCAAAAGCCTTTGCAGTTGTAATGTAGCCTCTTGCTGTTTGAAGTGCACTGTGATTTGTCACGAGTCCTTGTGCTGTTACTGCAACATAAGCATTCTCAGCTGCAAGAACATCATCTTTGTATGTTTTTTTCGAAATACTTAATGCTTCGATTTGGGCAATCACCCCAATTGCTGCAACTTTATCACTTAGATTGTTGTAGCTTTTCACAAATGTACGCTTTGCTTCATCCAACTTTAAATACGCACTATTTGCTGATTTTGCTTTTTTAATATAGTCCTTATTTGCAGGATCTAACTTTTCAATAAGTGCAATCACGTTTAACATAGATTTTTGTGATTTCTCAAAATCCGTTAACACTTTAATGTTTGTCACACGCTTTTTAGTAGCTGCGTCAAGTTTTTCATATGAAGCTCGTGCCGTTAGCATATCTTGCACAAGATCTTTCGAGTCACTTAAGCCATTAATGTTAGCGATCACAGTAGCTAATGCTGCCTCTACATTCGAAAGATCAGAAAGCTTTTTAATTAGATTTTCTTTAATATTATCTAGTGCTACTTCTCCTGTTGCATTTAATGCTTCGACTGCTGCTTTTAATGTCGCGATTTGTGTACTGTAGTCTGCTGTTGTCGGCTTAAGTGCATTTACTTTTCTCGATAAATCTACGTAATTAAAATACAAAGAAAGCTTTTCTTTATTCTGTACCAAATTTTTTCCTGTAGCGTCTAATCTATCGAAAGCTGCTTGAGCATTGATTGTTAGGCTTTCAAATGTATTTGCACCTGGTTTTAATGCATCTATTAATTTATTTACATTATCTGCTGCTGTTAAATTCGTTAATGTATTCGTATACTTTTTATAAGGTGTAACCGCATCATTATTTGGATTATAAGCTACAACAATTTTCTTTTGATCCGCTGAAAGAGCATTATAGGCTACCGTTACCTGGTCTGCCGCTACTTTAATCGTTGCAGAATCCGCTGTAGAGTTATCTAATAGTACAACCAAAGCATTTAGATTTTTAACAGCTGTAGTTGTTGCCGTATTATCATCAACCATTTTTAAAAGCTTTGCGATATCCGCTCCGTTAGTTTTAAAATAATTATTACGCTCCGCATCATTATAACCAAATTGTAGCGAAGTACCACGTATAGTCGGAGCAATAGTACGAGCTTCATTCACAAGTGCTTTATTCACAGCTATTTTATATTTTTCTTGGACTGCTAGATAAGATAAGTCCCCCGCGTTTACACTATCTAAAAATGTTGAATATGTACTTTCAACAACAGCTACATCATTTGAAAAAGTCTTGCTTGAGTAGTTTAATAAATTTATACTCGTACCAATTTCTTTTAACTTAGTTAGTAGACGTCTTTGCTCCACTATGTAGTTATATTTTGCTGTAATAAATTCAATCTCATCGTCATGAAAATCTGCTTTATCAAGGGCAGCTACATCACCTTCTGCTATAACCATTTCATCTGGTGTTGACTTTACAGATAGTTTGCCGAATTGTGCAATCATTTTTTCCCTTGTTTCCGTTGTCGCTACTGCATTTATAGATGAAGTTTGCTCCGTTTTTGGTGTTATTTGCGACTGTGCTTCAGTTTCCTGCGCGTTAGCGATTGCTGCTGGGGCTAATAATAGGCTTGTTAATACGCCAACTTTTAATTTACTTTTCAAATGACCCACCCTTTCACATTTTACTTATATAGGAAAATCGATATGTACATTTTCATTTTTAATTCCTTACTTTAGTATCGGTTTGGACAATATGTTTTCAAGCTATTTTCACAATCCGCTCTCTACTCTATCGTAAACTTAGAATAATTTGTGGTTTATGATGTTAATATACTGTAAATAAAGGAAGTTATTTTCATAATACTATATAATTGTTTTGTATGACGTTTTATTTGGATTTATCGATAGGATAAACGGTAAAATTCAGCTATTTTCATATATAATAATCATCAAACAAGGTGTATACTACATCTTTGACATTTACTATTTTTATAGAAAGGAAGCTGTGTATGTTCTATCATTACAAATTTTGGCATAGTTTAACACATCCAACCTACTTCACACAAATCGTAGAGAATGGTGAAATAACAGGATACAAAAAACGTTCATTCACGGTTTTCATCTTATTTATCCTCTTATTTGCTGCACGTGAATTTTGGGGAATGGGCACAGAAAGTTTAACTACGTTGTTCGCAATGGATTCTCATGATGAATATTATATGGCTCGCCTACTCTCAATGGTTGGTGCAATATTGTGGGCCATTTTATATTTTTGCTTCCACTATTACGGTGTTACTTATTTTTTGCACCTCTTAACGGAAATTCCGTATAAATGGATTCAAAAAGTCCAGCTTTATGTCGTGACGTTCTTGCTGCTGGAAAAAGCTATTTTATTTGCAGTTTTCTACGGAGTTGGCTATTCAACGACCTTCTCATTCTTTTCACTAGCACCACTGGCACAGCGGTTTATTGATACTGATTTCGTTTTATTCGCTATCAATCAATTAACAGTCGCTACTGTACTAACAATCGTCGTGCAATTTACATTCCTCTCAAAATGGGAAGAAGAAACAAGTAAAAAATCATTAATGGCAAAAATCATTTTCTTACAAATCTTCATGGCTATTTTCGTAGGCATGGTTAGCGTTTTACCTCTTCAAGAATGGCTTATTAGGGGGTTAGGTTGATGCACTTTCTAAAAGCGAGACCTTGGACGAGCATTAGCATTGTCGTTGCGGCTATTTTAATTGGCTTAAATGCTTATTTTGTTTTTAAAGATGATAGCAAGGTTGCACGCTCATATTTTATCGATGAATTTCAAAAAGCTTATACTGGTGACAATGTAGAACGTATCAATAAGGAAACAATTGTGGCACCAGCGGAAACATACACAATCTCTGCTGATGCAAAAAGCTTATCGGCCATTTCTGTTAAACGTGGTCAAGAAGTGGCGGCAACCGATTTACTTGCTACCTATAAAACAGAAGAAGTAGATGATGAATTAACAAAACTCGAGGCGGAGCAAGCGGCTTATGAAACGGAGTTGAGTGATTTAGAATCAGCTCTCTCTCAAATTGAAACTGACTCTACTGATCCGACAAGCTCCATTAACACAGACCAAATAAGCGAAAAGTTGGCAGTTACTGTCGAAATGGAACTGGCTGGTCAAAATTCGACATCGACAGCAATTGCTATTTTAAATCGACATATTGCCGAGACAAATCGACATATTGCATTAATAGAAGCGCAAATAGCACAATTACAAGCTCGTCAAGGCGTTATCAGTCCTGTTGATGGGGTTATCTCGAACATTACAGAAGAGGCTGGTTCAGTTACTTTTGAAATTTATTCTTCTGAAAAAGCAATGCTAGCGTATTTATCTGAAGATGAATGGCAAAAAGTTATAGCTGGACAAACTGTGGATTTTGAATTGCAGCATTTCGAGGATGCCTTAACTGGTGTTGTCATCGAAAAACAAATGATTGCAACAACTAAGGATTCAACTTGGGCAAATGAATTAGGAAAATCTGTGAAGCTACCACAACCTTCTAACTATGAAGTAATGTTACAACAAGACGATGTTCTAGAAGGAATCCCATTTTCAACAGTCGGCAAAGCTTCCATTATAGTAAATGAAGCTATCGATTCATTTAAAGTAGATAAAAATTGGGTGAAATCTTCAAAAGATGATGGACACAGTCTTTATATTGTTGGTCAAGACGGTAAAATCCGTCTTGAAGATATTCAGATCGAATTCGAAACAGCAAAATCTACTATTTTCACTGGCTATTTAGATGAAGGAACACCGATACTATCTAATGAAAAGCGTAATATCATGGCACGTACATTCCGTACGATGCCCGTTGAAAAAATAGAATGGCAACACTTTAAAGAGTTAAGCTGGAAAGAGTATATAAAATATATTACTTTTTAATAGAAGAAAACTCCTCGCACATGAGGAGTTTTTCTATTTATTTCAAGACCATTATCATTAATATGGCGGCTCTTCCATTTCTTCTTGTGTAGACAGCTCATAGTACATCGATGTCACGCCACTAACTGCGTAAATTGAGCCGTGCACATATAACTTCTGCCCATTCTCGCCCATTAGACGAACTGAAAAGACCGCATTGCCCGTACCAACTCGCTTCACCGTCACGCCATCTTTCGAAAACGCGACATCTAAAAGTTCCTCATCAATTAAAGCCCCTGTATACTGCTCAACCTTATAGCTTTGTACTTCAAAACCAATTTCTTTGGTTGGTACAAATAATTCTTTTATCTCTTTTGCTTCTGATAAATAGATATCATATCCATCTACGGCAGCGTGAATACCTACACGTACTGACTTTCCTGCATCGTCTGAAAATGTTGCAACGTACTCGCCGGCTTCCAACAACGTCAGTTCATAGGCTGTACCACTCGGAATACTTTCTTTTTCCCATCCATCAAAACGGTAAGGCTTATACGAATATACTTTTGGACTTACCGTATGGCCATCCTTTGTTTCTAGCTTTAGATTCTTGGCGTTTATGCCATGATCCTCCTCAAAGAATAACACAGTTCCTGGTGACAATTCGTCCGTTTCTTCACAAACCATTTGCAGTTTGCCATCAACCATTGTTACCGTTACGCGGTACTTATTCAATCCAATGTACTCATAATTCTCATCACCATCTAATTTATAGGAAGCTACTACAAAAGAACCCGTTCCTTCATGTAATGCCTCAATATCAACTTTATCATTTTGCAAACGTACGCGGAAAAACTCTTCCTCAGTCCCCGCTATCCAGTTGTTCGCCGCAATAACCTCAATGACATCTCCACCTAAATCCTTCGCTTTAAATGATTGCCTTACTCTATTTTTCTCCAAATTCTCAATGCGTTGAATGAACAACGCTAACTGTGAACGTTTCACTGTCTCCTTCAAGCCAAAAGTATCTGCTGTCACGCCTTTTGTAATATTATTTTCATAGAGTGGTCCAATTGAATAATATGCATTTGAATTTCTCACAATATCTTTAAATGGCAAATTTCCATCGTAATCATAGTCAGTTAAATTAAATGCAGCTGTCAGCATACTTGCCATCTGTTCTCGGGTAATTGCTCGATTCGCACCAAATGAACCATCTGCTAATCCAGACACAATGTTGGCATTTTGCAACGCAGCAATCGCACCGTAGTACTCATCATTAGGCAATAGATCAGTAAACTTTGGATCTACTACTTTTTCTGTATCTAACTTCAGTAGCCCTGCTAATATTTTTGCTGCTTGTCCACGTGTCACGTCCGCAAATGGCTTAAATGTCCCGTCTGAATAACCACTAATAATGCCCCGCTCTACTAAACTTTGTACAGCCGCCCCGTATTCTTTTGTATAATCAACGTCTGTAAATCCTTTCGCTGCTTGTACAGTTGGTGCGGCTACAATTGCACTCGTCATGAGAGCCGTTATTAGTGCTCCCTGATATAGTTTATAATTCTTCACCTGTCCATCCCCTTAATGTTCTTATAATCTACTATATAATAATACGTTAAAATCGCCTTTTAGTCTCAGTATTTTCCATATCAATACTACTGTCTAGGTTGACAATATAATATTATTTTAGATACCTTGATGCAGAAACTTATTCACAAATTCATAGTTAGTAACTAATACTCCTATTTTATTGTTAAATTCTTCTCTAACTATATTTATTTCTGTTCTCTCCTTAATATTCATCACTTTCATGTAGTAACTCTATTTAGTTTTACATTTAAAACTAAATAGAGTTACTATATTCACAAAAAAAGAGCACATGCCCTATGCCGCATGCACTTTCCAAATTCAATATTTGATTAAAATTTACTAAAATATTGTTTCTCATAGAAAAAATATTTTTCAAAAGGTACTTTTACAAAATAGGTAGTAAAGTATAAATCTATTCATTAACAAACAGAGGAAAAAATGAGCCTTACTAGCATTTATTTCTAATCACTTTATTTTGATTTAAAATCACTAATTACCCCAAATGTATCCAATATTAAAAAGAATACATTTCAATCGTTTGTTTGAAAAATAGAATATTCAGAAATTACAACATAAAAGAAAGGCTTAGGTTTCCCTAAGCCCTTCCTTTACTAGTTATTATTAAGGTTTTACAACGTTAACTTTAACTTCTTTTTTGTGCTCGTTTTTCGCTTTTGAGTTATCTGTAACTACTTTTGAAGCTGGGTTAAGTGTTTCAATTGTAATATCTTTTGTTAAGTCTAATGTTACAGCATTAGATCCACTACCTTTAGCCACTTTAAGAACTAATTTGTTCTCGAAGCCAGATGCTACTGTTGCTGTTAATTCACCTGTTGCTAATACTAAAGTATCTGTACCTTGTACAATTTTGAATGAATCGAATACATCAACATCGATACCTGATAAATTCATTGCTTCGCTGTATGTTAATTCAATTGTTTTGTTGTCAAGAATTTTAGCACTTTGTAAAACTGGTGCAGTGTTATCTTCTACAGCTACAGTACCTGTGTAAGATTTAAGTGTTTTAGTACCTACAGTGTTCTTAATGTTAGCTACTGTGAATACAGATGCTTTATCATCTTTAGCAATTGATTCTTCTGGTAATGTAATAGTAGCAATTGTTTGGTCTGTATTAAGAGTGATTGTAGTGCCAGCTGGAAGTGGCTTGCCGCCTAATGTATAGTTTGCAAGATCTGTTGCTGAACCTTCAACTGCGCCACCTTTTACTGCCTCTGGGAATGTTACAGTAATAACATCGCCTGAAGTAGTTGGTACGTTAGTTATTTCAAACTCAGAATCTTGTTTACCTTGACCGAAATCGATTGTGTAGTTGAACGCATCCGATTTGTTACCTGCTTCAGAGAAATCTTTTACAAGATCTTTGCCAAATGAAACTGCAAATTTACCTGTGATAGTTTTAGGTGTTGATAAAGTATAAACTAATTTCTTACCGTCAGCTGAAATAGTTCCTGTTAATCCTGCAAATGTTGTATTATCAATTACACCATTTTCGTTAACTACTGAACCAAAGTCAGGAGTAGTAGTAACAGTAGTTACTTTTTCACTGAAGTTAAATTCGATTGCTTCAACTTTTCCATCAGCATTTTTAACTACGTTATAACCTGTCGCTACTGGTTTAGCTACATCTTTTGTTAATGTAACATTTTGTACTGAATCAGTAGTTTTGTTACCTAAATTATCTTCCATATCTTTAGGTAATACAACACTTAATGTACGGCTATCTTTGTTAGTGTACAAAGTTTCTGTTACAGAAATTGTGAATTGAGTGTCGTTTGTATCCGCCACTGGAGTAATGACACCAGCAGTAACATCTTTAAGCGTTTCATCTTTAACTGTAATACCTTTAACAGTAGCAACGTTCATTGGTTTGTTGAATGTTACTAAAATTTCTTTGTCACTTCCACCAGCTGAAACTGTTGCTACTGGAGTAGTAGCATCTACTGCTACTGTAAAGTCTGCAGACATTGTTACTACTTTGTTACCAGCAACATCTTCTGCATTGATAACTTCTACAGTATGTGATTTACCAGCTTCAAGACTTAAACCAGTTAATTCAATTGTATCTGAAGTAGTGCCTGTGAATGAAGTTACTGTAGCATATGCACCATTAACTTTCACTAACGCTCCAGCTTTTACTGGCTCAGATAATTTAACTTTTGCTGTTTTAGCAAAGTTACCATTTGTTTTAGCTTCTACGCTTACAATTGTTGGAGCTACTTTATCTTCATAAGTCATTTTACCAACATATTTTTCTGTCTTAACTTCTTTATCAGCTTTTGTTTTGATAGCTTCAACTACTACAGTTGCGTCTTCAACTTTAATAGCACTTGCTGCTGTTAATGTTAATGTTTTACCATCTTCTGATAATTTCGCATCTGATAAAGTAACACCTTCAATTTTCACTTTATCAGCAACATCTGTTTTATCTACAGGTTGTGTAAATTTAACTTCAACTGTTACACCATTAACCGCAGTTACTGATACTACTTTATTTCCAGCTACTTCATAAGTAACAACTGCTGAATATGTTTTTCCATCGATAGCAAATTCTACTGTTGTTTCTTCATTTACTGGAAGTGCTTTTTCTAATGTTACTGTATGAACAGAATCATCTGATAACGTTACTGCTAAAGTTGTTGCATCCTTAACTGTTACTGTTTTAACAGTTAGTTCTGCTGGAGTAACGTTTGTAATTGCGCGGTGTAAGAATGACGCGAATTGACCACGAGTTAATGAATTTTTCGGATTAAATGCAGTAACTTTTGTAATCTCTTTGTATTCTAATGCGATAATCGCTTCACGGTTTTCGTCAGACATTGCTTTATCTAAGTCTGTGATTTTAGATTCAAAGTTTTCTGCTTTATAATCAGCAATTAAATCTTCACCGTAAACAGTTTTAATAGCACGTACTAATACAACTGCCATTTGTTCACGAGACATGTTGTTTGCTTGCATTAATTTGTTGTTAGAACCTTTGAATACGCCAGCATCTTTAACAAGTGCTGCATATTGTACTAATTCTTGGTCTGCAGAATCTGTTGCTAGGTCATCGAAACGAGCTACAGTTTTGTAGTCCTCTGGAATTTCGTATCCTTCAGATACTAACCATTTACCTAATAATTTTGTTACGTTACCACGAGTTACGATAGCATTTGGTTTAAACGTACCGTCTGTATAGCCGCTGATGATTCCAGCTTCAGCTAAAGCTAAAATTGCATCCTTGTGATCATTGTTTTCGATATCTGAAAAGCTTGCTGCGCTTGCTACTGGTACGATCGCTGATGCTACTAATGCCGCTGATGCTGCGCTTACAACCCATTTATTTTTAGTCTTGTTCATTGTAAAACCTCCAAAACAAATTTAGCCAACTAATATGTGACTACTAAAATTAGTATAAGGGTAATAGAGAGACGGTATCAAAGGTAAGATATGGAGGGAATATTATGGTAATCAAAATTTAGGGTTGTTTCCATGTAATTTGTAGGTGTTTTTATAGAAACAATAGGTTAAAAGAATTATTTTCTATAAATGTATTGTGTATCAATGCCAAAAACCCATAAATTACAAGAATAATTTTGCACTTTAAATAGTGAATTTTTGTGGTATATCTTGGATAAAACTAGTGAACAATTGCTAATTTTACGTTACAATAAGATAGATTGATTCTCATTTTTTTTTGACCATATTTACTATATTTTTTCACTTTTTTTATAAGGATGGGGATTTTAAGAAATGGTTTTTAGTAGTCTTATATTTTTATATGTATTTTTACCATTAGTACTAATTTTGTACTTCATATCCCCTAGGATGTTACGAAATACAATTCTACTGTTGGCTAGTTTATTCTTCTACGCATGGGGCGAGCCGAAGTATGTGTTTTTAATGATGCTATCCATCCTACTGAACTATGTATTGGGCATTGTTATTGAAAATACCAAGTCTCGTTCTAAGAGAAAAACGCTGCTGTGGCTCGTTATTGCCAGTAACCTAGCGATTTTAGGTTATTACAAATATGCAGGTTTTTTTGTAGATTTAGTGAACAATTATTTGAATGAGCCAATTGAATGGCAGGCTGTGCCGCTACCTATAGGCATTTCGTTTTATACATTCCAAGCACTGAGTTATGTCATTGATGTGTACCGAATGGATGTGAAGGCCCAGCGGAATTTCCTAAATTTATCACTATTTATTACATTATTTCCACAGCTTGTCGCAGGACCAATTGTACGCTATCAAACTGTTGCTGAGCAGATTAAAAAGCGACTTTCTACTGCTGAGGATTGGATGATTGGTGCCCGCCGTTTTGTACAAGGCTTGGCAAAAAAAGTGCTCATAGCAAATCCTATGGGCGAGGTGGCAGATCACGTCTTTAGCCTATCAGGCGGGGATTTGACAACAGGTACAGCATGGCTTGGAATTTTAGCGTATTCGCTTCAAATTTACTTTGATTTCTCTGGTTATAGTGATATGGCAATTGGGCTTGCGCGCATTTTCGGTTTTAAATTTGAAGAAAACTTCAATTATCCGTATATCGCACAATCCGTGACTGATTTTTGGCGTCGCTGGCATATTTCACTGAGCAGCTGGTTTAGAGATTACGTATACTTCCCACTCGGCGGAAGTCGTGTAAGTCATCAATGGAAGTTGTATCGAAATTTACTCATCGTGTGGACATTAACTGGTTTTTGGCACGGGGCAAGTTGGACCTTTATGGCATGGGGCTTTTACTACGGTATCTTGATTTGTTTAGAAAAGTGGATACTTCTGAAATGGCTTGACCGCATTCCACGCTTCTTCCGTCATGTTTATATGCTGATTATTGTGTTAATCGGGTGGGTATTCTTTAGAGCGAATGACTTTACATATGCTTTTATGTTCATTAAAACAATGTTTGGCCTAACAGATGTTGGTCTCTATAATTACGAAACGATTTTACTGGCAAAAGATTATGTGATTTACTTTATCGTCGCCCTTATTTTTGCGTTACCCATCTATAAAGTCTATCAAAGTTGGAGCGAGGAACAGGCTACAAAGTACACATCTTTTGACTGGGGGCTACGCTTTGTACAAGCAATTTACTACGGCGCTCTTTTACTATTCATCACAATGTTTTTAGTGAACGCAACACATAATCCATTCATTTACTTTAGATTCTAGGTGGTACATCATGCGAAAATTTCAATATTACCTTTTTCCTATAACGTTTTTTTGCATTATTTTCGGTGGCTTTTTGATCCATGTACTAACTGTGGATCGCTCACAGTCTGAAATGGAAAATCGACCACTCGAGTCTGCAAACCTTTCTCCTAGCTTGAAAGAGTTTTTTTCTGGCGAATGGTCGAAGCAGGTCGAGTCTTATGTTTCAGATCAGTTCCCTGCACGTGACTGGTGGATGCGTGACTACGTCTTCTTCCAGCGTGCTATGGGCAAAACCTATTTAAACGATAAATACGCTGTCGATGAAGCGAGTGGGTGGATAATTTCTAAGCCTGCACCTGCGAAAACTGAGCAAGAGCTAGTTTCATTTGCCAACGATTTGCAAAAGCTTAGTGAAGAATTAGCTACAAATAATATCCCGTTTACGTTTTATTCTTTACCTGCAAAAGCGACTTACTCACGTGAGCCAAGTCCGAAATTTATGCCCGCTGATGCCGGTATTGAAAACAATACCAATATACATACACTCTTAACAACTGCTGGCGTAGATAATATTAAGTTACAAGAAAACATGACTGACAACTTTTCAGCAGAAAGAAATTTCTTTAAAACCGATCATCACTGGACGATGCGCGGTGCTTATTCTGGTTACGAGGCACTAATCGCAACACTAAGCGACAGGCTTGGTGAAGCAGTGCAGCCAATTCCTTATAATGAAGCGAATACAAAGTGCTTGCCAAATGACCTTGCTGGCTCATGGAATAAAATTCTCTACATGACCGTCGAAAATAGCGACCAAATTTGCTACAACGAGCCCGCTTCCTTTGCTACACAGTTTACAATATTCGACGGAACAATCGAGGGGGGCGTGACAGCTCCTTATGAGGCGATATACGGTCGCGCGAAGCATATGGATCCCAAGACACTTGTAAATTATGCGGATGCCTATAGTCGCGACTTCGCAGAGTTAACGATTGTGAATAAAGATTATGACAGTGACAAACATCTCGTTGTCATTAAAGATTCATACTTTAACGCTATCCAGTTCCATGTAGCGAGTCATTTTAAAACACTTACTATTTTAGATTTGCGTTACTTAGAGAAAGATGTAATTTCTTATTTACAAAGCATGCAACCCGATCATGTTGTGCTTGCATACAACGATCGTAACTTACGTCTGATGCCGGAATAACATTGGTTGTGTGAGATCTATCGGCGGTTGTTGATGCTTTATCAGTGATAGTTGAAGTTCTATCGGCTATTTTTACTTTTCTATCAGCGATGCTACAATTTCATTCTACTGTATATAAACAAGGCAGCGATTTCCGTTAATCAGAAATCGCTGCTTTTGTTTTACTATTCGTATTTTTTATTTTTCCAACGATCCACTGACTAAATGGTAATAACGAAATAAGCTTCGTCAGTATGATACAAACGAAGAGTGTCCATAGTACTAACAAAGGTACTCGGACTAGCGTCTTGTCAAAATGCTCTACAAACCAGTCTGTCGAAAATCGTAGCACTTCCCAATGCATCAAATAAATCATAAACGCATACTTGCTAATTATGCGTATTGGCGCAACATATGGTATAGACTGCCCCCACGCTATGACAAACAATACGATACTTGCCACGAGTGGCACTAAATCAAGACGTCGCGAATGTACCTCCGTATATCCAAGTTGCATGCGAATATATAGATATACACCTGATAACAAAACAAGGAAGATTGTCGCCACACGGTATCTTTTCGCAAGCACCGCTATTTGTGAATAGTACATGCCTATTAAATAAGCTAACGCAAAATATCCAAGCCAGCCAGTAAAGAATAAACGCATGATAAGCATATTGTCTTCAAAAAATGGGTACGGCAGTAATATGACCGCATGATGAACAAGCGACATAATTACACACATTGGTAAAAACCAAACTGGCGACCACTTAAAGCGCTTCATCAACGCAAAAACTGCATATAACTGCATAATTACTACGACAAACCAGCCTGTAAACCCACCAAAAATCAAATTTTCTATGTATTTTTCCACTAACAATCCATTTCGATAAATCGATTCTACTATTAGTGCATCCACAAACGCCCACACTAAAAAAGGCACAAAGACAAACTGTAACCGACTTGGCCAAAAACCAGGCGGTACCTGTTCGCGATAACGATTAGCCAATATTAATATCGACAGCACAATAAAAGATGGAGTCGCAAAACAGAGGGCAATCCGTAAAAACATATACATCTCATGCTCTGGCGACTTCCCGACCGTTGAAATGATCCATGACGTGGCGTGTAGTAGCAAGATTGATAGACACGCCATCACTCGTAGCATATCCCACTCTTTAATCACAAGCATTCTCCTAAAAATTATTTCTCTATATCTATAAGGATTTCATATTTTGCTATGAAATGCAAAGAGTAAATTCTATTAATGCACTAACAATAAGCATCAAATAAGAAAACCCACTTTCAAAATCAACTGAAAGTGGGCATTTTTTAGGTACATTATAAACTTAACTATTGAAAGCAACTTGCATACGCTCTAGCTTCTCACTAGCCGCTTCTGCTGTTTCTCCAATAACACCGAAATAGAACTTACATTTTGGCTCTGTACCAGATGGACGGATCGCAATCCATGATCCATCAGTCAGCACAAACTTCAGTACATTTTCTTTTGGCAAGACAATCTCTTCAGTGGTACCGTCCGCTAAAATTGCGATACCTGTTAAATAATCTTCATAACGTTCAACCGCTATACCTGCAATCGATTCAGGCGCATCCTGACGTAGGTTATCTAAAATAGCCTTCATTTCTTCTTGGCCATTCTTCCCTTCAAATACCTGCGACACAAGAGCTTCTCGATAAAAACCATATTGACGGTACAATGCTTGTAAGCCATCTAATAATGTCTGTCCATCTTTTGCATAATGTGCAGCCATCTCAGCTACCTTTAACGCAACCTGCACAGCATCCTTATCACGCACAAACGTTTCGATTAAATAGCCATAGCTTTCCTCATAGCCAAATAGATAAGTATATGCACCACTTTTTTCATACTCTGCAATCTTTTCAGCGATGTATTTAAAGCCGGTTAACGTATCCACTGTTGTCACACCAAACTGCTCGGCAATCGCTGTTCCTAACTCAGACGTCACAATTGTTTTCAATAGCA
The DNA here is from genome assembly GCF_044761695.1 of Lysinibacillus sp. NPDC097287. NCBI lineage: Bacteria > Bacillati > Bacillota > Bacilli > Caryophanales > Bacillaceae > Lysinibacillus > Lysinibacillus sp. NPDC097287. The sequence continues at coordinate 278,930 of NZ_JBIWCX010000003.1, forward strand.
CACCGTTCTCCGGAAGCGTACCATTCGCTTGCTTTGTCGATAATAAATAATGCAATAATAATGCACCAAGCTGATTACCTGTTAGTAGCTCATACCCTGCACCGCTTTTCACCGCAACTCCAAGTCGGTCGGCATCAGGATCTGTTGCTAGTAGAAGGTCTGCGCCTACTTCCTGCCCAAGCGCCATCGCGTATGCAAAGGCAGCTGGCTCTTCAGGATTTGGATAAGAGACAGTCGGAAATTCCCCGTCCTGCACAGCTTGCTGCTCCACAATATGTACATGCTTAAAACCAAAAGCTTTTAACCCTTCACGAACAGGCACTAGCCCCGCTCCATGTAAAGGTGTATACACAAGCTTCATATCTAGCTCAATATTGTCATTCTCTTTTAATGTTAAGAGTTTTGTTAAATACGCACGATCAAAATCCGACGACAACCAAGTAAGAAGACCTCGTTGCTCTAACTGCACAAGTTCCTCAACCTCAATTGCAAAAATATCCTCAATTGCATTCATATGTTGGACAATTTCATTTGCATATTCTGGCGTTAGCTGTGCGCCGTCTGTTCCGTATACCTTAAAGCCGTTGTATTGCTTCGGATTATGGCTAGCCGTAATGACAACGCCCGCGTACGCATTTAGCTCACGCACAGTAAATGACAACTGTGGCGTCGGTCTTGCGTCCTTGTATACATACGCACGGATATTATGTGTGCCTAGAACGCGTGCTGTTTCGCAAGCAAATTCATAAGAAAAGTGACGAGTATCATAAGCAATCACAACGCCGCGTTGTTTCGCCGCTTCACCATTTGAAGAAATATAGCGAGCTAGTCCTTCTGCCACTCGACGAATCGTAAAGATATTCATACGGTTTGTACCAGCACCTAACACGCCACGCATGCCACCCGTACCAAATGATACATATTGGTAAAAACGATCTTCGATAGCATCGGTATTCCCTACTATCTCTTCTAGTTCCTCAGACAAATAACCCGGTAGCTCTACTTTCTGCCACTGATGATAAAGCTCTTTCACAACAACCATTACTTTGCCACCTTCTCTTCTTTCAACAACTCTAGCATTTTACGTTTATATGCCTCGACACCAGGTTGGTCAAACGGATTGACCTCCAGCAAGCACGCACTCATCGCACAAGCCTTCATAAAGAAATAAATCAAATACCCGAGATGATAAGCATCAAGCTTAGGCAACTCTAACTGAATAACAGGTACCTCACCCTCGGCATGTGCGAGCGCCGTCCCTTGCTTTGAAATCGCATTGATTTCATTAAAAGTACGATCCACTAAATAATTCAACCCATCTTCATTACGCGAATCAAATGGCACCGCTAAATCCCCTTCAATATCGTGGAAATGCAGCAATGTCTCAAACATCACACGACTACCTTCTTGGATAAACTGCCCAATCGCATGTAAATCTGTAGAAAAATTCACTGTCGAAGGGTACAAACCTTTATACTCTTTTCCTTCACTTTCACCAAATAGCTGCTTCCACCACTCATGGAACTTGTTTAAGCCAGGCTCAAAAGAAGCTAACAATTCAATTGTATAACCCTTTTCATAGAGCATATGACGCATCACGGCATATTTGTAAGCATCATTGTAGGCCAAATCCGACTCCGCAAGCTCCGTTGCTGCATGCCTAGCACCATTCATTAACGCACGAATATCAACACCAGCTACCGCTACAGGCAATAAACCAACAGGCGTCAACACCGAATAACGACCACCGATATCACTCGGAATCACAAATTGACGATAACCAGCATCATCGGCAATACCTTTTAAAATCCCTTTTTCGGCATCTGTCGTCACAACAATACGTTCCGTCACCTTTTCGCCATAACGCTCTTCCATATACAAACGCATCACGCGAAACGCAAGTGCAGGCTCCATCGTTCCACCCGACTTCGAAATCACATTAACGTATACCTGCTTTGTATCTAAATACGCCAGAAGCTCCTTGATATATGCCCCACTCATATTAAGACCAACGTAAACAACCTCAATACCGCTCTTAGCCAGTCCAAAATAAGGCATCAATGCCTCTTGAATCGCACGTGCGCCTAAAAATGAGCCACCAACTCCTACAACAACGAGCACATCTGCACAAGCACGTATTTCACTTGCCACACGTTCAATCGAAGTTAGTAGTACTTCATGATCCTGTAATGGCGAACCCATCCAGCCTGTCAACTCATATTTCGGTAAAGTTTCATGAATTGCCTGCACACGTTCCTTATATTTTAAAATATCGCTATCATCTAGCGAACAATTCAGCAATGTTGTTTTCACTATTTCTGTAATCACTATAGAATCCTCACTTTTTAAGGAAAAATTTGATAAGTACATTATGGCATACAATGAAAAGAAAACCAACTCGAATTGTATCGAGTTGGTTAGTTGTTAACATTGTTTTAAATGCCAAGCCCAAGCACTTTTCACAATACCTTCAATATCGATTTTTGCCTTCCATCCTAAATCCTCATAAATCTTCTGAGCGTTTGCTACTAGCTTGGCAGGATCACCTGCACGTCGTTCTACATAATTCACTGTAGCCAGCTTTCCTGTAACATCCTCACAAGTTTTAATAATCTCTTTTACAGAATATCCGTTGCCATTCCCTAAATTATAAGTTGCTGTTTCAATAGTGCCATTTAACAATCCTTGAAGTGAAAGTAAATGAGCTTTAGCTAAATCTGATATATGAATATAATCACGAATACAAGTACCATCTGGTGTGTCATAGTCAGTTCCAAATACTGAAATAGATTCTCTTTGACCCAATAAGTGCTGAAGGATAATCGGAATAAGATGTGTCTCTGGATTATGACTTTCACCTATCTCTGCTGTTTCATAAGCACCTGCCGCATTAAAATAACGCAATACAACATAGTTCATTTGATAACTTTCGGCAAAATCTGCAAGCATCTGTTCAATCATTAATTTAGAACGCCCGTAAGGGTTAATCGGATTTGTAGGCGTTTTTTCATCAATCAAAGCAACAGTTGGAATGCCATATGTTGCAGCAGTTGAAGAAAAAATAAACTTATCAATGTTATTATTCTTCATCACTTTTAACAAATTTAATGTTGCAGCTACGTTATTTTCATAATATTTCATAGGATCAAGTACTGATTCACCAACTAAACTAAAAGCCGCAAAATGCAACACCGCATCAATGCTATATGTATCAAAGACATTTTGGATCGTAGCAGTATCTCCTAAATCACCTTGTACAAAAGTCGCTCTTGAATCCACCGCCCAGCGATGGCCCGTACTCAGATTATCTAGTACCACAACATTATGTATTTTGACTAGTTCTTTAACAAAATGGCTACCAATATAACCAGCTCCACCCACAACTAAAATCATACAGTTTCACCACTTAACTGTTTAGCTTTTCTCAATATTAGTTCCTTGACGCCTTCACTTAAATCCTCTCGGTCGAGTGCAAAATCAATAGTCGTTTCAATAAAACCAAGTTGCTCACCCACATCATAGCGGCGTCCCTCAAACTCATAGGCAAATACACGTTGAATTCCATTTAAGGATTCAATTGCATCTGTAAGTTGGATTTCGCCACCCTTTCCTTTTTTCTTTTCATCTAAGAAACGGAAAATTTCAGGTGTTAACACATAGCGACCAATAATGGCATAATTTGATGGTGCATCTTTAAGCGCAGGCTTTTCTACAAATTGAGTTACTTGCATCAATCGCTCATCTGTATTAACAGGGTCAATTACACCATAACGATGTACATCCTTATCAGATACTTCCTGGACCCCTATCACACTAGATGATGTTTTTTCATATTGTCCCATTAACTGTTTTAAACACGGTTCATCACTTCGAACTACATCATCGCCTAACAACACAGCAAACGGCTCATCTCCAATAAATTTTCGCGCGCACCAAATTGCATGCCCAAGCCCCAGCGGCTCCTTCTGACGAATATAATGTATTTCCACATCAGCCGATTCCTGCACCTTTTCAAGCATATCAAGCTTTCCTGTTTCAATTAAGTTTGTTTCTAGTTCAAAAGCATTATCGAAATGGTCTTCAATAGCACGTTTCCCCTTACCTGTAACAATAATAATATCTTCAATTCCAGAAGCAATAGCTTCTTCTACTATATATTGAATCGTCGGCTTGTCTACTATTGGTAGCATTTCCTTTGGCATTGCTTTTGTAGCAGGAAGGAAACGTGTGCCTAGACCAGCTGCTGGAATAATAGCTTTTCGGATTTTTTTCATAAAGCATCACTTCCTAATAAAAATAGAAAAAAATTCATTTTTTGAATCATTCATCATTATTAAATCATTTATTGTGGTACTTACTCCATTAAGAAAACGGCAATTGAGAAAATCAGTTAATACAACTAAATATAATCTTACCTGTTTGACACACACTAAATACATGGCTAGATTTCTTTATAACTGATTTTCTCAGGAGTAATTTCTCCTTAGGAATTATGCAAAACTAAATATACCTTGGATACAGAATCCTTCAAATAAATATATTTTTGAAGTGCTCCAATCCTTATTTATCCCTATATAATTCATCCTATATAATTCATATAGATACTTCAGTTAATAAGCATTTTTATTTATAAACCCATTGATAATCGTCTTCAAAATAATTCTAATATCAAACAACAATGTCCAGTTTTCAATGTACTGTATATCATGCTCTATTCGATCTTCAATTGAAGTATCTCCACGCAACCCACATACTTGAGCCCATCCAGTGATCCCTGGTCTCACATGATGTTTTATCATATATTTTGGTATTTCCTCTTTAAATTGATCGACGAAATACGGTCGCTCAGGTCTTGGTCCTACAATACTCATATCACCTTTGAGTACATTAAAAAATTGGGGGAACTCATCAAGACTTGTTTTTCGCAGAAAAGTGCCAAACTTAGTTCTTCTTGGGTCATTTTCTACAGTCCATTGCGTATTAGAAGCCCCGACAGCCATATGCTTCATAGACCTAAATTTATACATATAAAACGTTCTACGATTCAGCCCTACACGCTCTTGTTTAAATAAAATAGGACCTGGAGAAGTTAGCTTCACACCAATTGCGATTAACAATAGGATAGGTGATATAACAATAATCGCACAAAATGCAAAGACAATATCAAAAATACGTTTAAGTACTCTATTTACATATTCATCTAAAGGTATATCTCTCACATTGATAACTGGTAAATCCCCAAATCGTTCAAAATGCGGGGTAGCTGGGAGTATGTCATAAAAGTCTGGAACGATAGATACTCGAACACCAGCTTTCTCGCAAGCTAAAATAATTTGATGGTATTTAGAAAAAACATTTAAAGGTAATGCAATAACTACTTCATCAATTATTTTATTTTCAAGTATTGTTGGTAGCTCCTCTATTTTACCTAATATTTTCTGTTTACTATTAATTTGTTTAAAATCATCCAAAAAACCGATTACACTAAGCCCATATTCAGGATGGTTCTCCAAGTTTTCAATATACCTTTTTCCAATAGAACCCGCTCCTAAAATTAAAACAAACTGTTGATTATAGCCTTTTTTTCTCATTGCTCTTAAAAAATACTTAACTAAAAAACGATATGTAACGATAATTAAAAATCCTGTAAGTATATATATTGCTAAGAACATCCTTGATATATCAATCGTTTTAACGATAAATAAAACACTTAATAAAACAAACATACTATAGATTTGCACTTGAACTATTTTTGAAATTTCGTTTGCAAACCTCATTTTCCTTTTCGGAACATATAAGCCAATCAAAAATCCAGTAGCTAGGAACGCTACAGAATAAACAATGTTCCAAATAAAATAATCTGTTAGTGGTAAATATGATCCTTGTTGCTCTTTATTAATGACAAATCGAAAATACCATGCAACAAAAAATGAGATTTGAATAAAAACAAAATCTGTTGTCATGTATAATTGTGTAATAAAGCGCTCTTTCCCTCTTATCACTTCAATCACCTATTTATTTTTCAAATTTAACGAACTCTTTTTAAAAAGTTATTTATTGTAGCAAATGTTAGTTTTAAAACTATTCCCATATAGACTACACTATTAACGAAAAAATTATATTTTGTTGCAAAATGCTTTATGTGGAATAAATACATTGCTCTATGAAACTCATACACAATTTTATATGGTTTTCTTCTGCTACTTGCGCCTTTATAATGGGTAATTGATACAGTAGGGTTATAAACAATTCGCCAACCAGACTCTTTGATTCTATAACACCAGTCTATATCTTCTCCATACATAAAAAATTCTTCATCTAAAAGACCTACTTGCTCAATTGCTTCCCTTCTAACCATCATAAATGCGCCGACTAAACAATCAATGTCATGTACTTCGTTCATATTCATGTAACTTTTATGATAGCTATTATATTTAGGGCTATTAGGAAATTTTTTTGCTAAGCCTATCAGATAATAAAAGGATGCTTCTGGAGTAGGAAAACCTCTATGACAAGCCTTATCCAAGGTGCCATCAGGTAAATTCACTTCACAACCAACAGCTCCAACATTCGTTTCTCCATCCATAAAACGTATCATTTCATCTAATGTATCTTCATTTACAATAGTATCAGAATTTAACAATAATATATATCGACCATTACATTCTTTTATCGCTTGATTATTCGCCTTGGAAAATCCGACATTTTCCTTATTAGATATAACATACACAGGAGGGAATGTCTTTTTTATTTGTTCTACAGAGCCATCTGAAGAAGCATTATCTACTACAAAAATCTCATATTGAAAATTCAATTTTGAGTTTATAACAGATTGGATACAATCAATTGTTAGCTTTTTTGTATTATAATTAACGATTACTATACTTAAATCCATTTTTTATTCTTTTACCATATCCCTTTAAAATATTGATAAATTTTTTTTGAAGGAACCTTTCTATTTGATCTTATATACTTTCTTTTAATTTTTAAAGCATTGTATTCTTTAAAAAAAAGTTTATATGCGCTAAAAAGCTTTGGTTCTTTGAGAAGCATATAGATTAAACAAGCTGTTTCATATATAAAGATAAAAGGAAAATGCATTAAAAAGTATAATAAACTATCATTTTTGAACACATAATAATGCCTATTAATATATGAATGTTTTCTAGTTTTAAGAGTAATATTTTCCCTCGATTTATTATCCTTCCAGCCCCGTTCATGTTTCGCTATTGCTTTAGGAATGAGACATATTTCCCAACCTGCTAATCTAGCTCTCCAACTAACATCTACATCTTCTTTATAGGCAAAAAAACTTTCGTCAAAAAAATGTCCATCTTCTGAAATCATTTCTATCATTTCTCTTTTATAAACAGCAGCTGCCCCAGAAACCCCAAAAACACTTATATATGAATCATACTGCCCATCATCCACTTCGCCACTACCTCGATCAATGGCACGGCGATTTTTCTTAATATTAATTCCCGTACTATCAATAATACGTTTATCTAAGTCTCTATATAATTTACCAGTAGTTGCACCAACATTTTCATTTTGCTGCATATATTCCATAATATACTCAATATAATGTTTATCTAATATCACATCTGGATTTAATACTAAAACATAATCTGTGTCAGCATAACGTAAGGCTTGATTATGTCCACCTACAAATCCATTATTCACGCTATTTTGAACAAAGTAGACATTCGAATAATGGGAAAGAACATCTTTAATATTATCACTTGAATTATTATCGACTACTATTATTTTTTCAACTGGATATGATTGAGAAATTACTGAATCTAAACATGCTTTAATATAATTCGCACTGTGATATGTAACTATTTGAACAGCTATACTAGCCAAATTACCCCTCTATTCCATTTATAATACATTTTAATTATAACTTTATAAACAAAAATAACAATCTATAGAAGATTGTTATTTTTGTTTAAATAATCATATAAAGCGTCTTTCCAATGCCTTCTAGGAGTAAAACCATTAACATGTAATGATAAATCCCCTAATACAGAATACGTAGGACGTTTTGCTGGTCTTGGGAATTGCTCTGAAGTTAAAGGATTGACCACGATATCCTTTTCTGTCACCTTAAATATCTCATTAGCAAACTCGTACCAAGAGCATGTTCCGCTATTCGTACAATGGTAGATACCATACTTCTCCGTCTGCACTAATTCAATTAAAAACTCTGCTAAATCAACTGTATAAGTAGGAGAACCAATTTGGTCATGAACAACACCAATTTCTGGTTTTTCTTCAGCTAACTTCAACATCGTTTTAACAAAATTCGGACCAAATTCACCATAAACCCACGCCGTTCTTACAATAAAATATTTAGTACTCAAGGTTTTTGTTAAAAACTCACCTTCATATTTGGATTGTCCATATATACCTAATGGATCTACATTCATATATTCCGTATAAGGCGAATTTGCTTGACCATTAAAAACATAATCTGTACTAATATAACAGATTTTTGCTCCGATTTTTTCGGCTGCCACAGCTAAATTACGCTGCCCTATTCCATTTACTCGAAAAGCAAGTTCTTGGTTTGTTTCCGCTCCATCTACATTTGTATAGGCAGCAGCATTAATAATGATATTTGGTTGAATATCATTACATACAGCAACAACTTTCTCTATATCAGTGATATCTAACTCCGTTTTAGTAAATGCAAACAATTCATGCTCGCTACTGGATAATTGCCTAACTAGCTCCTGACCTAGTTGTCCATTAGCCCCTGTTACCATAATCTTCATTACAATTTACCACCATATTGTTGTTGATAATAGTTTTGATAATCTCCTGAAATGATATTTTCCCACCAAGATTGATTTTCTAAATACCATTGCACAGTTTCTTTTAAGCCTGTTTCAAATGTATACTTTGGCTCCCAGCCTAACTCTTGCTGGAGCTTAGTTGGATCAATCGCATAACGACGGTCATGACCTAAACGATCTTCTACATATTGGATTAATGATTCTGGTTTATTAAGCTGCTTTAAGATTTCTTTGACAACTTCTAAGTTCGTTTTTTCATTATGTCCACCTACATTATAAACCTCACCATTAATGCCTTTATGTAAAACTAAATCAATCGCACTACAATGATCTGTTACATGTAGCCAATCTCGCACATTCTTACCGTCGCCATAGACTGGTAGTTGCTTATCATTTAATGCATTAATAATCATTAAAGGAATTAACTTCTCTGGGAAATGGAATGGTCCATAGTTGTTTGAGCAACGTGTGATATTCACAGGTAAACCGAATGTTTCATGATATGCAAGTACTAAAAGATCTGCCCCAGCCTTACTTGCACTGTATGGGCTATTTGGAGATAATGATGTTTGTTCAGTAAAATAACCTTCTGCTCCTAGAGAACCATACACTTCATCAGTCGATACTTGTAAATATTTTTTCACATTGTATTTCTTAGCTGCATCTAATAACACTTGTGTTCCTTGAATATTCGTTTGCACAAAGATTCCAGGGTTTGTAATACTACGATCTACATGCGATTCTGCTGCAAAGTTGATCACAGCATCTACGCCATCGCCAATTAGTTGATCCATCATTTGAGCATCTGTTATGTCAGCCTTTACAAACTGATAATTGAGTTTTCCTTCAGATTGCTTTAGATTCTCTAAATTTCCTGCATATGTTAAATCATCAACATTTACAATTGAGTACTCAGGATACTTATCCACCATGTAATTTACAAAATTACTGCCAATAAACCCTGCTCCACCTGTTACTAGAATTTTCATCAATCTATCATTCCTTACCTTTATAAATGAATTGAGTTTCTAAATCTTTTAAATTTGGATGCCTTGTATCTTTATCAGATAATATAGGATTCGTTATAGGCCAGTTTATTTTTAAATCTGAATCATTCCAGGCAATACCACGGTCATGGTCTGGAGAATAGTAATTATCAACTTTATATAGAAATTCAGTATTTTCTACCAATGTACAATAACCATGTGCAAAGCCTTGTGGTACTAACAATTGCCTTTTATTATCCTCACTTAAAATAAACCCTTCCCACTGTCCATATGTAGGGGAACCTTCACGAATATCAACAATTACATCATATACCGCACCTTTTGTAACTCGCACTATCTTTGTTTGAGCAAATGGCTCGAGTTGGTAATGTAAACCCCTTAGTACGCCACTTTCCTTTGATAAAGCATGATTATCTTGTACAAAATTAAAAGAAAACCCTTGTTCTTCCAATAATTTAGCGTTATAGGTTTCCATAAAAAAACCACGATGATCCCCAAAAACTTTTGGTTCCAAAATATAGGCATCTTTTAGTTTTGTTTTAATAAAATTCACTTTATAGGACCCCTTATATCTTTTTATTTGCGAGTGAAACTAAATACTGACCATAACCATTTTTCTTTAAAGGCTCTGCAAGCTCCAATAGCTGTTCCTTAGAAATATAACCTTTACGAAAAGCAATTTCCTCTAAACATGCTACTTTTAAGCTTTGACGTCTTTCAATTGTTTCAATAAATGTTGAAGCTTCTAATAGTGATTCATGTGTTCCAGTATCAAGCCATGCAAAACCACGACCTAATAATTCTACATGAAGATTTCCAGCTTCTAAATATGCTTTATTTATATCAGTAATTTCAAGCTCTCCACGTGGAGATGGTTTGATTGATTTTGCGATTTCTACAACACTATTATCATAGAAATATAGACCTGTTACAGCATAAGTAGATTTTGGCTCCTGTGGTTTCTCTTCAATAGAGATAACCTTGCCATTGTCATCAAACTCTACTACACCGAAACGTTCAGGATCTTTTACATTATAACCAAAAACAGTCGCTCCATTTCTTCTAGTAGCAGCTCTTTCTAACATTGATGTAAATTTGTGTCCATAGAAAATATTATCTCCTAAAATTAATGCTACAGAATCATCTCCTATAAATTCTTCACCTATCATAAAAGCTTGCGCTAAACCATCTGGAGAAGGCTGTACTGCATATTCCAATCGAATTCCTAAATCCTGACCATTACCTAGTAATTGCTCAAAACGTGGTGTATCCTCTGGTGTTGAGATAATAAGGATTTCCTTAATTCCTGCTAGCATTAATACTGATAGTGGGTAATAAATCATTGGTTTATCGTATATCGGTAATAACTGTTTGGATACTGATCGAGTAAGCGGATATAGACGTGTACCACTACCTCCAGCTAAAATTATTCCTTTCATGAAATTCACTCCTAAGCTGATTTTTTTTCTAAAATATATTTCGATAAGATATATGTTACCGGTAATGAAATTATTATAACTAAAATGGGTGCGATCATTTCGTTGACAATACTATTTTTCACTAACAAATTCAGAACAATAACATTAATGATATATTGAACAACATATACAATAGGGTATTTGATTGCTTTACTAAATGTTAACTTAACTTTAAATACATATTTGCTATTCAGTAAAAAAGAAATAGCAATTCCACTTATGTATGAAATAGAGTAAGAAATATTATAGCTAAAAAATAAAAGTAGCATTAAATAAATACCATAGGTTGCTATAGTGTTAAATCCACCTACAAATAGAAAACGAATAATCTCTTTATTCATATACTTCGTCCACAATATAACCTGGTTTTTTACGCGTTTCATCAAGAATACGCCATAGATATTCTCCTATTATTCCTAGCATCATCATTATAATTCCTTGTAATAATGTCACTAAAGCTATAATTGTCGTCCACCCTTGTACAACTACATAGCCAGCTAAATAAGCTCCTATCGTAAAAAAAGCATATATAAAACTTAATGCCGCTACTATAAACCCTAGCATCGTCATGAAACGAATTGGGGCATATGAAAAACTCACAAACGAATCTACAAACAACTTTATTTTTTTCGAGAGTGTCCAACGTGATTTACCATGTTCTCTTTCTTTTCGGACATATGGAATAAATTCTTGGTCATAACCTAGTGAGAAAATTAAACTCATAATATTCGTATTCTTTTCACTAATCAAAACTAACTCTTGAACAACTTGTCTGTCAATTAAGACAAAATCGAAACCGCCTTTCGGATATCCTTTAATGGCAAACTTTTCCATTAAATAATAATACGTATTAGAGAATAGTTTTTGAGAAAAACTTTCTTCTCGGTCAGTTCTTGTTGCCATCACTACTTTTTTACCTTGCTCCCAGCTTGCCACCATTTTCTCAAATAACTCTGGTGGGTCTTGAAGATCAGCTGAAATAATTCCAACACAGTCTCCCGAAACGTAATTTAGTCCTGCCTGAATCGCTTGCATTGACCCATAGTTTTTACTTAATTTTATTACTCTAATTCGAGAATCTTTTTTCTTTTCTTCAAGTAACAATTGTAAAGAATTATCCTTAGAACCATCATCAACAAAAACAAATTCTAGTTCATAATTCGGGAACAAATCTGTTAATGATTGAAGTTTTGGTATTGTATGCGGTATGTTCAACTCATTAAAATAAATAGGTACTAAAATTGAAAAAACTTTCTTACTCATAGTTATTTATAACCTCTACAACTTTTTTTACTTCATCCATAGTCATTACAGGGCTAATTGGTAAACTTAAAATTTCATTATGAATTTTTTCAGATATCTCAAAACTTAAATGGTTCCATTCTTCATAAGCCTTTTGTCTATGTGGAGGAATTGGATAGTGAATAATCGTTTGGATAGCGTTGTCAAGTAAATATGTTTGTAGATTTTCACGATTTTCTGTACGTACTACAAAAACATGCCATACGTGCTGACTATCAACTTCAACTTCAACTTCAACTTTTGGAAGTATAATTTTGCCATTCTTAATATTTTCTAAATAGTACTTTGCTATTGTACGTCTATGATTATTTTCATCATCAAGAGAATCTAACTTTACAGATAGGACAGCAGCTTGAATTTCATCTAATCTACTATTAACTCCCTTATAAAGATTTTCATATTTTTTATGAGAACCATAATTTCTATAGGCCACTAATTTAGTGTATAGTGCTTCATCATTTGTTGTTATAGCTCCACCATCACCAAGTGCCCCTAAATTTTTTCCTGGGTAAAAACTAAATCCTGCTGCATCTCCAAGATTACCCACTTTTTTGCCTTCATAAATAGCACCATGAGCTTGAGCACAATCTTCTATAACTTTTAAATTATATTTTTTTGCAATTTCATTAATTGGACCCATGTCACAACTTTGTCCATATAAATGAACAACCATTATAGCCTTTGTTTTATCAGTAATGTGCTTTTCAATATTTTCAGGATCAATATTATATGTACTTAAAGCTGGCTCTACTAAAACTGGTGTAGCGCCATTTGAAGAAACAGCTAAAATTGAAGCAATATACGTATTTGAAGGTACTAAAACTTCATCACCTTCGCCAATATCATATGCTTTTACTATTAGAGAAAGTGCATCTAATCCATTCGCTACCCCAATACAATACTTTGTCCCACAATAAGCTGCAAATTTCTTTTCAAACTCATTTACAGATTCACCAAGAATATACCAGCCAGATTTTAGAACCTTATCTAATGCGGCACTAATTGAATCATAATGCTTTTCATTTAGTTTTTTTAAATCTAAAAATTGAATCATTTATAGTTCACCCCTATTATAATTGAGCCACTTCTCCTGTTGGAGATTTTATATATTCCTTGCCGCAACTACATTCAGCTTTTTCAGAGATAAAATGCAATTTCTCTGTACATTCACAAATATGATATTTAAACTTTGCAGGATTCCCAAATACTACTGAGTACGCTGGAACGTCTTTTGTGATAACCGAGCCTGCTCCAACTAAAGAATATTTACCAATTACAGTACCTGCGATAATTACACTATTTGCACCTATACTTGCACCTTCTTCGACTAAGGTTTTTAAAAATGCCTCAGGATATTGCTTACTTCTTGGCATTAAATCATTAGTAAAGACAACATTAGGACCTAAAAATGCATTATTTTCAACTTTTACTCCATTCCAAATATATATCCCCGATTTAATCGTAACATTATCGCCAATCTCAACATCATTCTCTATAAAACAATGGTCACAGACATTACAGTTCGAACCTATTTTAGCACCTTCTAAAATATGTACAAAAGCCCATATACGCGTGTCTTCACCTATATCCTCGGTTTCAACAAGTGCATGTGAGTGTTTAAAATAACTCCCCATCTCATACCTCCTGAACTTTTTGTGAATATACTTCTAAAAATTTATCATAGTCACGAATATAATCATTGCTATCATATAACTCTGATGCTAATACTAAAAGCACACAATCCTCGGAAAAATCATACATCTCATGCCAATCATTGGGTTCTAAAATTAATACTTTATTAGGTGAATCCAGTATGACATCTTCTTGTCGTTTAGTATTATCTAAGTATACTTTACAGGAACCTGATACACTAATCAAAGCCTGTCTAGTTTTGTAATGACCATGAAACCCCCTTCTTACACCATCTTTTGTTCCATAAATATAAAATACTCTCTTAATTTCAAATGGTATGTTCTTCATTTCTTCGATTACCGATAGATTACCTCGCTCATCACCAAGCGTAGATATTTCTGTTATTACGCTGTTTCTCACAATAATTCCTCCGAATTTAATGTTGTTTTGTATAAAAAAGCAAACTGAAATTTTTCAGATTCAAATTTTGAATAAAAATTCAAACCAATTTATTCTATCTGTTTGTAAATCTAAAAGAAACGAAATTATGAAAGCCGCTACTATCAAAGAAATCGCCCCTATTATCCACCTTTTAGTTAGTCTACTTTCAACAAAAGTATATCCAGCAAAAGGAAGTAGTAATAGGAAGATAGGATACCCAAACCTTGATTCTATTGCTGTACTTGCTACGAATAGTGTATAACAAATCGCTGAAACGAGAAGACCAATAAATTGAAAATCAATTTCTTTTTTTCTTATCACTTTAAATATTCCATAAAAAATTAATATCCATATAAAATATAAAAACCCAGATCCTAGTATTCTACTAATTGGGTAAAAATCATTAATATACGTATCAATATATCCCCAGTCTAAAACACCAAAAACATGTACTACATATACAAAAATAAAAACAAAGAAATCCTTGTATATAAGTTCATAAATACCTATATCTTCTTCAGACTGAATAGGGTTAGCCCAATAAAGTTGTGGTTGCTCATCTTGAATAACAACTGTACCATATTTCAACATTTCCACAGCCCATTTACTTTGATTTTCATATAGATTTTCATGTATTAATGGTGTAAAATCGTTAAATTTCGTTACATTCATATATAACTGTGGCAAAAAAACAAATGTTGATATTATTGCAGCAAAAGCGCATTCTACAAATAATCTTTTTTTTCTCCTCTCACTATATTTAACGATTTTATAAACTATCAATACTAAAATTATAGGTAAGAAAATAAGAGATGATGGTCTTATCATAATTGCTGAATAAATAAGGATAAATGCAATAAAATTATTTCTAAATTTTGTATTATCACAAAATTGAACGATAACAATTGCCAGTACCGAAAAACAAGTTGCCAATATATCTGTTAAAAAAAGTGTAGTTGATTGAATTAAATAAGGATTCAATAACCCAAACCCCGTAATAAACAAAAATACCTTCTTTTGGTTTTCAACTTTAAATCTTTCTATAGATTTTACCGCCAAAAAAAAGATTGTATATAGATATACCCCATACTGAAAAATGCTCATCAATATTTTACTAATAAATGCATCCTCGCTCGATGAAACAACTAAAAAAAGGGAAATAATGAATGAATATAAATATGTTCTCAGTTCATTTTGAATTTCAAACAAACCTAAATTTTGTATATCTTTTGCGAAATTAAAATACCCTACTTCGTCATGGTAGCTAATCTTGTAGTTTAACGACAAATAATATATAAATATTGCCAGTGATAGTACAGTTATAACCGCATATACTAACTGTTCTTTCAAGTTCAGTGTTTTTAAAAACTTAATAATAAAATCACTTCCTAATTGTTTCTTTTATTAAAATCTCCAATGTATCAACCCTATAGTTATGCAAACTATTCCATATTAAGTTAATTATATCGAAATCGCACTATATAAGTTTAAATAAATAATTACAAAAGGAAATTTGTGGACTACTCTTGTTACAAAACAAAATCAGCTACCGAGGTAAATTTACATAATACCAAGAGCCTGATGGTTCTGATAACTTAACTATAATATATTCTGAATTTACAATAATACTTCCTTCATGAGGCCAATTAGGTATTTCATCCATATTTATTTCATTAACACATTCTTCAATCATTTCTGCAGATGGTTCCAAAAATTTATATCCCAATATCCGCAAGAAATTATGAATTCTAACATTGTTCCCATTATCCCATTCGAAAAATGATGCTCCCAATGTATCAAACTCAATAATTCTTGGATTTGATTGATGACTATATGCCCCTATAAACACTACTGGTTTTGATAAATCTCCTCTTGAACTTGTTAGAATATCCTCCGAAATAACATTTCCAATATTTTCATCCATTTTGTATCTTACATTATCACCATAAAAAATCATATTTAAAGATTGGATTTGGACAAATAATAAAAGACATATCACTATTACAGATATCCCCTTAACCCATACTATTTTTTCTAGTAAATAAATTACAAAAAACCATACAAAAGCAACGAATAAAGGTAAAGCTAATAAAGTTCTATAAGGCATCATATTACCAGTTAATATACATAAAGAAAACGGAAGTATAGGTAAAGTTAAAAATATTGTTACCAATAAACTCTTTTCGTCGCTGCTTCTTTGATTAAATAGCATTAACATAAGAATCATAACCATAGCAATTAGTGAAAAGAATAAAATATTATCTAATATATTTATATTAAAAAACTTCTGATACATTCCTTGATATATATCATTAATTATTACTTTTGCTGGTGCATTTCCCCATCTAATGAAACCATCCACATAACCACTACTTGGCCAAAAGAGTTGAAACAGTTTTTCTATTAGATAAAAGAGTATTAGACTTGAAATAAAAGTAATAATCGCATTAAAGATAAATTTTTTGCTATCCTCTTTTTGCCCAAAATATATCCACAAAAAACAGACAATTGTTACCCCTAACATAAATACAGTTGTAAACGCTTGATACAATGATATCGCTAGCGTCAAAAATATACTTGCCCAAAGTATATTTAGTTTCTTGTTTTCAGTGGCTCTTATTATATAAATAATACTCATTGGAACTACTATCAGTCCTAAAGCAATTTCCAAGTTATAAGTGCTGAATGAAAAGAAAGAGGCATTCACGCTTGGCAGTGCTAAATACATTCCTATAAAAATAACCATTGATATTTTAGACAATCTATTTATCGATAATTTATTTATTATGTAAACCCAAATTAATGCTGAAATAGCCATAAATACAGCTGCTAATAAAGTAGTTAAGTATGGTATGTACGCAGTATTTAAAAATAACAACTTGGTTATGCCTATACCAATCCTTCCCTGTACAAACCATGGAGCATAATCATTCCCTCTATAATTTACTTTTTCTTCATCAATTGATAATGTGAAATTTACTATTTCATATCCATAGCATAGTATTAACAGAAAAATAGTAGGCCATATTATTTTTTTCTTCTCACAAAAAAACTTAAATTCTTCTAAAAAATTTTTCACTCATACATCTCCCTATTTATTTAATATTAAATTCTATAAACGGAAAATATCTAATCACTTGTTTGATTGTGGGTATTCATTAAATGATATACATTTTTACATTACCTTAACTCCCCGTATCCAATTTAGAGAAAAAGGAAAAAGAGCTACCTCAAACTTTAATTCAAAAGATAGCGCGACTCTCTCCTTTAAAAGGTTCATTAAAGGGAAAATAAGGGTTGTCATATTCGGTAATTCAACTCTATTTTCGTTAGATGGAATGATATAGTCATATTCCCCAAAACATGTAACAGGTTGTGTACTATAATAATTAAAATAATGAATAAATTAATAAGTTGAAAGTCAACTCTTTTTTATTCAGTCTATATTATATATTTGACTTTTAATGAGAGTTATATCAAGTAAATAAAAATCCCTCGATTCAATCTCTTCCCCTCCCATTTTCTTCAAATTATTATAGACTATAAACACAGGATCAAACCCTTCTATTTTTTCTTTAGGGATTATCACATAATCAATTTCAGCCCACTTTAAATACCTTAAAAATTCATCTTCAGATGAAACAATTTCAGGGTTACCATACCACGCTGAACCCAACCCACCATTAATGTTTTCAAAACGACAAGAAAGATGATTCAATACTTGTTCTGAAACTTCATTTGTACCAAATCCTACTGCTCTAGCTTTATCGGATTTAGAAACAATATATGTTTCTATTTCAGTTAATCCAGACTCTTGGAACATCTCTTTATTTCTTACATCATCATCTAGCTCTTTTTCTACAAGTGAATAATTAACCACATCAGTTCCCCATTGCCAAGACCAATGCGAAACAAAAGTTATCATTGTTTGGGTTGGAATAAACAATGCTAAAGAAAAGTAAATCATAGTTTTAATAAGATTTTTTTTCAATTTAGTGAATCCTACATAAAAAATTAGAGATGTAGAAATCAATGGAACGATGTAATAATTACCATCCCCACCTTTGTTAAAAATTGAAGCAGAAATCACACCTGATACTAACCAAGGTAGAAAAATGATAAAGTCATTCAGAAGTAAATTCCGCATTTTTACTTGACGAAAAATTAGCAAGCATATAAAAACAACTAACATATAAAATGATAAATTTCCTGTCCATGAGTTAATAATATGAGGAAAATCCTTTGGATCAAACAACAAATTATACCATCTACCTATATATGTAAACGTCTCTTCAGAAAAACCAGGTAACTGAGGGATTTTATTGAATGGATATTTCAATTCAAATCCTAACCTATCCCATAAATTAATTAATAGTGGAAAGGTTGGATACCCTGTCAAAATATACGTTCTGTAAAATATCCCCCCTAAAACAAATAAACTACTCGAAAGAATAACAATCTCAAGTTTTAGAATTTTTAAAACCCTATTCTTCATCATACCAAAAAACTTTAACGCTTTTTCTTTATCTTGCACTAAATAATAAAACAATAATAACAACATACCTAAAACTAGCAAAGGAACATATAGAAAACTCGTTATTTTTCCTCCTAATGATAAGATAAGAGGACAAATAATCATAAAGGCATACTTATAATAAATAGGTTTTCTCAATAAAAGTAAAAAGTAATATGCACTTAACAACAATAAAAAGGATGTAAATAAATCTGTTTTAGCTGTGGAAGCCATATTTGCAATGGTTGGAATACTAGATAATAAACATGACAGAAAAAGAGCTTCAAAATCACTTGTTCCCATTAATTTAGCAAAGGAAAATATTAATATTATTAGCAATAAAAAGATTATAGTGTTAGCTGCATAAATAAAACTATAATCACCAAGTCCACTTATTGGTACAAAAAAAAGTTCCATCAACTTAGGATAATAATGAACAAACTGTACTAAGCCTAAATTATCGAAAAATGAATTAGTACCCACTAATACATGCTCTGGTCTTAATCCATACCATATAGAGTCATAGTCTATCGCTCTATTAGATTTAGCGAATTCTACCAGAATTAAACTCAATAAAAAAGAACTTAACATTAGTTCCCCACGATTGAATCTATATACTGACTGAACTATTCTCCATGTTAAAAAAGGTACTTTCTTTTTTTTAATAAAGTAAAGCAGACTGAAAATCGAAAGAATAACTGTAAGAACTCTCAAATCATCAATTGTTCCTTTTCCTAATAAAGAAAGAAACATAGCAAACATGCTCCAAAAAGATAACCCTACTACGAAATAAGCAAGATAATTTGAAATATTTTTCCCCCTAGATATTTTAAAAATCGAAAGAATACAGCCTCCCAAAACTATAATACACTCTATATAAGTATAAGTTACAATCGTACTCACTAAGACTTGATGGAATTTTAAATAAAGTAACGATAAAAGGAATACCAAAAACAAAGAGATGTATGGTTTAAAAACTAATATGACTAAGGCGAAAACCAAAAGTAATATGAGCAGTTCTATCCCTCCCTGTATTGTTTCAGGCTGAGATAAATGCCAACCATAAATATCTACTATTATGTTCTCAAATGCCACAAATTGAAAAAGCGAAGAAATTACTATAATAACAAACAGAGATATTTTTAGATTAATTCTTTTTTGTTGATTTAAAGAAAACAATATTTTCGCCTCCCCACTAATAGAAGACTTTTACTATCACTCATTAATCTACTCCTCCAAATCTCTCTTTCATATAAACATTCATATACCTTTTTAACAAAAAGTATTCATGTGTAATCGTCACCAACTCTTATTCATCCATTGCCCCTATGCCAATACTAATCATATCCAAAATTACATTTTCATGATAAGTATTAGCATATCCGTGTTATGTAAAAAAATAACAATTTTACGAATTAAATACATCATATGTAAGTATTATCGAACATTGATCGTATTACTGGGCAAGTTCAATCCACATAAAATACTCTCCTAGTATGGCAATGATTGTCTATCTTGTGCAACAGCCACGTCTATTCCTGCTTCATAAAATTTTTATGATTGTAGCTCTCTATAAAATAGCCGCGAATAAACTCCGAATACAGCAGGTTCTATGATATATTCACCTACCAAACGAAAATGAAATCCTTGCGGTAACATCAAAATTTTTGTTTGATTTTAAATTTTAAAATTTTCACCACTTCACACTGATTAATTTTAAAGTTTGATACTATCTTCTTTTTAAAATTAATTTGCTTAGAAGGTATTTGTATATTTTCCACTGCATATTTTTCACGTATATATTTTGTTTGCTCAATTAGTTCTTGTTTTCTTTTTAAAAAAGCTGTTTTCTGAAAAGGAACTTTATAAATGGAAGTAATTTTTTCAATATACAAGAACTCGTACATAGTAGAAATTTTAAGCCAAAAATCCCAATCCTCTAAAACCTCCAAAGATTCATCCATTCCTCCTAATTCATCATATATCTCTTTAGAAAATAAAACAGATTGGATTGGAAAGTAATTTTGAATTAATAATAATTGCTTATTAAATTTCAAATTAAACTCAATACTATAGCATACTTCTTCATAGATATATGGGTTCATAGAAATTAACTTTGTCGGTGTCTCAAATGCAACACTATACGCTACTTTGTAACTACGATTATTTATTAAAGAAGTAACTAATACTTCTATATGATCTGCATATAATAAATCATCATCATCCAAAAAACTAAAATATTCCCCTGTAGCAAGTGCTAAACCTATATTAGCTAGTTTTGTTCTACCAACTTTTTCGTTCGTAGCATAATATTTAATGTTTAAACTCTTAAAATTGTTTTCCACTAATTCTTTAGATTTTGGAAAACCATCTTCTACGACAATTATTTCTATATTTTCGTATGTTTGATTCTTTATGGTAGTTAGCGCTTCCTTTAACATTTCAGGTCGTTGATTCGTTCTTACAATGATAGATACTAGTGGGGTTTCAATTGGTAAGGCATTATGAAATTCATGGCCTAGTCTATGAATTTCATAATTCCAACCACAAAAATTCCCCTCCATGTTATTTCGTTTACTTTTAAACATCTTAGAAAATGACTTCATTAGTATCTGGCCCAATTTTAAGTAGAATTTTAAGTTCCTATGCTTTATCGTCCATAGTAAGCACATTACGTAACCTAAAATAATATCTTTAAAACTCCCATATTTATATCTTAAAAATAAATTACTATTTATTATATTTAAAAGCTCATTTTCTTTGTTAACATTACTTTTCTCAAAAGTATAGTGATAAATTATACTTTTTGGTACATATAAAATTTGATAACCAGCATTTCTAATTCTCCAACTTAAGTCTACATCTTCCCCATACATGAATATTTCCTCATCGAAGCCACCTATCTTTTGAAAACATTCTCTTCTTACTAATAAAGCAGCTGCACTACTCCAAGAAACCTCAAGTGTTACTGGATTATAATGCTTTGGATGTTCATAGGGAAATTGTCGTGACTCCCATGCTCCGACTGTAATACCATCATCTATCAAAGCTTGGTTTATTAAGTTTACTAATGTATCTTGATGTAACTCTGTATCAATATTTAAAAAATAAATATACGATTGATCAGTTTTGGACACTGCGATATTATTAGCAGCTCCAAATCCAAGATTTTTTTCTTGCTTTAAAATCGCATAACTCCCAAACTTCCCCTTAAAAATGCAACTATTCAACAAATCATATGAATTGTCTTTTGAATTATTATCAATAAATGTTAAATGAATCTTCTCTAAAGGATAATTTTGTTTTTTTAAGGAATTCAAAAAATCTTCAATCCATCTTTCAGAATTATAGATTACAACAATTATATCTATAGAAATCTGCATTATATAGCTATCCTTTTTAATTTAGTTAGAAACTTCTTCTTTTATACTTTTTTTAAATACTTCCGTAATTTCCTCATTAGCCATTTTTCTATTATTTAATCCGTTTGTAGAGAATACATAATCATCATTAATAATTAAATTATTATCAGCATAAAATTGAGATATAGATTTTAACATTAATTTTGGATGATATCTAAAATTCAAATAATCTTGCTCTTTTTCTTTTCTCTCTTCATCAAACATAATATGATGGTGAATTAATAACGAATTAGGTGAATTAACTAACAGCTTTCCCTCTTTACGTAATTTATACGATATTGCTGCATCTTCATAGACGTTAGGATAACCCTCTACTATCGGAAACCATCCTTTAAACAAAGTAGCTCCTACTGGATTCCAATCAGTATTATATCTTTCTAAAGTACTCAAATCATGTACATTTTTATTAATATTATAAAGCTTAAATTCTACTCTTCCATCATTTATCTCCTCAAACCCACCTGTAAACTGTAATGTTTGATTAGGAAACATTACTCTACAAGTGACCGAACCAATATTGTCATCTTCTTCAGCCCTAACAAGCAATTCCTCAATCCAGCCTTCAGTTACTTCAATATCATTATCTAATGATATATAATAACTACCTTTCCTTGCATAATTGAGTGCTTCTTTCCTACCTAATGACGGCCCAATATTTTTATCAGAATATATAACTTTTACATTTGGAATTGGTTCAATATGCTTTTTAATAAACTCTACACAGGTTGTAGAAGAACCATTCTCATATAAAATAATTTCATGTGGGATATTCACTGTCTTTTTAATAGATTGAATAGACATTAAAGTTTGATCTTCTTTACCATATGAAACCATAATAAAAGAAATAAATTTATGGAAAGTTCCATTTTTTATATCTCTGCGCATTTTCGCTTGATTGCTTATATTAATTGACATTGCATATTGTTTTTCTCTAACGGTTTCCGAAGTCTGTTTGTCATGGATTCTATGTTTGTATAAAAACTTTGGTACATGTACAAATGCGTTGTTAGGGTAATGGAATGCTACTCTAAGCACCATATCATAATCTTGTGCTCCGTCGTATTCTGAATTAAAAATACCAACCTTTTCAAATACATCTTTACTTATTAATTTAAAATGCGAGGCATACATTCTAACATCCAAATGATCCTCAAAAATACTATCTTTTGGAAGATGATCACAACCAAATCTCCCAATCTCTTGTGATTCATCATTTATATGAATTCTGTTTGAAAAAGAATATTTAGTATCTGGCTCCCAATACTTTAAAGACTCTTCCACAGCATTTAACATTAATATGTCATCACAGTCTAGAAAAGCAATTATGTCACCTGTTGCTTTTGCTAAACAAACATTTTGAGTGGCAGATATTCCTATATTTCTCTCGTTTTTATAAATACGAACAAAATCATAATGTTTAAAATTGTTTAAAATTGTTTCAACTTCTGACATTGGAGAACAATCATCAACAAGTATAACCTCTTTATTCTCATATGTTTGATTAACTGCAGATAATATACAACTTTCTAAATAGTCGATATTATTATAAACAGGGATAATTATAGATACTTTTTTTAATCCCTCTTCATTGATTAATTCTGTTTCTTGATTTAACATTGCCTTTTGATTAACTCTATTCAAATAAACCTTTTTAGCAACTTTTCTTAAAGGTGAAGGTAATTTCTTCGCAAATAAAAAAATAAATCTTTTAAACCTTCTACTTACTACTTTCAATTGATTCTTTCCTGTTCTTAACATTCTACCAGCCATTCTCATTGGTTCTGTTATTCTCCACGATTTCGAATTCATTAATGATTCTAATTGTTTGTTTACTAATTGTTTCTCAAATTCTACTTTACTAATTTCATTTTTCATTGATAAAATTTCATTTTTCATTGATAAAATTTCATTTTCAAAATGAGTTATTTCTAGATTTTTTTCGTTTAAACTACGATTTAAAGAATCATTTTCATTTTCAATATTCGATATTTTCATATCTTTCTCATCAATAATATCTATTAAGTGATTCTCAGGGATACCGCTTATAATTTTCAATCTAACGTTCACATGTAATTCTCTATTTATATTTTGAGATATGTTATTAATATATATAATAGGATGTTTTCCTAAACTAACTAGCTTTAAAGAATTTTGAGATGGTAATTTTATTAAATTTCTTGTCTCCAAATCTTTATACATATTTTGTGAGGATATAGTTTTAATCAAATGCAAATCTTCTTTACCGATATCTTTAGAAAAAATCTCGATTTTTTCTAAAGATATTACTGATTGCTGATAGCATGGCTCTAATCTAAGTCTATTAATATCTAA
This sequence comes from Lysinibacillus sp. NPDC097287, assembly GCF_044761695.1. Classification (NCBI taxonomy): domain Bacteria; kingdom Bacillati; phylum Bacillota; class Bacilli; order Caryophanales; family Bacillaceae; genus Lysinibacillus; species Lysinibacillus sp. NPDC097287. The sequence goes on from NZ_JBIWCX010000003.1 coordinate 303,857, forward strand.
ACCTTTTAACTTTAAAGCATAATCTTTATACTCATTGTTCAATTCAATAGCTACCATATTATAATTAAGTTCTTCAGAATCATTTTCTACAAAAATATGCATAAAGTCTTTTGGAGATTGTTCATTATATAATTCATCTATTTTTATATTGTTCTTTAAATAATTTAATTTGTACTCTTCAAAATCTTTTCCAACATATTTCGAAAAATTACTCTCCATTTCCTCAAAATAAGGAATATTTGCTGTTTCCATTTCCAACATTTCAAAAATTTCTTCAATTATAAGTTCTTTAGCAAAATGCCCTGAATATTTTGTCTTAAAAATCAATACTGCTCTATAAATTATATAATCAATAGGTACGGGGAATTTAAAAATCCACTCATAATCTATAGTTATTATTTTAGTATCTTTCTCTAAGAAGATTATATTATCAAAATTCAAATCAACATTAGCCAAATTCATAGCTGCAATACCTTCAAGGTTTGAAGCATCACCGAAAATATTTTTAAAGTCGATTGTTTGATAAAAAGCACATTGTTCTTCATTTAAAAATAAGGACTTATACCACTTAAGCTTTTCTACAAACCCATTTTTATCCTTATTAAAAAGCTTTTGAACTAAAATTCCATCAAGACTCTCTCCCTCAACAAAAGGAAAAACTATGCCTTTATCCTGCATTTTTACTTCAACTGGATTAAAAAAAGATTCTTTATATTCTTCATAATTATTATATATATTCTCTAAATGACTCTTTGCCGCTTGAGAGTACGCTTCTTTTAACACATATTTCGAATTTTTTTCTTCATATATTATGGTTTTTAATTGAAAAGCTTCTCTACGATTAATGCTATATTTTATACTATTAATCCTCAAAATAATTCCCCCTACTCTACACTAGCAATGATTAGGAAAGAATTGGCGAAGAAACTAAAATTATCATTTATATTTAATAAATCATACACAATATCTTCATTAAATAATTCAAACCTGTCATTATCATAATTATGGATTAAATCTCTAAGCTCACCTGCTTTAGGCTTCCTATTGTCTGAAAAAATCTGAAATGGTAGTTTATAATCTGGAAGAGGATAATAAAATTCGGTATTACCTAACATACATTCTTCTAGTAATCTTTGTAACTCATTCTTTGAAAATGTACATACTCCTTTGGGCTCCCTATATCCCTCAATTGAATCAAAAAATTCACCTGTATGATCTTCTCGTGCTCCTGCCCAATATTTCAAACCAAATTTATTTTCAATAGCAATAAATAATTTACCATTTGGCTTTAATAAACTTTTAATATAATTCAAAAATTCATGGAATGGTTTACTTGAATTGGAGAATGAAGGGGCATATTCTAAAACACCAATTAATGTAATATAATCGAACTTGCGTTCAAATTTCATTTCGTTAAAATTACCAACAAATATCTCAATGTTCTCCGAATTTTGGTGCCTATAAGCATTAATAAGCGAACGTCTTTTAGACAATTCTACACATGTCACGCTCTTCACATTTCTACTTAACGCACCTGTAATAGCTCCACAACCTGCTCCTATTTCTAGAACATCACTATTTTCATTAAATGGATACCATTCAATAATATGTTCTCTATATTTAGATAAGTGATATAAAATAGGCCACCTCGTATCATTTTTTATCACATCATCAAAATCTTTATGGCCTTGAACGATTCTTAGTAACTCATCTTCAATCTCTCCATCACTATATTGATCTTCCCCTGTATAATATGTTAAATTCATTTTCACATTTCCAATTTGCTCAATCATATTTTTCACCTATTGTATAGTGGATATTTCAATCATAGAGTTTAAATCAAAATAACCTACTGTATTTTTAGAAGATATTACTTGAAACGAAATAATATCGTATAATCGATGATATACTACAAATTCACCATTTTCAAAACCCGTACATCCCAATGATAAAAGGTAATTACCAGCTTGTAGACTCATTTTTTGAGTAAATGAAACTTCCATTATCGTTCCATTTCTAGATGTATCAATTACAATATTCTCAACCATTGTATTAGTACCTGTGATTTCAGTACCTTTTAAATCTTTAATTGTAAATGCAAAAATAGGAAATTCTAATGAACATTCAAAATGTACTCTTACTTTGAATTGACATTCACTTCCTTTTTCTATTGTTGAAGTTAATTCGTCAAATTCATCAAAAATCCCAAAATCAATAATCTCAGCTTTATTATCACCATAATTTAGATGGCCAGAATTGATTTGATAAAAACTTTTCCATTCATCTAATTGAACTTCCTTTTTAACATATTCATTTGTTAGTGTAGGTTTATGTAAATTAACTACAAGCTTTTTAAATAAATCTACACCCTCTTTTGCATTGTATACCCCTAAAGATTCTCCATCGTTTAAAACTAATACATTATCACAATATTTAATCACACTACTTAAATCATGTGTAACTAGTAATATTGTTTTCCCCTGTTTTTTAAATTCTTCAAACTTCTTATAACATTTTACTTGGAAAAACATATCTCCCACTGCCAATGCCTCATCTACAATTATAATATCTGCATCAACATTAATCGCTACTGCAAAGGCTAAACGTACATACATGCCACTTGAATAAGTTTTTACTGGTTGATCAATAAAATCTCCAATATCTGCAAACTTTTCAATTTCTGAAAATCTAACGTCCATCTCTTCTTTTGAAACACCTAATATAGAACCATTTAAATAAACATTCTCTCGTCCTGTATATTCTGGATTAAAACCGCTTCCCAACTCTAATAAAGCTGCAACACGACCATTTACCTTAATTTCACCTTCAGTAGGAGTTAAAGTTTTTGCTATTATCTGAAGCAATGTACTCTTTCCTGAACCATTTTGTCCTACTATGCCAAAAGTTTGTCCTTTTTTAACCTCAAAACTAATATCATACAATGCACTAAATTCTCGATAATACATTTTATTACCAAATGATAAAGTTTGTTTTAGGCGGTCTATTGGCTTTTCATATATTTGATATTTTTTAGATAAATTTTTCACTTCTATTGCAACATTATTACTAGAGGACATCTGCAAAACCCTTTCTCGTCTTTTTAAACCAAATATATCCTAAAACAGCAATTACTAAGCCTACAAAAAATTCAATAATTAACCAACTCCAATTTGGCTGTTGGCCCCAAATAATGGCTCTTCTCATATCTTCAACTACATAAGTAATTGGATTTAAAGAATAAATGAATTGAAATTCTTCTGGGATTGAAGATATAGGGTAGAATATTGGACTCATAAACATTAATGCTGGAACGGCAATAGAAATAATTTGACCTATATCTCTTATATACACACCTAAAGAAGCTAAAAACCATGCTAGTCCTAAAGAAATTAGTAGTAGCGGTAAAATAATTATTGGAAAAAGTAAAGCAGTCCAATAAAACGTCCCTGTTAATACTAAAATCGCCAACAAAAGTATTAAATAACTGATTAATGTTTGGAAAAGAGCGGAGCCTAAAGCAACAATGGGTAGTATTTCTAGAGGGAATATTACTTTTTTTACATAGTTACTATTGGCTATTATTAAATTAGGTGCACTTGATACAACTTCCGAAAATACATTAAATACAATTAAACCTGTAAATAAAATAAGAGCAAATTCAACTTTGCTAGTTTCCCCAGTTGTACCCCACCTCGCTTGAAATATAACACTAAATACAAAAGTATAAATTGTTAACATCATTAATGGTGTGATAAATGACCAAATCATTCCTAAATAAGACCCTTTATATCTGTTCGAAATTTCTCTTCTCGTAAATTGATTTATTAAAGACCTTTGAGAAAAAATATACTTTATTTGCGTTACCACTGAATCCAACATTTTGCATACTCCTTATTAAAACCATTTCATTACCGATATAGTTACTAACTGAAAAAAGAATAGAGGAACAACGTTATTCCTCCCACTTTTCTATTATCTTAATTTCCTATAGAAAACTCTTTTTTATTTGTCATTATCAACCCCATAACAATCATCCACGGCGCTGCTATTCCCGGCAGTGTATCATTAAATATTGCTTGGAATAAGAAGGCTAATACCGCTATAGCTAACACAGTAACACTACTGTTTCCTATTAAAATATGTTTAAGACTCTTCGATAAAGTAAATACTACTAACACTAAAAAAGCAATAAACCCTATAATCCCTGTACCATACAAAACGCCAACATACATATTATGAGGCTTATCCACAATAACCGCTTCGGTTTCAAGATTCGCTCTTGCATCTTTATTGTAATGTGGGAAATTGTACATTAATGTATCAAGACCGTAACCAAGAAGAGGTCTATCTTTGACTAACTCCATGGTATATGTCCAAATATAAACACGCCCTGAACCAGCACCAATACCTGTGCCTGCGATTTCTGGCAGCTCAAAGCTATTGTCAGATGCATATGCTCGGTTGTCAAAATTGAAAAGACTTTCGTTTAAAACCACTGCCTCCTCTTTATATGGATTACTAGACATAAAGAATCCAAATGTTTCATCCCAAACTTTCGAATTTTCTCCCGCTAAAACATGAATACTAGCTACTGAGATAGCACAGAATGCGGCAATTTGGATGAAAGCAACTACTTTCTTTTCATTTTTAAATGCAATCCATAGGAGTAAAATCATCATTGCTAGTATAGTTAAGAAACCACTAGTTGATAAAGACATGAATACTATAAATACAGAAAGTACAGCCATAATAAAACTAAAGACTTTATCAAATATCTTCTGATCTATTATACTTTTAGATAAAAACATTACCGCAATAATTGCAAACATCCCACTCATATAGTTCCCGTGGTTTAATGTTCCTAATAACACCGATCCTTCACTTAAAGATGCTCCCTCAGGTAAAAATAAAGTAAAGAACTTTTGAGCCCAAACTTTTTGAAGTAAATCTTTACCGTAAAAATTCAATGTAATAATAATAAGATTTATTAAAACAAATGGAATTGTTGCATATACAATATATTGAATAGCCTTTTTCGGATAGTCAATATTCATTGCAATGAAGAATAGCGCTAGGTAGCATAACCAGCTAATTGCACCGTCTGATCGGTTGGATAAACCATCTAGTGCGATAGAAATATTCGGTGAAAAAATTGTAGACAATACAATTGCTACAGCAAATGCACCAATCGCATAATTCAATTTTGTTTTACGAATTTCGCCATTCATAAACAAAATTTTCGCTAAGAACATTAAACTTGCTATCACAGTAATTATTAGTAATGTTAAAGCCTTATAGTATGTAAAGAGATCACCTTTCATCCCACCTGTTAAGGCACTTAAATTTGTAATAAGCGGTGATTGGACTTCAATAACACTTGCCATCACAATTAATGGAACTAAGCCAATAACAATAAGAAGTAATCTAAATATCCATTTGTCTATAGATTTTTGTGATTGTAAATCTTCTTCCACATCGTGATAAGCTACTTTTTCGTAGAACTTACTCATTTTTATGTACCTTCCTTTATTGCGGATTTTCGATTTGTGCTAGTAATGAAGTAACGTGCTCTTGATAATTTGGCATTTGCTCTAATGTCCAAGCCGATTCTTGGCATTTCAGAAGTACAGTTTTTGCATCCTCGTATCTTTCAGCAGCTACAAATACCTCGCCCAATTGAATCATAAACATCGCATCTTCAGCCTTATATGGATTAATATCTAACGTTTTTTGCATATATATCGCCGCTTGCTTTGCATCACCCTTATTAACAGAGATGATTGCTGCTAAATAATTTGCAATCTCCGAATTCGGCTCAGCCTTTAAAACCTGAGAAATAGCTTCCCATGCCCCTTCATAATTGCCATCTGTTTGTAATTGTACGGCCTGACTATATAGTACCCCATTCGTTGCAAATTCCTCATCCTGCTTGCTGGCCATAACATTCGCCACAATCAGACCAATTACAACAAATGCCACCATGCCCGACAATATATATTTTCGTACTGGTTCAGTAAATGTCATTAAACTCTACCTTCCTTAATTTACTTCTATTTTACATGCATGGTTATTATACTATAAATTAGCACTTAAATGTCGTAAAACTTGCCGTCCTCTCAGGTTCGATATCAAACATCATTATCATCGCAAACAATATTATTAATTTTTTGTGATTTTTAGAGGTGTAGGTAAGCTATTTCAAGGACCCTTTCCTTCTACCAATGACACAGCTTTTAGTTAATGAATCTTTCTTATTCATCGAAAACTAACTTTTTAGTTTTTCCGCTTCAAAAATAATACATTGAGTACACCATTTTTCGAAAAAATAAATAAGTTCACATATAAATTTAAAAGGAGAAAATGATGTCCCAAAGATAAATACTCTTATGTAGAAAATTTCTGATTTCCAGAATTAATTTTTTACAGTCTTTTTCATTATTGAAACTACAGTTTTACATTCAACGACTACTTTTGGATTAGCTTTTTACTAATATGCCGCTTGCAAAGTAAACTTTACATCTCCACCAGGCCTCTCTGGAATAAGAACATACTCTTTCTCTCCATCTTTTAAGTATGACACTTTCGTTAGAGAGTTTTAGGTTTTATTGATGTACTTTTTGAATCATATTCAGTCTTTTATATGGTTACTATTTCTTAACATAGAAAGTTGTCACATTTTTTGTCCCATGTCACTAAAGACAGCGTTACTTACTGCTAATGGGTACTCCAAAGTTTTGAAACCGTAACAATGTCTACACCTTTTTCAATTAACCTTGTCGCAAATGGGTGTCGGATTATGTATGTGTAAATTGGAAATCCAAGTTTTGAGCCAATTTCCTGCTACATCTGTCGGATGCCTTCTCTGTACAATTTCCCTGCCCGTTGGCTCAAAAATAGAAAGGGACTTTCTTTGTGTTTGCTGTCGTTCCGTTCCCCTTGTAGGTACTCATCAATTGCTTCCAGCACGTCTTGACGCAACGGAATGATGCGCTGTTTGCCACCTTTTCCATTAACTTCCAGATGACCTGTGAAGCGATCAATGTCTCTGAATTGAAAGTGAATGAATTCACTTTCACGTATGCCTGTAAATAATAAAACTAAAAATATACAACGATTTCTGGTGGTTTCGCTTATTAGCTGATTCAGTACTTTTTATACTTGTTTCTTTGTCAGAATTTCAATTTCTTTCTTTAATTAGTAAGCAATTTTGATTCGATCACGCTTTAAAATGATGTACTGTTGCTTTCCTAATCCCTGCTCTAATAAAAAATCATTGAATACTTTGAGTGAATTGGTTGTCTTATTAATCGTAGCTAGTGATTTGTTCTGCGCTTGTAATTGCTCCTTAAAACGGTCAATTAAGTATCGGTTGATGATTACTGAACCTTCCCGCCTCACACGCTGCTAAAAGGCGATATAGCTCTTTACATCCCTTGTGTAACTTTCAACGGTCAATACAACGCTTCTACTATATTCTACAATGTAAGAAATGTTGTTATTATTGGGTTTGTCATGTTTTTTCTCCTTCAAAATGCACATTAATGAAAAAAAAGATAATAAACGTTCTTCGCTCATTACCTTCTTCTTTAATTACTTCCCATTATTTTCAGCTTCCTTTTTCAATTCACCTGTCAGCTCAGCACTGTTATAACTGCAATTACAGTCGCTATGAATACTTTTTCCCATAGGAATGCCTCCCCCCCCTTATCATGACCACTAATGGCAGAATAATAAATAATGTCATCAATTTTTTGGTACGCAAAATAAGCACATGCTATGTGTAGCATGCACTTTTCAATTTCTAACCCACAGGAATTTATTTTTGTCATGAGTTCGGCCTTAGAAATGTCATGAGTTCAACTAAAAACAAGTTAATCACCCAACACTTATTTTTTCTAAATAGGCAATGTAATGACGAATTACGCTTCGTAGCTTTACATCCTGTATTTGATTGAGTAAATAAAGATTCTCATCTATCACGATTTTTTACTTCTTCTACAATCTCAAATGGCTTTACTGGCATAGATCGGAAATTAGTGTAATAGCCCATGTATTCTTTTCTCGCTAAAACGTTTGAACATTTATCAGTATTTGCACATATTTTTTAACGTACATGATCATCACTTCCTAATTTATTGAGAATTACCTCATCTTTTAATAACCAGACTTCATTAGGATCAACAAAACCTATTTCTACTAAATATTACAAGGTGTTCATCTCCATTTTCATCAATGTAACTAGCACTTTCTGTTCCAATTTAACCTTTTAAATGGTCAACAACTTCTGCTGGTACAAGCCTTTCATCTACATCCTCTTTTAAAGAAGTACTGTTTCATAGCTTACTTCACTAAGCGGAACATAGACACCGTACTTTTCCATCATCACTTCTGCTAATCGTTTGAATGCGTTCAAGACTCTTCACTTCCTTTACATGTAGCCTGATTCTTTTAATGAGCGGAATGAATCTGATACCATTATCAAATGATCCAGTACTTCCACCCCAATGATTTTACTTGCTTCTACTAAACGTTCAGTTACCTCTGAATCTTCTGGACTTGGTGTTGTATCGTTCAAGGGATGATTGTGAGCTACCAAACAGCTAGTACAATTAGAAAATTATGAGTGCTTTCATTTCTTCTCTCGGATGAACGATGCTAGCATTAATTGATTCAGTGTGAACCACCTTCAAAAGCTGTGGTTCATTCTTTATCGACAATCCAAGCACCACAAATTTCTCCCTGTCACTTTCTCCGATGAAGTACCGAATGATGTTTGCTGCATCCTCTGGTGATCGCACACGTCTCCCCTCGAACATCTGTGAACCCTTTCTCTCCAACACCACATCTACTAGCTGAATTCTCTTTGCAGGTACTTTCTTTTGTTTCTCTTCCATATGAACTCATCCTTTAAAATTTGAAATAGCCCTTCACTCCATTTGGAATGAAAGGCATTAAATCATTGCTTCCTATTTATATTAACTATTTGAAAGTCGAGTTGTTACGGCTCAAGACATGAGCGAAGGCTAAAGATGCAATAGAAAAGCCCTACACAGCCGTAGCCATGTAGAGCCTTTCTCTCCTAACTTCACTCAATGTATTTTCATAAATTGTAGTGTATTGTCAGAATCATTTGCGCACTCGGTGCGCGGTATTAAACGAATACTCTTAGTATTTACGAGTAAATGTTAATGCCGAGATACCACCTGTGTATGTTGCAGTGTATTCTTTACCACCAAGTGTTAATGTAACTACTGAACCAGCTGCTAAAACTGGAGAAATAGTAAATGTTACAGTATCACCTGAAGTAGTTGCTACTGTACCATTCGTTACAGCTACACCAGTTGTATTAGTTCCAGCAGTAAATGTAATTTCTACTGTGTCACCAGAAGTTGTAGTAATTTTAGCACTTTCTACTGGTACTTCTTTAGTTGCAGTAGGAGCGTTTAATGCTGAATCAATTACAGGTGGTGTTACTCCAGCTGCAAATGTTACTGCAGCAACGTTACCTGTACCTGTTACTGATGAACCAGTTACTTTAGCAACTAATTCCGTAATAGTTGAGTTAGTTAATGCAATGTGTTCTTTAATGTTTAGGATTACTACTGCTAAAGATGAACCTGTAGCATTAAATGTATTACCATCTCCACCATTAACAGTAGTTGTACCTGTAACAGTTACATTATCTAGAGTGAAATCATTACGAACTTTATCTGTTACTTCTAAATCACCATCTAATACAAGGTTTTTAAGTGTTACGTTATTACCTTGAATTTCAATAGTAGCCTTTTTAGCAGCTCCAATTGTACCAGCAGTTAAAACTGGTGGTGTAGCTGATGAATAAGATCCAAAGTCATATACAGAGTTATCATAAGCTAACACAAGTTTAACATCGTCTTTTAAGGCTACACGAGATGTAGCATCTGTATTTTTAAAGATCTTTTTAGCTGTATCAGTTGCCTGAGTAAATGTTAACTCATCATTTACAGATAAATCATGCTCGAAAGTATCTTCAATAAATTGACTATTTCCTGTGTATAGAACTGCATCATCATAAGAAAGTTCATATACTACTGAACCATTAGAGTTTGATAATAAAATACGGTTAGTATTTTTATCAATTGCAATTACTTTACCAGTTACAGATTGTCCTGGTGCGATACCTTCAGTAGTTACTTTGCTGAAGTATGCTGAAGCTGATAAGCTTGGTAGGCCTGCAGATGTAGCGTGTACGCTAACTGTGTTACCATTTGTTGAAACAGCTTTAATAGAAGCGATACCATCTACAGTACGAACAGTGAAGTTACCAGAACCTGCGCTACCTTGGTTTACAGTACCTAAATATGCATTTGTTTTAGCATTATAAATTGTTGCTGCTGAGAATGTTGTATCAACTTGGAAGTTAACGTTAAACTCAGTACCGTTGAAGTATGCTTTATTGTTTTGATCAACTGTTTGGTAAGAGAATGTAGCTGCTTCTGTAACAGTAGGAGTTGTTTCATCTTTACCATTTACAGTTAACTTAGCTGTTGTAATTTTTACATCACCAAAGTAAACAATTTCCCCAACTTCTTGTAAGTCATTTTTGTCTAAACCAGTTTTATCGCCAGTTTCAACAAATACTGTCGGTGTTGCATAGCTATCTTTGTTACCGAATAAAGTGAATGAAACTTCACCCTTTGAGTCCGTAGCTAATGCAAACTCTTCTGTTTCTTTAGTGTTGTCTAATTGGTAAACAATGTGACGGTTGTTATCAACTAAGAAGATAGGACCAGTAGTTTTTAATGCTGAACCACTAGCAACAGATACTTTTACAACTGTTCCACTTGGAGCAAGCTTGCCAGCTTTATCAGTTACTACAGCTTTATAGTCACGACCACCAGTGTTTGCAGTATCTTCTGCTAATTTAGTAGAAGCAGATTTACCAGTAGCAAGTGGTGCATCATCGCTATAAGAGAATACTCTTGCAGATGAATTAGAATTTTTTTGACCAAACGTTGGTACGGTACGGTATGCTGAAGCATCTTTTGTACCCACTGAAGTTAATTTAACACCCAAAACTTGGATTTTGCTGAAGTCAACTGTTGGAGCCTTAGCAAATAATTCTGTTGGGTTGAAACGACCATATTGACCAGAAGCGTTTGCTGGATTTTCTTTTTGGTCAGCAAAAACGATTGGTGTTACTTTACCGTTGCTACCTGATAATGTGAACGTAGCTTCACCATTTTTATCTAATTTAAGTTTTACTACTTTAACGTCACTTTGGTTACCTAAAGAAGTAGTAAATTGACCTGGATAGCTTAAGCTAACTCCATTTGCATCAATTACATCAACTGCTTTTACAGCTTTATCAGGAGTTACATTTAAATTTTCCTCGAAAGCGATATTTACATAACTTCCAGCATCATATGTTTTACCGTTAATTGTAAATGATCTGTCTTGATATTCAGTGTGTTCAAGAGCTGCTTTCACTTTGTAAACTTTTTTAGCACCATTATTAACTGTATTGCCCTCTGTTACTTCAGCAATAGTTAATGGTTGGAATGCTGCCCAGTAAACTTTACCGAATGAACGAGCTGTTGGATTACCAGTTGAATATGCTTGTACTTCGTCGCTAGTTGCTAATTGGTTAGCAGTCGAAGCGTAACGAGTGTAAGTATAAGTAGCTACACCGTTTTCATCTGTATGTGCTTCAGCAACGATTGCAGGATTTAAAGAACCACCTGGATTTTGAGCGTTACCTTGAGCATTAACAATGTTAAATGTTACAGGAATCCCTGCTTTTGATTGACCTTCAGCAACTTTCACTTGAGCTTTTACAGTTACTTGTTTACCAAGTGGAGCCTGTACTGATTGCTCAACAACGTCAATAGCAGTTGGAATTACAGCTGCTAAACCTTTGAATGAACCAATTTTTTCGTCATTTAAAGTCACAGTGTATTCTACGTCAGCAGTTTGAGCAGATGTTGTTAATACAACCACTTTTTTGTTTGTTTGTTTTACAGCTTTGTTGCTGATTTCTAAACCTTCGATAGCGAAGTTAAGCTCATTAAGGTTTCCAACTTCTTCGTCGAATGTTACTTCAACAGTTGTGTTATTGATAGCTTTAACTGCAGCATCAACTTCAGCATTAAGTACGTTTTCGATTGTACGGTGTAAGAATGAAGCGAATTGACCGCGAGTTACGCTTTCAGCTGGGCGGAAGTTAGATACGTTAGTAATACCAGCGTACTCTAATGCTACGATCGCGTTACGTTGCTCTGCAGAGAAAGCTTTGTCAAGGTCAGAAATTTCAGTAACGTGACCTTCTTCTTTGTACTCAGCTACTAGATCTACACCAGCGATTTCTTTAATAGCACGTACAATAACAACTGCCATTTGTTGACGTTGCATGTTTTGTGTGTAGTTTAATTTGCCGTTTGAACCAGCGAAAACGCCTGCATCTTTAGCAAGTGCAGCATATTGTACTAGTTCTTCTTCAGCTGTTAGAGCTAAATCGCTGAAGCGTTGTTCAGTTTTCCAGTCTTCTGGAATTTCTTGGCCTTGTGCTTCTAACCAACGACCTAACATTTTAACCACTTGTCCGCGGTTGATTGTTTGGTTTGGTTTGAATGTGCCGTCAGAGTATCCGTTAATGATACCTTCTTCAGCAAGTGCGTTGATTGCTACTTCATGGTCGCTGCCTGCAACGTCCTTGAATTCAGCTGCTGATGCAACTGGTACGATTGCAGATGCTACTAAAGTAGCTGTTGCAGCCGTTGCTACGAATTTTTTGTATTTCTTTGGTTGGTTAGCCATAGAAAAATTTCCTCCTCTTAAGTTCAAAAATTATGTTTATACTACATAGTCATGCAGTAAATAAACAACTACACATAAAAGTATAGTTGTATCGCCAAAAGTTGTCAATCATATTTTGGAAAACTTACGTAAAATTTTCCGGAAAATATAGGATACCAACTCTCTTACTCTATTGTCGGTTATATACAGATTTTTTTCAAGTCTATTCCTCTATTTTCCTTAACAATTTTAATTTTCCATTATTGGTGCACGAAAAAAGCTCAAGCATATAATATGCTTGAGCTTTTTTCGCTTGGGCTACCAACCGTTTTTTCCTTGCAGGGAATTCTATTATTTCATAGAGGAAATTCCTATACACATATAGTCTAACATTTTCCATTTCAAACGACAATACAATTTTCAAAATTTATTGACGCTTTTTTCGTGCTACCTCAATTAAGAATAATGGTAATGCCATTTGACGCTTGATACGCTTAGGCTCTTTCAACAATCGATAAAACCATTCAAGACCAAATTTTTGAAAAATCTCTGGTGCACGCTTTACTGTGCCAGCAAGTACATCGAACGATCCGCCAACACCTTGGTAGATTGTTGGATGCAACTGATTGCGATTCGCGTTAATCCAGTTCTCTTGTTTAGGACTACCCATTGCGACGAAAAGTAAATCGGGCTTGGTTTCGTTAATGCGATTGATAACAACTTGCTCGTCCTTTTCGTAGCCGTCCTGCGTACCGACTATTTTAATAGAAGGAAATAATGATTCGAGCTTCGCTTTCGCTGCATCCGCCACACCTGGCTTCCCACCGTAAAGGAAAATTGGTTTACCTCGCTTAGCCGCTTCTTCACAAAGTTTCATCATCATATCGACGCCCGTCACGCGTTCACGAATTTGCCCTTTTTGAATTTTTGAAGCAAGAATGACACCAATGCCATCTGGAATTTGAAATTCCGCTTCATTTAAAAGCTTTTTCAGTGCAGGGTCTTCTTTCGCTTTAATAATTTTTTCAGGATTGATGGCCACAACGAGCGCTTTTTCTTTTTTCTCTATGCGCTCGAAAGCCATGTCCATTAATTCATCGTAACCTTCCGTGTTGACGTTGATGCCAAGTACTGTTTCTTTCATTAGTTTTTCGCATCCCCTAGTAAGTGGAAATCAAAGCCTGCTTGCTCCCAGTTTTCACGGTTAAGACAGTTTTTCGTATCGAAGACGATTTTAGATTTTGCTGTGATTTCTGCTGCGTTAAGTGTTTTAAATTCATTATGATCCGTTAAGACAACAATGATATCGGCATCTTTTGTTGCTTCTTCTAAACTTTGCGTTTGTGTTACGTGTTTGTTTTCTTTGATGTGTGGATCGTAAGAAATTACATCCAAGCCTAGATTTTTTAGTTCATCGATGACGATTGTAGATGGGCTTTCGCGCATATCGTCGACGTTACCTTTGAAGGCTAGTCCAAGAACAGCTACTTTGCCACCTGCAATTTTGTGTTGATTTAGGATAGCTTGCGTTTTTTGTGCTGTAAAACTTGGCATGCTGTCATTCGTATTACGAGACATATGGATAATTTGTGCTTGCTCGCCACCAAGTTCTACTAAGAACCATGGGTCAACTGCGATACAGTGTCCACCTACACCCGGGCCTGGGAAGTGTACATTGACACGTGGGTGATAGTTCGCAAATTTAATGGCTTCCCAAATGTTAACGTCCAACTTATCAGCCATTTTCGCAAGCTCATTGGCAAATGCAATATTAACATCACGGTACGTATTTTCCATTACTTTCACTAGCTCTGCTGTCGTAGCATCCGTAATGTGTATTGTCCCTTTTACAAAAGTTTCATAAAGTTCTTTTGTTAGTTCTGATGATTTTGTATCAATACCACCAACGATACGGTCGTTATTTACCAATTCTTCAAACACACGACCTGGGATTACACGTTCTGGTGAATGCGATACAAATAAATCGATACCAAATTCAAGATTTGCTTTAATAAGTTCTGGTAGCATTACGTTCTCTACCGTCTTCGGTGGTACAGTCGACTCAAGAATAACTAAGTTGCCCTTTTTTAAGTAAGGTACTATTGACGCCGTCGCTTGACGCACATACTCAAGGTTCGCTGTATTATCTGGATTGATCGGTGATGGTACAGCAACGATGAACACATCTGCTTCTTGTGGTGTCGTTGATGCTGTTAGGAACCCATCATCTACTGCTTTATTTAAACGCTCTTGTAAGTCTGTCTCTTCAATATGAAGCTTTTTCTCTTGAATACTTCTTACTGCTGCCGGATTTACATCCACGCCGTGTACTTTTATGCCATGATTGGCAAACATTACCGCCGTTGGTAAACCAATATAACCAAGCCCAATAACACAAATTGATTTTGTCATCATTTAAACTTCCTTTCGTTTCAAAAACGAGTTGATATTTTATGTGAATGTTTCGAATGCAATCGCATTTGTTCTGCAATATAGTATACATCTTTCAGCCGAAACTGTGAATAAATTTGTCGTTTCATGTATGCAACCGTGTTGAAACTTGTGAATTAATGACTATATTGTGGTTTTTTCAGCGTTTGTGTCTGGAATTTCAGCGGTCACGGTAGCTCAGGTAAAGTATAAATCCGATTTTTAGTGGAGCCGCCACGTACTTTACAAGAGGCTTGCAAAATTCGTTTAGCAAGATGGGTGTTTTCAATATTTAAAAGCTGTCGGCATTGTTTATTTGTAATAGTGTTACCAATAAGCATGTAATAGTCACGCAAAGCTTGGATATGCGCACGTACACAAGTATGCTGACAGTTAGCACAATGCCAAGTTCTTTTTTGTCTTGTCATGGAATAGTGTAGACATTTTTCACAGCGAATACCCATTTGTATAGAATTAATGTCGATATTATAGTAGCGGCATAACGGATACGGTGTCTTTGTTTTTATGTTTTTCATTATTTTGCTTGTGATGTTTTGTATGGAAGTTGACTCGGTGCAAAGCGGAAGCGTGTGTATATACATAGGTAGATCTTTTGCCATAAGGATTGGCAGCCCCTCGCCCTCTCTTTGAATTTGAACATTATTGAAGGGAAATACAATAGCTCCATAAATCGGTATAGTAATATTATGCTGCTGTAGGAAGTGTTTCATTCCTTGTATATATTGTTCAAGTTGAATTTCTGGATGTGTAAATACTGTAACTTCTCCAGTTTCAGTTGTGCGGACTAGTTGTCTCGGGTTATTTTTCAAAAGGACGGTTCCTTTTATGTTTTTAATCTCTAGAATAATAATTCCATTGGGAGTTACGATGAGGATGTCTATCTGCACTGCGAAGACTGAAGGAAGGATGACATTATGGAAGAGTTGAAAATCTGTAGAGAGTGTTTGAAGTTCATTCATAATGTATTGTTCGCCAAAATCACCTGCTTGCTGGCGTTTTAATTCTTGTTCAAACTTTGGAAATTGTGGGTGTGCTGGATGAAGCCTTGCGAGGAGTGCCTCTAAACCAAGAGTGAAAGGGGATGGTGAGAATGGTTTTACAATCAAGTCGATTTCTCCTTTTTCACTAACTATAGCAGGTAATTAGAGGCAAAAAAATAGTGTGATTAATAATAAAATCTTTCGCATGTTTCCTACAACCTTTTCCCTACATAAAAAATTATAACCTTCAAAACGTGATAATTCCTTTGCAAATTTTATAGATTGGATTACTTTCTTCCACTATCCAGCAACATTAAAATCGAATGCGACTGATGCATGTGCATCGCTAATACATATTGACTTGCCTGCAACAATATTTGTGCCTTCACCATGTTCATCATCTCTTTCGCAATATCAGCATCACGAATACGAGATTCAGCCGCTGTTAAATTTTCTGCGGTGTTCATCGTTGCATTGTATGCGTGCTCCAAACGATTGTGGTAAGCACCGAGTCGTGAACGTTCTTCAGAAACAAGCTTCAATGCCTTGTCCATTGTAGAAATTGCTTTGTCTGCATCCTCGCGTTTAGCAATCGATACCGTGTCATCAAGACCGAGCGCCCCGGCCCCCATATCGTTAATGTACATCTCGATTGTCTGTCCAGCGTTTGCCCCGGCTTGAATTTTAAGTCCATTCTTTGCATTATCTCCGTTCAACAGTGTTTTTGTGTTGAACTCCGTATCTTTTGATATACGGTGAATTTCTTTTTTCAGCTCCTGAAACTCCAGATTTAACAGCTCACGGTCACTATCTGTCAACGTATCATTCGACGCTTGAATCGCCAACTCACGCATTCGCTGTACCATGGCATGTGTTTCATTGAGAGCACCTTCTGCTGTTTGAACTAGTGAAATACCATCTTGGATATTTTTCGCAGCCATATTCAGACCGCGAATTTGCGCCCGCATTTTTTCTGAAATTGCAAGACCTGCTGGATCATCTGCTGCACTATTAATGCGATAGCCCGAAGAAATTCGTAAAAGTGATTTATTCATCGCATTATAATGCCGATTCATATTACTTAAGATAGACATCCCTGTTGCCGACCATTTGCCAAGCATATTTCCACATCCTTTGGGTGTAATATTTTTGTTTATTTCAGCGGTTTTGGTACTAACTATTTCAGACTGTTTTATCAGCGATTACTTGGTTATTTCAGCACTCACTGATTAGATTTCAGCGGGCACTGGCTTTTTTCAGCACTCACTGACTGGATTTCAGCGTTCACATGTTTTTTTCAGCACTCACTAACCCGATTTCAGCGTTCACACACTTTTTTCAGTACTCGCTAACTGGATTTCAGCGTTCACATGCTTTTTTCAGCACTCACTACCAAGTTTTCAGCATTCCCCTACTTTTTCAGCACTCATACCCGCTCTACCCTACTCTATCCAACAATATTCTAGAAGTTAGATAAAAACACCCTATTTTTCTCATTAGAAAATGGGTGCTTGTTAGATATATCTTGTATTCAATTTTCGAAACCTCCGAGTTGAATGTTCTTTTGTTCTAGTAACTCGTAAAACAGTACTTCATCACGATATAATAGCGCTCGGTCAATTTGATATTCGAAGTTTTTTTCTTCGATTTCCGCCATCAACTGGTCAATTTCGTTGACTGGTACAGAGGAATGTATCGGTGCAGGTAATTTTAGAGTTGCGCCTTCAAGTATCGGTACTAGGTGTTCGTGGACATTTGTAATCAGTAAGAGTTGATAAAGAGGTAGTCGAATGAATCGGTTCCCTTTTTGAAATACGAATACTTCGGATAGGTTTTCAATTTGTTGCGTATGCAGATTGATGATCATTTCTTTACCTTCAATGGGAATGAAGTGAAAAATTTCCTCATCTTTTAAAATAGAAAAATATTGATAGGCAAAGACTAGACGCAGCTTTTCTCCTGTTACTTTTGTATAGAACGGTTTCATATATTGAACGTGCATCATTTTTCATCCCTCCTATTTATCTGATTATTCAGATTTTAACATATAAAAAAATTTTTGTTAACACGCTTTTCCACTATTTACATCTTTCTAATCATTCGACTTATCATGCGCCGATTTTAAACGTATAATGGAGAGACAGTCTTTTTTTTGGAGGAGAGGTTTTGGCTTTGTCTATTTCGCAATTGGCTAAGGAACATCAACAATTTATATTCGCAAAATTGAAGGAGGCTGAGCAACATCTACACCCATCCTCTACAGAAGACGAGGAGCTCGTGCGTCGTGCTGTCTTTTCAGTACGTAATAAATCAATTGCATTTGAACGCTTCAATCCGACGACTTCTATATTATATGCAATCGTACAGGATGTAAGACCAGCTTCACTAGAAATTGATTTTGCTCGTGAAACATTAATATGTAGTTGCCCGCAGGATAAATGGTGTCGCCACAAGGTTGGGGCATTGCTAGCACTTTATCAATATTTCGATTCTGTGCAGAATTGGTCTGCGACTTGGCGTGCGCAAAAATCTGTACAATTGAAAACACTTGCCGATGAGCGTAGTCCTGAGAGCTGGCAAACGATGGCCGATGAAGTCATGAAACGTCTGCTTCCACCAGGTCGAGTTCTTGAAGGTTACGGATTATCTGCGATTCGGACGGATGCGTTAGAGCGTCTTCGTCGGCACATGCCCTTTGAGCGCGAATGGCAGCCACTTTATAAATTATTTATGGAATTGACAATACTCAATACGATTTGGCGTCATTTAAACGAAACACCAGGCCATTCTTTTGATACGCCTTATATGAAGTATTTCGTAGAACAATGTGTACATGGGCTAGAGGATACATTTAGTGAATTTAATGCACGCTCTCGCCTTTTTGCAACTGACCCTTTTTATGATGCATTGCAGCTAATCGCTCGAGAATTCCTAGTAGAGCGACAAGAGCTTTTTGCAAACCGACTACAAATCTATATGCTACTATGGGCGGTGATTTTTTATGAAAAACCACGCCGTGAACAGGAATTAGAAGCAATGATAGTGTTAGAGCATGACAATTCTGATGTATCTTTTCATGCGGTTAAGCTCATGTTTTATGTATTATTGCAAAAAGAAGAATTGTTGCAAGCAAATATGACTGATATATCTATCGAAAATATGTCAGACCTTTTTGAACTTGCTATTTTCGCAAAACGAGCAGGTGAATTCGCTTCGCTTACGACCATTTTACGGACAATGTTGCCATTACTCGGTCCATTTTTACAAGAGGTCGTTCCAGTTGCACAGCGAGCACAATATGTTCGCAATTTGCAGAACCTTTATGAAGAGATCACATTAAATGAAGACGAGGAGGCATCTCTTTATAGTGCATTCGGTATGCACGGGTTACAGCCGTTTTCGTTCTTCCTTATAAAAAAAGAACGTTATGAGGAATGGGCAGCCTTGCACCAAGTAAATGTATCTTCACTTTCTTATTTAGAAATGTGTGGTTTAAAGGATGTCTTACAAGGAGCCCCGGCTACAGTACTTCCGCTCTATCACGTTTATGCGATGTCCGAGGTGGAACAAAAATCGCGCATGAATTATAAACAAGCGGTACGAATTTGGAAAAGTATGCGCAGTGCTGCAAAACGTGCTGGAAAGACGGCTTATTTTGAAACATATATGCAAACGATTCGTGCAGAATTTAAACGTCTACGCGCCTTACAGGAAGAGATTGAGAAAGGAAACTTAGTATGATGACTTTAAGTAATGCCCCATCCTCATTTATGAAAAAAATCAAACTCCATATAGAGGCAGTTCGTGATGGTTATTTTGCGGTGCAGGGCTTTACAGCTGGTGGCGTACCACTTGAGGCAGGTTCACTCATTTCCTCGCTTTTTTTCAAATACGAAGCGAATGTGTATGGCTTGCTCGCTAATCGTACGGACTTATCTGTAGAAGTATCTACTGCTGAACTACTCGATATCTTTTCGACT
Source organism: Lysinibacillus sp. NPDC097287 (assembly GCF_044761695.1). NCBI lineage: Bacteria > Bacillati > Bacillota > Bacilli > Caryophanales > Bacillaceae > Lysinibacillus > Lysinibacillus sp. NPDC097287. The sequence goes on from NZ_JBIWCX010000003.1 coordinate 324,042, forward strand.
CGCTATCAGCACCCCTTTATTGATTGGGCTGGTATGGATGAAAACAGTAACACGCTATTAGAGCGTGTTGCAACTTTGCAACGCTATTGGCAGGAACCATCCCTTTGGGAGCACGCTATAATAGCTGATGATTTTTCATCACTAACATTTGAGCTTGAAGACATTGACCACGTTCTACTAGATACTGCAGTGTCACAAAAGCTTATGTCTGCTGGACTTTTCATATCAGATATACCAAAGCTACTGCCATTTTTCTCACGCGGTGGCTGGCCGCTAGAGCAGGACCGCCAGTCTGGAACTGTGAAGGTATCACTTCGCTTAAGTGAACCCGAACCGGATTCCGATGTTTGGCTTCTTGAAACAGTCCTCAGCTCTGCGACGACCAAAACTTATTGGACTCCTGCAGTACGAAAACGTATGTTACCGATACAAGATGTGTTGCCTGCAAAATGGCAGGATGCCGCGACAGACATTCAAATGCAACAGGCTCAAATTGTAGAATTACTTTCATTAGAAGATGTCCGAAGTGATCTATTTATTTATCTGACACTAGAAGATTTAGAGGTACGAGCATTTTTGCGTGAAGATTTAGCACGACTTCAGGCACTTGGCTTTGATGTCGTGCTGCCAGCTTGGTTAAAAGATTTAAAGCAGTCCAAAATGCATGTACGTGTAAGTACAGGGAACGTAGCAACCAAAAAAGTTGCTGGTCTCGATGATATTCTGACTTTCAAATGGCAATTTTCGATGAATGGTGGATCGATTTCAGCCGAGCAATTTAAAAAGCTTGTCGATGAGAAGCGTGAATTTATCCGTATCGGTACGGAGTGGTTCCGTGTTGATGCCAATTGGATGCAGGAAATGCGTGCACTTATGGAGCAAGCTGAAAATGAAAGCTGGACGGTGCGAGAATTATTATTCCGTGAACTACCAGAAGATTTGTCGATTCCACTTGAAGAAGAAGATGCCGATGATGCTATTCGAGACGATCCTCTATTTGCATTTGAATTACAAAAATCACTTAAATCTTATATGGATCAATTACAAGAGAAAAAAGGCTTACCAGCTGTCGCACCACCCGCTTCACTACAAGCAGAACTGCGACCTTATCAGCAAGAAGGTTTTGAGTGGCTTGTCTTTATGCGGGAACAAAGTTTTGGTGCCTGCTTAGCCGATGATATGGGCCTTGGTAAAACGGTGCAGCTCATTTCGTATTTACTACATGTATATGAGACAACTGATGCGACAAAGCCAACCATCATTATTTGCCCTACATCTGTACTGGGTAACTGGCAGAAGGAATTAGCGCGCTTTGCACCGTCATTAACAGTCTATACGCATTATCAGGCAAATCGAGCAAAGGGTGAGGATTTCACACAAATTATCGAGCGAGAGATGCCACAAGTCATCCTTTCAACATATGGCACAGTGTCGCAGGATACTGAATTCTTACAAGAGATTAACTGGACGGCAGTAGTACTCGATGAAGCCCAAAACATTAAGAATATGCAAACGTTGCAATCCCGTGCCATTCGCAAATTACAGGGTACACATCATATCGCTTTAACAGGTACACCTGTTGAAAACCGTTTATCTGAGTTATGGGCTATTTTTGATTTTATTCATAAAGGTTACTTAGGCAGCTTTGGTCGCTTTAACGAAGAATTCATTTTGCCTATTGAAAGAGATGAATCTGAAAAACATAAGCAAAAATTACGCGCAAAAATTCAGCCATTTTTACTGCGTCGAACGAAGCGAGATCCGCATTTGCAGCTTAATTTACCTGAAAAGCAGGAATCACATGCTTACTGTCCATTAACAGCCGAGCAAGCGTCTTTATATGAAGGATATATTTTAGAAACGTTAGATCAGTTAGAGACATTAACTGGCCTTCAGAAAAAAGGCCGTGTATTAAAAATGTTAAGTAAGCTTAAACAATTATGTAATCACCCTGCCTTGTATTTAAAGGAGCCGTTTGAGGATGCTTCATCCATGCTTACACGATCTGTAAAATTAGAACGTATTGTGCATATGGCAGCAGAAATTGTGGACAATGGCGAACAGTGTTTAATATTCACCCAATATATCGGTATGGGGCAACTGTTACAGCATTGCTTTAGTGAATTATATAATGTGGATGTACCATTTTTAACGGGTGCCATGCCAAAAGCACAGCGGGACCGATTAGTGGAGGCATTTCAGGCGGGTGAGTTTCCGATTTTCATCTTGTCATTAAAAGCTGGTGGTACTGGTCTTAACTTAACTGCTGCAAATCATGTCTTACACGCCGATCGTTGGTGGAATCCTGCTGTCGAAAATCAAGCGACAGATAGAGCCTATCGAATCGGGCAAACCCAATTTGTGCAAGTGCATAAATTTGTAACGATTGGCACAATTGAAGAAAAAATTGATAAAATGTTGGCACAGAAATCTTTATTGTCAGAAGAACTGATTCAATCAAGTAAATGGTTAACTGAACTCGATGATCATGAACTTCGTGATTTAATGACACTGGATTACAATGTAACAACTTAAAGGATATGCGCCAAGATACGAACGATCTTGGCGCTCTTTTAGTTGGCAAATTTCATAGAACAATGCTTCTTCTTCCTACTTACTTCATAAATTCATATTTAGTTGTGAGAAATGTCCATCGCTGTGCGGTCAACAGCAATGATGATGTTATTTTTTAGTACATCATTCCCTTCCCTTAGAGTCAATACGGTTCAAGTTTCATCAACTACAATAGGAGAGTGGCGGATCAGATAATTGTAATACTTGCTCCGTATGTATAGCTTAGACGGCTATACTACTGGCAAATTAACTTCCTCCTGCGGCAGTATAAAGTCCTTCAAGTGATTTTGTTCACTTCGTACTGATTGTGGCGGTAATACTGCATTGTCACTGTCACGTGGCTTTAACTTGTAAAACCGGACATCTTCTACAACAACTTCCGTAATGTATACTTTCGCACTTTCTTCGTTGACAAAAGATCGAGATTGGATCCTTCCATTTACGCCAATTAACGACCCTTTTCCGCAATATTTCACAATATGCTCTGCCAGTCTTCCCCATACTGTACAAAGAATAAAATCAGCTTCAACTTCACCTCGGCTATTTTTGAAATTGCGGTTGATGGCTAAAGAAAAATGCGATTGTATACGATTGCCTGAAAGTTCACGTAACACAGGATCTTTCGTTAATCTACCAACTAAACCAACTTGATTTATATGATTCACCTCCTCTGTTTTTGATTAGTCTCATCGTACAAGATAACCTTAAGATATGGCAAAAATCGATTTTTAACATTTGCTTCTATTTCCTTAAGTAAAATTTAAATTTGATGCATTTTATTTCTTCTTATTTCGACATTATGTTTATCACATCCCTTAGGACTGTAATAGGCAAAGAACTTTCACGAAATATTAAATTTCGTATTTTTTTATATGTTATACTTAAGCCAATGATCGACTCAGGAGGACTCTTAATGAAAACATTTAAAATGCTTTCCTTCGACCTTGTCACTGAGGATGGTATGCAAAACTTCCCACTTGTCGATGGCATTGTGATTAATCAAGAAAACAGTCATCAATCTTGGATTCTTGAGCTGTTTATCTCTCAAAAATACCATTCTACTTTTAGCGAATTACTTGAAAAAAAGGCCGTCTTCGATGTTCGAGCTGTTATTTCATTTCCTGAAAATGACCCCGCTCCCTTTCGCGTTGCAGTCCATACTATTCAAGAAATCGGCGATAATTTATCCGTGCTTTTAAAAGGTACTTTAAAGACTAGACGTTCAAAATATGCTGAGCAATTACTTGCCGAGCTACTCTCTGAAGGTATTTCAGTTGAAGAATTACTTAATCGCTTCTCACACGATATGAAGATGCGCCCCAAACTTAAAAATGATTGATTTATGCTAATAACGACACGTTAAATTTACGTGTCGTTATTTTTTTTCTGGACAAGAAGGAAATATACTGTACAATTTGGTGTAAAAATCAGGGGGATTTTAAATGGAATTTGGTGTACGTCAAAAATCGTTAAAATTATTATGGCTGGAGGCCTTACAGCGACGGTTAGTAGAGGGAGATTGGGAAGCCGATTATTATGCTGAGCAATACCGAAGGCTAGATGCAGGCTTTGCTGGCGAAAAACGTGTGGACCGTGAATGGCAGGAAATAATATGCCCAAATACTTTTTTTATAATGCATAATTTAATATTCTACAATGCAGCAAATCATTCACACCAAGTCGATACCCTCTTTATTTGCAGTCATTTTATGTTGATTATTGAAATCAAAAACATTAGTGGTCGACTGGATTTCGATGAAACAACACATCAATGCACTCGCACAAAAGCTGATGGCGTAGTTGAGGGATTCCCTAACCCCATCACGCAAATTCAACGGCATGCTCAATTTTTTGATACTATTCCCCAAAAACGTTCTCTTCCCAGCGAATGCGCCATTATTTTCTCCAATCCATCTGCTATTATTGGCAGACATCCAAATACTATCCCTATATTACATGTGGCAGGACTTCAACAGCATCTTAATGCACTGTTCAAAAAATATCCAAACCCACATTTAACTGATGAATATGTAAATAATTTTGTACAAACATTGCGTGATCGACATCATCCACAAGTCGTACCTACTAAAATTGTCCCTTCCCGATTTCGTCATGGTGTTCTCTGCCCAAATTGTCGGTATAAACGTCAAATGGTGCATCTTCGCGGTACTTGGTCATGCCCTAGTTGCAACTATAAAAGTGCTGCAATTTTTGCTGAAGCATTGCATGACTACAGATTATTAATTGGGCCTACTATTACAAACCGACAACTACGTGCATTTTTCGGTATTAATTCTAGCGATGTTGCAACTCGCCTATTGAAAAAATTTCAATTTTCTAGTACGGGTACTTATAAAAATCGCGTATACTTTTTACCCGACAACCTTCTTGAGTATATGAAAACTTTTTATGAATGATTTTGAGGGTATTTCTTTTCTTCGAGCGTATTTACACCGGTTTCGCGGGTTTTTCTTCTCACCAAGCGTATTCACAACGGTTCCGCGGGTTTTCACTTTCTCTCCGAGCGTATTCACAACGGTTTCGCGGGTTTTTCTTCTCACCAAGCGTATTCACAACGGTTCCGCGGGTTTTCACTTTCTCTCCGAGCGTATTTACAACGGTTCCGTGGGTTTTCACTTTCTCTCCGAGCGTATTTACAACGGTTCCGCGGGTTTTTACTTTCTATCCGAGCGTATTCACAACGGTTCCGCGGGTTTTCACTTTCTCTCCGAGCGTATTTTTAAATAACAACAAAAGAGTGACTCCAGCTAATGGAATCACTCTTCAATCTCTAACGTGTATTTACATTTTCACGTTAACGTACTACTTTTTCTTCAACTACGTCTTCTTTAATAACATCATTAGTACCATTCACATTTGGATTTCTTACTTCTGGAACGACACCATTTTCATTAACAGTACCATTATTATTGACACCATTTTCGTTTACAGCGCCATTGTTATTGACACCATTATCGTTTACAGTACCATTTTTATCGACACCATTTACATCACGATCATAGGTGTCATTATTTGTGTCTGGAGTTACGGCATCCTCCACATCATCTACGCCTTGACGAATGTCATTGCCTAAATCATTCATTGGGGTTTCTTCGTTTGCTTTATCTCCCCAGTTACAGCCACCCAACAACATGGTAGCCAGAATCATTGTGAAAAGTGGAATTTTCCACATAAAAAAACCTCCTTTCTCCTTTATGTTCTATGTCACACAATACAAATGGATGTGTATTTGTGATCTAACATAGATTGCCCGAGAAAAGAGGGAACTATCCGATTTTCTTTGAAAAACTATTTTTGTTTTTCTTTTAAAAGCTGTTCGATATAAGCTGCTTCTGCTTTACAAGCGTAGCTATAATCTGTACCTAGCTCTTTTTGCAGTGCCTCAATTGTTTCGATTTGTTTCGCTGTCGGTTCTTCATTTAAAATTTTTGCAATTACCTCGTCAATTTTTCTCGCCATCTCTTCATGGAATTCCGAACTCATTAAAATTTCAGTTGGAATTTTTTCTACCCAAGCTGCATTCTCTTTGAAATATGCTTGCCAGCTTGCAATGAAGTCCTCCATTGAAAAGCGTTCGCCATCCCAACCAATACTTGCTAAGTACGATTCAAAAGATGTAGAAATTGAACGTGTAATGCTAATTTTAACCCCTGAAGACAATTGCTTATACATCTAATATAATCCTCCTACATTTTAAAGCCTCAAATTACCTATAATTATCAATACCGAAATTCTTTAACCTTACCATTTTATATCCTATATCCTATAAATGCAAATTAACTCTGTTTCGGTTGTTCAGGTCCAATCGCAAATAAAATATCCACTTCACACGCAAGTTCACCGTCTACAGTTGCAATGCCATGACCTTTTCCCATAGAACCACGTAATTTAACAAATTCTACTTCTAATCGAAGCTGATCACCTGGCACAACTTGACGTTTGATACGACAATTATCAATACCTGTTAAAAATACGATTCGTCCTTTAAACTGTTCTGCATTTAATAACGCAACACCACCGACTTGTGCAAGTGCCTCTACCATTAATACACCCGGCATGACAGGGTAGCCTGGAAAATGCCCATTAAAAAATTCTTCGTTTATCGATACATTTTTTAAACCAACTGCACGTTTACCTTCTTCTAATTCCAAAATACGATCCACTAATAAAAACGGATAGCGATGCGGTAAAATTGCTTGAATTTGCTCTACTGTTAACATTCCTTTTCCCCCTAAAAGTATGTATTGATGTGAAAAGAAAAGTATGGTAAAGAATATCGCTATTCTTTACCATTCATTATGTCAAAAATATGCTGCCATGTTCCTGCTTTTAGGACATCCATTGCTTTTCCTTCACCAATCACGCTATAACCAACCATCGCACCTACTACAGCAGCAACCACAACTACAATAAGAACAATTACGACACGTAACCAAATCGGAATTAATCGTATTTGCACCCATCGAACTTCCTGTTGCTCGCCATTCGAACGACTTTTCTTCTCTTCTGATGGCGTATCAGTTGTACGTGTCGGTACTGAACGGCGACGTGAAATCTTTGTCATAAATTGTACTCCTTCATACTTAATCAATTACGCCTTTGCGTAATTGCATCCAGATTTTGAATTGTGCTCGCACAATTAACTCCTTTCAAAATCTGTGATATCCGTCGGAGACTTTAGCATGATTCCAGTGGATGTTTATTCACCACTGGAATCATGCTAAACGTGAAAAAATGAGCACAGCTTATCGGATACCATTTATTAGCCCTAACATTTGGTCTGCTAGTGTCACAGATCTCGCATTAAACTGATAAGAACGCTGCGTTTGAATTAAGTCTGTCATCTCTTTGGATAAGTCCACGTTAGACATTTCAAGCATACCACTTTGTAAGCCAATTTGCTGACGATTTGCTCCCTGCATATCCATCAGCACTTCCGCTTCTGTAAATCCAAGCTCTGCTAGATTATTCGGTAAACCTACATATGTACCAGAAATATGCTCCATCACCTGAGGTTTTTGGAATTCTGTCACTGCTAGATCTGTACGAATAACATCTCCATTTGCATACGTTGCTTCTAATGTACCACCTTCACGTATAGCAAATCCAGTTACATTTTCAGGAAGTGTAATAGCTTGTCCTGTCGCATCAGCAACTGGATAACCATCTGCATTAACAACCATCACTGTACCATTATTTAATGGAGATACGTAGAAATCACCTTGACGTGTATATACCGTTTGTGTTCCGTTTTCACCGTTCGGCATTAACACATTAAAGTATTGCTTTGGCTTATTAAAAGCGAAATCTAGATCGCGATCTGTCTTTTGTAATGAACCTTGTTTATGATTTGTTTGAATTTGACCAATCTTTGCTCCGGCACCATAACGGATACCAACAGGCGTTTGACGCTGAGCAGGGTCTAATTTATCGTTGTTGAATTGCTGATACAACAATTCATTAAAAGTCGATTCCTTTGTTTTATAGCCATGTGTATTACTGTTAGCAATATTATTACTTATCGTATCAAGCTTACTTTGCAATTGCCCCATTGTGTTAGTTGCGGTAATCATTGTACGTAGCATTCGAAAACGCCTCCCTATCGCTTATTATATTTTCCCGATTTCGTTTACAGCCTTTTCCATGCTACGGTCATATGCTTGCAAGACTTTCTGGTTGGCCTCAAATGCACGGTATGCCGTCATTAAATCCGTCATCGTTCGTGAAGAATCCACATTGGAGCCTTCTAAAAAATTTTGACGTAGTGTAAAGTTTACACCATCTGTACCGTAAGCAGTTGGTAAATCTCCACCATCTTGCATACGTAGTATACCATTATCTTGCTTCTGTAGCAGGTTCGGGTTCGCTGCATACGACACCCCAACACGTGCCACTTGTTGATTATTCACGTAAATGGCACCATCTTGATCTAATTGGAAATCATCATTCTGTAATTGAATACGTTGCCCTGCATCGGATAACACATATAGACCTTGTGCATTCACTAAATAACCTTGGCCATCTAAAGTAAAGTTCCCATTGCGTGTATAGGCTTCGCCACCTTCAGGATGCTCTAAGCGGAAGAAAATCGAACCAGTTACGCCATCTTCATTTTGCGGTAAATAGCCATCGATTAACGCCATATCCGTTGTTAAATCGGTGCTATAGATTTGACCTTGTACATAGTTTGGTAACGTTTCTTGCATATAAACACCTGTATTTAACGCACCGACTTGATTCATATATTGCGCACCAGCTTGTTGGTTTGCAGGTGCATTTGTTTTTCCAACACTGGACAACAACATATCTGGGAATGACCGAATTGAAGACTGATCTGCTTTAAAGCCTGGAGTATTGGCATTGGCCAAGTTATTGGATAGTAATTCTGTTCTTCTTTGTTGAGCTATCATACCTGTTGCTACTGTATAAAACCCTTTAAACATAGGAATCACCTCGTCTTATTTTTTCGTATGTCTAGACAAATGCGCCATCCTTCTCAAGGTCACTACAAATCCTCAAGTAATCATTGCTTGGCAAAGCTAGACGGGCTCATTAGACTATTTCTTATAAAGCTGTAGGTGCACGATCAATATTTTCAAGCATAATGCCTGTACCAATTGCCACACAGTCCATTGGGTGCTCTGCAATAAAAACAGGTACCTTTAACTCTTCAATTAGTAATTGGTCTACACCGTGAAGTAATGCGCCACCACCGGTAATGATGACACCACGATCGATGATATCTGCCGATAGTTCTGGTGGAGTCTTTTCTAGTACGTTTTTTGCTGATTGCACAATCATAGCAACCGATTCATGTAGAGCACGCTCAATTTCATCTGAATGAATACTAATTGTACGAGGTAGCCCCGTCACCATATCGCGACCTCGGATATCCATAGAATCGTTGCGGCCACCCTTAAATACAGTACCTATCGTCATTTTAATCGCTTCAGCTGTACGCTCACCAATAAGTAATTTATATTCTTTTTTAATATATTGTAAAATATCATTATCAAATACGTCACCAGCTACTTTAATGGATTCACTTGTGACGATATCGCCCATTGATAGCACAGCAACATCTGTTGTACCACCGCCGATATCAACAACCATATTGCCGCTCGGTTGGAAAATATCCATACCTGCACCAATGGCAGCTACCTTTGGTTCTTCCTCTAAGTATACTTTTTTACCACCAGACTTTTCAGCTGCTTCACGAATGGCTTTTTGCTCGACACTCGTAATATTTGTTGGACAACATATTAAAATACGTGGCTTCGTAAAAAAGCCCTTTAAATCTAATTTATTTATAAAGTGTCTTAACATTGCTTCTGTTACATCAAAATCAGCAATGACCCCATCTCGTAATGGACGAATAGCTATAATATTACCAGGAGTACGCCCTACCATTTGGCGAGCCTCTTCCCCCACAGCTAGTACTTTATTTGTTTTTTTATCAATTGCCACCACAGATGGTTCATTTAGGACAATCCCTTTACCTTTTACGTGGATTAATACGTTCGCGGTTCCTAAGTCTATGCCAATATCTTTTGAAAACATTCAATTTTCTCCTTCCCACCAGTTCCAACTACATAACGTTCGAGTTTATCTATTTATCTAGAATATTTTATCATAAGCCATTGGTAATTTCACCTAAATTCCGAGGAAGATATTTACTATGTAAAAAGTTTTATACCATTTTTCCTATATTATATCCAAAGTGATTTAAGATATTAAAAAAACTAAAAAAAGAACGAATCATTCTTGACTCGCTCTTTCCTTCCATTTGTTCTTCGTTGCCTCTCCTCCACGAATATGGCGTACGGCCTTGTGGTAGGCAAGAATTTCTTTTACTTGCTCGGCTAATCCTTCGTGAATTGTTGGTAATCGTTCCGTCAGATCTTTGTGTACCGTACTTTTCGAATAACCTGTCATTTTCGCGAGGACACGCACAGTTTCACGCGTCTCAATCAATAATTCACCGAGGCGAATGCAGCGCTTCCGAATGTGCTCGTGCACGTTCTTCGTCCTTTCCACAAAATTTCACAAAATGGCTTGGGCATCTGAAGCTCGCCTGCGCATTTCTTCACCTTATGTAAGGATAAAGCTATTCAGAACAAAAATTGCATTTTACGAGTAAATTCGCCTTGGTGTCTTTTTGATATCGGCCGAGAATTCCCCTCTATTCTGAGGGTGTAAAGCCTAACAATTTTTTAGGATTAACATAGGCTCCATTATCTAGCACCTCAAAGTGCATATGATTGCCTGCAGTCGGATTCCATTGGTTATCTGTTGAAGTAGCGATCTGTTGTCCTTGCGTTATCTGATCACCCGTTTTGACTACAATGTCTTTCACAGAACTATAATGTGTTTGCATTCCATTTGGATGCTCAAGCATAATTTTATTACCAGTAAACTCATCTAGCTTTACTTCTAGTACTTTACCACTCATCGCAGCTACAACTTCAAACTCTTCACCATTCATCGCAAGTGATACACCTGAAGATGTTTTAAATGTTTGATTAAATACCATTAAGGCCTTTTCACGCGATTTCGGATCAGCTTCTACATCATAAAACTCTTGTAAAACTTGCACTTTATCCAGATTCGCTTCCTTGAATGGATACTTCATCGTTTCTGTACGTGCATTTGTTTCCACAACTGGGCCTGGTTCTACTTGTGCTAAATCTGGTTGTGGTGCCTCTTCAACTTTCGTTACGAGTGTACTATAACCGAATAACATCGCTGCCAACATTACAGCGCCTCCAGCATACACAGCTGGCCAAAACCATGGTTTCTTCTGCCATTGTCCTTTTTGAGAAGGTTGACTATTTTTGTCTTCTCTCATTTTCATCACCTCTAGTTGCAGTGTAAACAACTAGTGATTATTTTAAACATGCATCTATTTTTTTTATCTCTATTTGTTGATAATAATAGTGTAAAATCTCTTCGGCTGTCTTTCCTGAACTTGCCATGGCTTCTGCGCCGTACTGGCTCATCCCTACTCCATGACCATAACCTTTTGTTGTAACTTGCACTTTTTGAGTATCCATATTAAATGAAAACTCAAAATCTGTTGAAGGAAGTTGTAATAGTGTTCTAACCTCTCGACCTGTCCATACATCATTTCCTATTAGAAGCTTTTCCACACGTCCAGAAGCATTTAAAGCAAGCTGTACGCGCTTAAAATCCTTAGGCTGCCACTTTATATCCCATAAGGCATTCCATTCGTCTAATGACCATTCTTGCATTGCCATGAATTTCGGAGACTTCTGATCAGACATACTCGCAACACTTTGCAAATATGCTAACTCATTGCCACTATACCCATAAGCACTTTCTGTTTTCCCATTACTTGTGGAATGAAACATGGCAGTAATTAATTCTTCATTATAGAGTAGTACTTGTCCTTTCGTTTCTTCAATAGCTTCGACAATTTTCTGCTCATTTCCCAGGAAATCTGAATTCCAATTGCTCTTTCTCTTTGTTTCATCATAATAAACCTGTCTAGCTACAGTTGGAGCAATTGCCTTCTCTCCATAATTTGTCGTTTTTAGTGCGTAAGTACGTGCAGCAATGGCCTGTGCCTTTAATGCTTCTTTATGAAAGGAAACTGGCATTTCAGCTGCTACAACACCCGTAATGTATGTTTCAATGGGAATCTTTTCCGATTGACCTTCTACCTCAATTAATATCTTGCAGTCAGGATCTTGTGCCTTTTGAGCCTTTTGAGGGCTCTCTTCTCCTCGTTTCTCACTAAATGCCACAGGTAGTGCATATAATGCACCTACCAAACAAAAAACGCCAATTGTCATTAACCATTTTTTCATAAGAGATAATATGCTTTTTTTTCCCAACATATGCGCAATCATCTAGTGTATATAAAAAAACCTCTACTAGATATATATGTAGAGGTTTACGCTATTGCAATATTACATTGCTATTTAAATAGTTGTTTGTGTAGTTTTCCCTGTTGCAACTTCAAGTGTTGCGACACGTTCAATGTCCGCACCTAGTGAAGCTAACTTTCCATGGAAGTTCACGTAACCACGGTCTAAATGATGTAGCTTCGTCACACGTGTAATTCCTTCAGACACAAGACCTGCCAGTATAAGTGCTGCTGCTGCGCGCAAATCCGTCGCTGCGACTTCAGCACCTTGTAGTTCTGTTGGACCTTCAATAAACACAGAGCGTCCTTCAATTTTCGAACTTGCATTCATACGTCTGAATTCTTCTACATGCATAAACCGATTTTCAAACACAGTTTCTGTAATAATACCAGTGCCCTCAGCTGTTAACAATAATGCCATCATTTGAGACTGCATATCTGTTGGGAAACCTGGATGAGGCATTGTTTTAATATCTACAGCTTTTAAAGTTTTTGATACGCTTACTCGCAATCCTTCGTCTAATTCCGTAATTTCAACGCCCATTTCACGCATTTTAGCAATTAATGCCGTCATATGCTCTGGCACAGCATTTTCAATCGTCACATCGCCCTTTGTAATTGCTGCAGCCACCATAAATGTTCCAGCTTCAATACGATCAGGAATAATGTAATGCTCCGTACCATACAATGTGTCAACGCCTTCAATACGAATCGTATTTGTACCCGCACCAATGACACGGCCACCCATACCATTAATAAAATTAGCAAGATCTACAATCTCAGGCTCTTTCGCTGCGTTTTCAATAATTGTCGTACCTTTCGCTAATGCAGCAGCCGTCATAATATTTTCAGTTGCACCTACACTTGGGAAATCTAGATATACATTTGCTCCCTGTAAACGGTCTTCTACCTTCGCTTCTACATAGCCATGTCCAAATGAAATTTTCGCACCCATTGCTTCGAAACCTTTTAAATGTAATTCAATAGGACGAGAACCAATTGCACAACCACCTGGTAATGCTACACGTGCATACCCATTACGTGCAAGTAGCGAGCCCATTACTAAAATAGATGCACGCATCTTACTTACATATTCAAACTGTGCTTCACTTGAAAGTTCTTTTGATGCATCAATATATACTTCATTCGCTTCTGGAATATATGTTACGTCTGCATTTAAACTTTTAAGCACTTCGTTAATTGTATAGACATCTGCTAAATTTGGGACTTCTTTAATTACATTCTCTCCTTTAGAAGCAAGCAATGCTGCTGCTAGGATCGGTAAAACTGCATTTTTAGCGCCTTCTACACGCACTGTTCCGTGTAACTTTTGACCGCCAGTCACAATAATTTTATCCACCGTACGTCCCTCCGAATTCAATTTCTCAACCTATGAAAATCTTATTTATCATAAGATGTATAATGTCATTTTTAGTAAACAAACAAATTTATAATACAACTTTTTGCACGCTCGTTCAAGCGCCCAAATCACTATTTTAAGTCATTTTTTAATATATTGCTATTTATTTATTGTACGCACGTACTCATTTTTTTGTGAATGTCCAAATAAAAGGAACAAATGTATTAATTTTTATCCTCACCACCACTTAGTTAAAATAGAATTTCATACAATTTCTATTAGAATATTACTATGTGCTTTATAGGGCCACACAGCATTTCTGTGTAGCCCTACAAAACATGTAATACTTAAAACAATTACGCATTGGCGCAATTGTACCTAACGCTTCGCTTTCGCACGAAAAAGATTGTGAAAATCGCCGAATGCTTTGATATGATTCAACCAGGTTTGAACCTGACACTATGCTTTCAGTACAAAAACATTAATACGCCCCTGCATATTTGGCTAAAAAATTGCCGAATCATTTTAAAACAAGTACTGAAGTTGCCCAGACCAACCTGAAATCTGCAAGAAAAAATTCGACACGCCAGTGCCAATTGCAATACTGAGCAAAATATAGATCAGCTGTATTTGAAATACTTTATTTCTTTTAAATAATTTCTCTACCATGAAGGCTTGCAAAGCGTAAAAAGTAATAGCAATAAAAAATATATGCGAGAAAATGCCGATTAAAGCCTCTTGCCCTACTGCTTCATAAATTTCCACGTAATTTCCTCCATTTCGGTCCTTAATCATATACACCCAAAGGTAATCGTTACTGTCATTACCGCTTTTAATACATAACCAAGATTCATCCATTAAAAAACGGGCAGATCAAATCTGCCCGTTAAAAATTGAATTAGATATTACCCTCACGAACGTTGATACGATTCAACGCACGTTTTAGAGCTAGCTCAGCGCGTTGGAAATCAATGTCATCTTGCTTCTTTTGAAGACGTCCTTCAGCGCGTGTTAACGCCTCTTTTGCACGAGCAAGATCGATATCAGAAGCTGCTTCAGCAGAAGGAGCTAAGATAGAAATCTTCTCTGGACGAACTTCAACGAAACCGCCACTTACAGCTACAAATTCAGTTGAACCATCTTCCTTTTTAAGCTTCACTGCACCAATAGCAAGTGGAGCCACCATAGGAATATGGCCTGCAAGAACACCAATTTCACCTGAAGTTGTTTTAGCGATAACCATTGTTACCTCAGAATCGTATACTGGGCCGTCGGGAGTGACAATATTGACTGTTACTGTCTTCATATTTTTTCCTCCTCGTCCCTAGTATTAAACCTCTACGCCCATGCTTTTCGCTTTTTCAACTACTTCGTCAATTGATCCAACTAGACGGAAAGCATCTTCTGGTAAGTGATCCCATTTGCCATCAAGGATTTCCTTGAATGAACGAACAGTTTCTTTTACAGGTACATAAGAACCTTTTTGACCAGTAAATTGTTCCGCAACGTGGAAGTTTTGAGATAAGAAGAATTGAATACGACGAGCACGTTCTACTGTTTGTTTATCTTCATCAGATAACTCATCCATACCTAAGATAGCAATGATATCTTGTAATTCACGGTAACGTTGGATTGTACGTTGTACACCAGTAGCTACTGCGTAGTGCTCTGCGCCTACGATTTCAGGTGATAATGCACGAGAAGTCGAAGCTAATGGGTCAACCGCAGGGTAGATACCCATTTCAGATAATTTACGCTCAAGGTTAGTTGTTGCATCTAAGTGGGCGAAAGTTGTAGCTGGAGCCGGGTCAGTATAGTCATCGGCTGGTACGTAAATCGCTTGGATAGAAGTTACAGAACCTTTGTTAGTAGATGTGATACGCTCTTGTAATTTACCCATTTCAGTAGCAAGTGTTGGTTGGTAACCTACCGCAGAAGGCATACGACCTAATAGGGCAGAAACCTCAGAACCTGCTTGTGTGAAACGGAAGATATTGTCGATGAATAAAAGTACGTCTGCACCTTGCTCATCACGGAAGTATTCCGCCATTGTAAGACCAGTTAAAGCTACACGCATACGTGCACCTGGTGGCTCGTTCATTTGACCGAATACCATCGCAGTTTGCTTAATAACGCCTGAATCGCTCATTTCGAAGAATAAGTCGTTCCCTTCACGAGTACGCTCACCTACACCAGCGAATACAGAGATACCTGAGTGCTCTTGTGCAATGTTATTGATTAATTCTTGGATTAATACAGTTTTACCTACACCGGCACCACCGAATAGACCGATTTTACCACCTTTGATGTATGGTGCTAATAAGTCTACTACTTTGATACCTGTTTCAAGGATTTCTACTGTAGTTGAAAGTTCATCGAAAGTTGGAGCTTCGCGGTGAATTGAATCACGACGAGCATCAACAGGAATCTCTTCACCTAAGTCGATTACTTCTCCTAGTACGTTAAATACGCGACCTAGAGTAGCTTCACCAACTGGTACTGAGATAGCTTTTCCTGAGTCTGTTACTTCTGCTCCACGTTGTAAGCCATCAGTAGATGACATTGCAATTGTACGAACAGAATCATCACCTAAATGAAGTGCAACTTCTAATGTTAAAGTTGTTGCTTCTTCATTCGGACGTGCAATCTTAACAGTTAATGCGTTATAGATTGCTGGTAATTGGCCGTTGCTGAATTTTACGTCAACAACTGGACCCATTACTTGTTGAACGTGTCCTTTATTCATTACTGTGTACCCTCCTATCGTATTCTTATACGACATTGGGAAGCTTTAGCCTATTCTAAGGCTGCAGCTCCACCAACGATTTCTGTAATTTCTTGTGTAATAGCCGCTTGACGTGCACGGTTGTATTGCAATGATAGATCTGAAATAAGATCAGAAGCATTATCTGTTGCATTTTTCATAGCCGTCATACGAGAAGCATGTTCACTTGCTTTTCCGTCTAAGATTGCGCCGTATACTAAGCTTTCCGCATATTGTGGAAGTAGTACTTCAAGAATTGCTTCACCAGATGGCTCGAATTCATAAGAAGCATTTGTGCTAGCAGGTGCGATATCAGTTAACGGAAGAAGTTTTTTCTCTGTCACATCGTTTTGAATAGCACTTACGAAGTGATTATAGTACATATAAAGTTCATCATATGTACCATCAATGAACATACCAACAGCATTACGAGCGATTTCTTTAATATCAGCGAATGTAGGTTGGTCTGGTAGAGCAACAACACTGCTAACAACATTATGATCACGTTTTACAAAGTAATCACGAACAACACGACCTACTGCTAAAATCACGTATTCGTCTTTTGATTTATGACGCTCGTTAATTGTACGTTGTACTTGGCGAAGGATGCTTGAGTTATAAGCCCCTGCTAGACCACGGTCAGAACCAATGACTAAGTAAGCTGTCTTCTTTACAGGTCGAGTTGTTAACATTGGATGCCCACTGTCTTTCGAACCTGCTGCGATAGAGCCAACTACGTCCTGGATTTTTTCCATGTAAGGAACGTACGCTTTAGCATTTTGCTCTGCACGACGTAGTTTCGAAGAAGAAACCATCTGCATCGCTTTCGTAATTTGTCTCGTACTCTTTGTAGAATTAATACGACCTTTTATTTCGCGTAAGTTTACCACTGGTATTTCACCACCTTTTGTTTTTTAATCGAGATTCAACTAACTTTGAACTTATTCAGATTTAGCGAAAGTTTTTTTGAAAGCATTGATTGCTGCTTCATACTCAGCGTCTGATGCAAGTTCTTTAGTAGTACGAACGTGATCTAAAACGTTAGTGTGGTTTGTATCTAACCAGCTTAAGAATTCACGCTCAAAACGAACGATGTCTTGTACTGGGATATCATCTAAATAACCTTTAGTTAATGCATAAAGGATAGCAACTTGTTTTTCAACTTTAAGTGGTTTGTTAAGGTCTTGTTTAAGAACTTCAACCGTACGTTTACCACGCTCAAGTTTAGCAAGTGTAATTTTATCTAAATCTGAACCGAATTGAGCAAATGATTCAAGTTCACGGAAAGCAGCTAAGTCAAGACGTAGTGTACCCGCAACTTTTTTCATTGCTTTAATTTGAGCAGATCCACCAACACGTGATACAGAAAGACCGGCGTTAATCGCTGGACGTACACCCGAGTTGAATAAGTCAGATTGTAAGAAGATTTGTCCATCAGTAATTGAGATTACGTTAGTTGGGATGTATGCAGAGATATCCCCAGCTTGTGTCTCAACGAATGGAAGAGCTGTAATTGAACCGTTTTGATACGTTTCATTTAACTTAGCAGCACGTTCAAGTAAGCGGCTGTGTAAGTAGAAAACGTCACCAGGATAAGCTTCACGACCTGGAGGACGCTTAAGAAGAAGTGAAAGTTCACGGTAAGCTGATGCTTGTTTAGAAAGATCATCATACACGATTAATACGTGTTTACCTTGTAACATGAATTCTTCTGCCATAGATACACCTGCAAATGGTGCTAGGTATAATAATGGTGCTGGTTGAGATGCAGCTGCAGTTACAACGATTGTGTAATCTAATGCACCGTGCTTACGTAAAGTTTCAACTACGTTACGTACAGTTGATTCTTTTTGCCCGATAGCAACATAGATACAAATCATGTTTTCGCCAGCTTGGTTTAAGATAGTATCGATCGCTACAGAAGTTTTACCTACTTGACGGTCACCGATGATTAATTCACGTTGACCACGACCGATTGGTACTAAAGCGTCAATCGCTTTGATACCTGTTTGTAATGGTTCGTGTACTGATTTACGAGCCATTACACCGAAAGCTGGGCTTTCGATTGGACGAGATTTTTTAGCGTTGATAGGACCTTGTCCATCCACTGGTTGACCAAGTGGGTTTACAACACGACCAATTAGTTCTTCACCAACTGGTACTTCCATAATACGACCTGTACGACGAACTTCATCGCCTTCTTTGATGTCTGTGTATGGACCTAGAATAACGATACCTACGTTACCTTCTTCTAAGTTTTGAGCCATACCCATAACACCGTTAGAGAACTCTAAAAGCTCTCCAGCCATGGCGTTGTCGAGGCCATGAGCAAGAGCGATACCGTCACCAATACGGATAACTGTACCAACTTCGCTTACTTTAAGCTCAGATTCGTAATTTTCAATCTGTTGTTTGATCAGCACGCTGATTTCTTCAGCTTTGATGCCCATGTAGTGTCACCTCTCACATTTCTAAGATATTAACCGATTAATTCACGTTTTAGACGTTCAAGTTTACTTACAACAGAGCTGTCATAAATGTGGTTACCGATTTGAATACGAATACCACCGATTAATGATGGGTCAATTTCGTTTGTAATTGTTAATGATTGTTTACCGACACGTTTTGCAAATGCTGCTGAAATGCTTGCGCCTTCTTCAGCTGTAAGAGCACGTGTTGAATAAACAGTAGCTTCTGCTTTGCCTTGAGCTTGTGCTGCAAGGTCTACATACGCCTCTGCAAGGTGTTTCACTTCGTTAATACGCTTTTTCTCAACAAGTAGTTGAATTGTGTGTACAAACTCAGCTGTGCTGCCTGCAAAGATTTCTGCTACCATTTGTTTTTTGCGTTCGATAGAGAACTTAGGTGCGCTTAAAAGTGTAAGAAGCTCTGGTGAACTTTCTAATACTTTTGTTAGCTCCTTTAAGTCTGCTCCAACTTCAGCAAGAAGATTTTTTTCTTGCGCTAATTCAAATAGCGCTTGAGCATAACGTTTTGCTACAGTTGAATTACTCATTGAGCTTCCCCTGCCTTCGCAATCGTCTCTTCAATAAGAGCACGGTTGTCTGCCTCAGAAATTTCTTTGCTAAGGACTTTAGATGCTGCAAGTACAGATAATGAAACGACTTCTTCACGTACTGCTGCGATAGCTTTCTCTTTTTCATTCTCGATTTCACGTACAGCCGATTCTTTTAAGCGGTTAGCTTCATTGCGAGCTGCTGTAAGAATTTCTTCTTTTTGCAATTCGCCTTGTTTCTTAGCGCCTTCAACAATCGATTGTGCTTCAGTACGAGCTTCTTTAAGAAGGCTCTTTTGTTCTTCTAAATATTGATGCGAATCTTTGCGAGCTTTTTCAGCTGCTTCGATTTCACTAGCTACTAATTCTTCACGTTGTTGCATGATGCCCATAAGTGGACCCCAAGCGAATTTTTTTAGTAGAGCCATTAATGCTAGGAAGATAACTAAAGTAGCAAGAATATCACCACCGTTAAATCCACCGCCTGCACCAAGTACAAGATTATCTAAAAACACGATTGTTTCACTCCCTTCAAGAGCTTTGACTTCAACATAGTAATTTGTGAATATTGCTTAGAAATTTACCTATTTTAAAAAGCTATATATACACATAGCTTTTATCTGTTCCAAAATGAAGGGCGAAGAGTCATCTGGTGAATCCTACTTCGCCACTAACTAAAATTCAGCTTGTACTGAATTATTTG
The DNA here is from genome assembly GCF_044761695.1 of Lysinibacillus sp. NPDC097287. NCBI lineage: Bacteria > Bacillati > Bacillota > Bacilli > Caryophanales > Bacillaceae > Lysinibacillus > Lysinibacillus sp. NPDC097287. Next base: position 344,369 of record NZ_JBIWCX010000003.1, read on the forward strand.
TTCATTACGATGAAAGCTACTACTACTGCGATGATCGGTAATGCTTCTACTAAAGCTACCCCGATGAACATTGTAGTTTGAAGAACGCCACGTGCTTCTGGTTGACGAGCGATACCTTCTACTGTTTTTGAAACGATAAGACCGTTACCGATACCTGCACCTAGTGCACCTAAACCGATTGCTATTGCTGCTGCTAATAAACCTAATGAACCTGTCATTGAATTGTTTCCTCCTTGGAATTGTATGATATTTTTTTTAAGCAAAATAGATATTCTATCAATGCTTTATATTAATGGTCATCGCTCACTTTGTGAGCCATGTAAACCATTGTTAACATAGTGAAGATGAAGGCTTGAATTAAGCCGATGAATAGAGAGAAACCTTGCCATGCCATCATTGGTACGATTGCACCAACTGCACCGAAGATACTTGATGTAGCTAAACCTGCGATTAATGTAAGTAAAATCTCACCCGCATAAATGTTACCGTAAAGACGCAGACCCAGTGTTAATGTGTTTGCAAACTCTTCAATAACCTTTAATGGGAACATGAATGACATCGGTTTGAAGAATGTACCAACATAATGACCAGTACCACGCATTTTGATACCGTAGTATTGCGTTAATACTAAAATCATTGCTGCTAGTGTCATCGTAACCGTTGGATCAGCTGTTGGTGATTTCCACCAAAGCGTATGATCGTATACGATAGCGAACGGAAGACCTAGTAAGTTGGATACGGCGATAAACATAATAAGTGTAATACCTAAAATGTGGAATCGACCACCTGTTTTCCAGTCCATGTTGCTTTGAATGATGTTCTTTACGAAATCCATAATCCATTCCATAAAGTTTTGCATACCAGTTGGTTTTAGTTTTAAACTTCTAGTTGAGATAAAGGCAATTAAAAAAACGACGATTGCCGCAACTAGTAACATCATAACTGTTGATAAGTTAAAAGTTAAGAAACTGACTGGTGTCCATAACGGAGCTTCGTGATTCATTGTTATATTTCACCTCTCTTTCTAATAATGCACATTAGTGGTTCCTTACATGAGATACAATTCTCTCGACAAAGAGAAAAACGTACGGAATCATTAGCCCTATGACCGTGCTAATTAAGTGAAAATAGTTTGGCAACGAGATGGCTATAGCGACTGCCGCCACACCTGATCCAAAACGAAGCATTGTGCCAAGCGAGCCTATTTTCTTCCCTTCACTAATGGAACGATCAAACTTGTCCAAACGTCGAACTAAAATCCAAAAATTATACGTACCAAAGAATGCACCGATTGCGATGCCTGCAAATACAGTCTGATAGGACGTAAAGCCCCAGCCTAATGCGCAAAGTGCGAGCAAAAAAAATAACGCTCTCTTCTGCACAGCAAAAATGTGATGCAAATCTAGCATTGGTCTGTAGTCTCCTGAATCATTTTTTCGAGTAAAGAAAACGTTTGCTGACCACTTTGTGAAATCAGAAAAGAGCAGTGAACAAACTACTCACAGCGTAAAAGTAATTGCAGTGTTACCTCGAAGTTACATCTGTAAAGTCTAAGAAAAATCTTACTACTATTACTTACATCGGTATCAAACCGATACGCACAAAACGTTGCAAATCGACAAGTTTAGTTTCAACTGTCGATTTAGTAGAAACTTGATATAACAAGCGTTTCAAGAGCACTATAAACGAATAGAAACCCTTGTCATTCTTACCCTTTGTAAGCATACAATAGGTGATATTTGAAGTCAATTAGTAATATAGAAAAACTTCACAACCACTATTCCCTTGTCAAATTCTTGACAAATTTGTGTATGAAATATTAATATTTACTAAACTTTTTTTGACATAATGCAAAAAAAAGCTAACTTACGACATTATTTCGCTCGTAAATTAGCTTCGTTTTTTAAATAAGTGCATTTGACTCATTTTAATGTGTTCGACCTAGTATATTACTTGCTTTTTTGCAAAAAATCTATCAACGCACTGACAATTCGTTCAGATGCATGTCCATCTCCGTAAGGATTTGAGGCTTTTGACATTGCATCATAAGCTTCTGTATCATTCAGCAACTGCTTTGCAAGTGTATAGATTGTTTCTTCTTCCGTGCCCGCTAACTTTAATGTACCTGCTGCGATACCTTCAGGGCGCTCAGTTGTGTCGCGTAACACAAGTACAGGTTTACCAAGTGATGGTGCTTCCTCCTGTACGCCTCCAGAATCCGTTAATATCATATACGAGTTTGCCGCAAAGTTATGGAAATCAAATACTTCAAGCGGCTCGATTAAATGTACTCGCTTATTATCCCCTAAAATTTCATTGGCAATTTCACGGACAGCCGGATTCATATGTACTGGATACACTACCTGTACATCATCATGTTCAGCTAAAATACGTGTAATCGCACGGAACATATGGCGCATCGGCTCACCTAAGTTTTCACGACGGTGTGCTGTTAATAATATCATGCGATCACTACCCATTTTTTCAAGTACCGGGTGTGTGTAATGCTCACTTACAGTCGTTGCAAGTGCATCAATCGCTGTATTACCAGTAACAAAAATTGTATCTGCATTCTTGTTTTCATCCAGCAAGTTTTTCTTTGAAACTTCAGTTGGTGCAAAGTGAAGATCTGCCATAACACCCGTTAGTTGACGATTCATTTCTTCAGGGTAAGGCGAGTACTTATTCCATGTACGAAGACCCGCTTCCACGTGACCAATCGCAATTTGATTGTAAAATGCAGCCAAACTCGCAATGAAAGTAGTCGCTGTATCACCATGTACTAATACGATATCAGGCTTTGCCTCTTTCATAACTTTATCGAGTCCTTGCAATGCATTTGTTGTTACATCGATTAAAGTTTGACGGTCTTTCATAATATTTAAATCATAGTTGGGTGTGATTTTAAATGTTTCTAACACCTGATCAAGCATTTGGCGATGTTGCGCTGTTACTGTCACGATTGATTCAATTTGTTCTGGATGCTTTTGAAGTTCTAGCACAAGAGGCGCCATTTTAATAGCTTCTGGTCTTGTACCGAAAATCGTCATTACTTTCCACTTTTTCGTCAAAACAATTTGCACCGTCCTTTGTTTTTATATACTATGAAACGCCCTTCTATGAAGAAGGACGCTCCTAAATGTTATTATGTTGCAAAATACTAGAGTTCTATACTTTTCTTATTTAGTACCGAATAAACGATCTCCGGCATCACCTAAACCTGGAACGATGTAGCCATGGTCATCTAATTTTTCGTCAAGTGCAGCGATGTAAATGTCTACATCCGGATGCTCATCTTGAATAACTTTTACGCCTTCCGGGGCTGCGATTAAGCACATGAATTTAATGTTCTTCGCGCCACGTTTTTTCAGTGAGTTGATTGCTTCTACTGCTGAACCACCCGTTGCAAGCATTGGGTCTACAATAATGAAGTCGCGTTCTTCTACGTCTGCTGGTAGTTTCGCATAGTATTCCACTGGTTTTAATGTTGCAGGATCACGGTAAAGTCCAATATGACCAACTTTTGCAGCTGGAATTAACTTTAGTACACCATCAACCATGCCGATACCAGCACGTAAAATTGGTACGATAGCAAGCTTTTTACCCGAAAGTACTTTTGTTTTTGCTGTTGTAACAGGTGTTTCAATTTCGATTTCTTCTAATGGCATGTCGCGTGTTATTTCAAATGCCATTAATGTTGCCACTTCGTCTACTAACTCACGGAATTCTTTTGTTCCTGTTTTCTTATCACGAATATAAGTTAACTTGTGTTGGATTAATGGATGATCAAATACATATACTTTGCTCAAAGGGGTTCTCTCCTAACAGTTCGGATTTCATTTTTATCTCACCTAGTATAACAGAAAAAAGGAGGTGTCTCAAAAATAAATTCGAGATACTTCCTTTTACGTTTAGAGAGCTTTATTGAGTAAATTTTTCAAAAACTCCGTAAAATATTAAGCATCTAATATCCCTTCAAGTTGCTCAATGGTCATAGGTTTATAATAGTAATAACCCTGTCCTACCTTGCAGCCAAGTGTACGTAATATTTCTACCTGTTCTTCAGATTCAATACCTTCTGCCACCGACGTCATACCTAAATTTAGAGCAAGCTGAATAATTGAACGGACAATAGCTAACGTTCCCGCTTCTTCAATACCATTAATAAAGCTACGGTCAATCTTCAACTCTGCGAACGGTAGCTTTTGTAAATAGCTTAACGATGAAAAGCCCATTCCGAAATCATCGACCGACGTTTTAATGCCATAGTTTTTTAATTCTCGAATTATCATGAGTGCTGTTTGGAAATCCACTAAACCGATATTTTCTGTTACCTCTAATATTATGCAATTTGGATCAATCTCATATTTTCGTAGTAACTCAACAATGGTCTTAATAAAATGTGGATGATAAAAATGATCTGGTGAAATATTTACAGCTACCTTTACTAGATCTTTACCTGCACTCTTTCTTTTTAAAAGCCATTGCAAGACAAGTTCTAAGATTTGCAAATCGATTTCTCGCACTTTCCCAGCATTTTCTGCTACAGGGATAAATATTTCAGGTGAGACAAAACCAAGAGTTGGTGATATCCAACGAGCTAGCGCTTCGATACTATGAATTTCACCTGTTCTTAAATCTACCTTTGGCTGTAGATTCACAGTAATCTCTCTATTTTTCAGTGCATAAGATAAATGATTTAACACAGTCATTTGTTGTTCTAATTGTTCATTATGGTTTTTGGTAAACGTTTCTGTATGCGTACCTGGCTTTTTACTTGCAAAGGATAAAGCACTATCCGCAAAACGAATCGCATCTGCAATTTTAATGTCTTTATTAAATGGCGCAATCCCCGTTTTCAAGGTAATGTATATTTGCTTATCACCTATGATAAACGGTTTTTGAATTAAATCTTTTATACGCGCATCATAGTTCATCATATTTTCGTGAGCGACTGTTCTCGAAATAATTAAACTAGAACTTGTAAAACGCGCAATATATTCATTCTTCTCGTTTTTATTTTCGATGAATCGACGTGCGATTTGACGAAGCAGCTCATCCCCGGCTTCGCGCCCATATAACTCAACAATTTGATGAAATTCACTAGGCTTCAATATTTTAACGAAACCCTCTTGCCCTTTATTTTCTACTTTCTCCAGCACATTTAAAAAGCTATGTCTATTTGGCAAGCCAGTTGTTATATCTGTATAGGCTAAATCTAAAATTTGTTTTTGTGTTTTCGAGTAAGTATGCGCCAATGCCACAAGCGCAGCAATTTTTTGAAACAACTCTACAAAGAAATCCTCATCACTAGGATACGAATTATAATATATCGCAAATAACCCGATACAATGCTGTTGCTGATTACGAATTGGAATAAACCACCCCGATCGTTTCCCCATTAATGCTGCAAACTCTTTGTGTGCATCCGGAATGTCTACAAGCGTTAAATTCTCAGCTATGATAAAATCATTCGATTGCATAACTGTGGTGTAAAAATCATTACTTTCATATAAAATGGGGATCTGATCCACCCTAGTATTCGCAGTAAATACTAGTAATTGATTCGTGCCTTCCTTTGTTAATACCATACTAGAAACATTCGGCATAAAAAATTCATTTAGACCATTGCAGATAATACGCATCTTTTTCTCAAGAGAATTATCCTTCTCAATGGCTTCAAACATTGCTTTTTCAAGACGCATTATAAATTCCTCAGTATGATAGTAGGTAACATCTTTGATGAGCAGTAATACATATTCCGTTTCACACTCCTCATTTTGAAAAGGGAGCGCTTGTATCTCAGCCCAGAAAGGCGGTCTATTATTGCCATCATGATATAACTTCGCTTGTATCATTGTACCGTTTGATATCTTTTCTTTAATCGAGTCGACGTCTACTGTTTGTATCTCTTGAGAAAGCATCGAAAAATAATCCATACCTTTTAATTGCTCAGTTGAATAACTTGTCAACTCACAAAAAGAGTCATTACAATAAAGGATATTATAATTAACCTTGACATCGACGACTACATAGCTTTTTTTAGAGTTCTCTCCTAATCTATAAATAGAAGTAAGTAAATGGTCATTTCGCTGAGTTACTTGTCGCATCATCATAAAAACCTCCCTTCACAAATTCAAAGTGTTTCTCTCTATTTTATATTTTACATAAAAATTCAGAATATTGTCGATATTTTTTCGCAAATTCATTTTTGAAGGACATATTTTGTCCTAAGTATATAAATATCTAATTTAGTTGAACTTAAGACTCCCGCATATTGCTGCTATACATTCGCGCTGGCCGCGCGATCTCATTCTTCACGTTCATACGGCATGCTAGGCGCGAATGTACAAAGCGTTGCTTACTCTCTTGAATCTTTAATGCAATACATATAATTAATATTTTTATTTATTGAAGTTGTCCAATAAGCCCCCAAAGCATACCAGATTTACTCTCTACATATTATTTTCACTTTTAGGATAGCTATTGCTTATCTAATAGAAAAAAGATACTCCTGACAGTTATCAGAAGTATCTTTTTAAATCTATAAAATTATGCGTATAGTGGATGTTTATCAGTTAAAGCTTTTACGCGTTCAATTGCATCTTTTTTCACTGCTTCATCCTCAGGGTTTTTCAGTACAGCTGCAATAATTTTGCCAACTTCTTTCATGTCTTCTTCTTTGAATCCACGAGAAGTAACAGCCGGAGTACCAATACGGATGCCACTTGTGACAAATGGTGATTCTGTATCGTAAGGAATTGTGTTTTTGTTTGTTGTAATTCCTACTGCATCAAGTGCATGCTCTGCAACTTTACCAGTTAAACCAAGTGATTTAGCGTTTACTAATACTAAGTGGTTATCAGTACCACCAGAAACAATTTCTACACCTTCAGTGATTAGCGTATCTGCTAGAACTTTTGCATTTGCTTTAATTTGTTTTGCATATTCTTTGAATTCAGGTTGTAACGCTTCACCAAATGCTACAGCTTTTGCTGCGATTACGTGCATTAATGGACCACCTTGAATTCCTGGGAATACAGATTTGTTTAACTTTTGCTCCCATTCTTTAGAAGCAAGGATTAGACCACCACGTGGACCACGTAATGTTTTATGAGTAGTTGATGTTACAAAATCAGCGTATGGTACTGGAGATTGGTGTTCGCCTGCAGCTACTAAACCTGCGATGTGTGCCATATCTACCATGAAGTATGCACCGACTTCATCAGCGATTTCACGGAATTTAGCAAAATCGATTGCACGTGGGTATGCAGATGCACCCGCAACGATTAATTTTGGTTTATGTTCTAAAGCCTTTTGACGAACATCTTCATAGTCGATTACTTGAGTATCTTTTGTTACACCGTATTCTACAAAGTTATAAAGAATACCTGAGAAGTTAACAGGTGAACCATGTGTTAAGTGACCACCATGAGAAAGGTTCATACCAAGAACTGTATCACCAGGCTCTAAAATTGTATGGTATACTGCCATGTTAGCTTGTGCACCTGAGTGAGGTTGCACATTTGCATATTCTGCGCCAAAAATTTCTTTTACGCGATCACGTGCGATATCTTCTACAACGTCTACATGCTCACAGCCGCCATAGTAACGTTTACCTGGGTAACCTTCAGCGTATTTGTTTGTAAGTACTGAACCTTGTGCTTCCATTACTGCTTCAGAAACAAAGTTTTCAGATGCGATTAACTCGATATTTGCTTGTTGACGTTTTTTCTCTGCTAAAATTCCATCTAGTACTGCTTTGTCTTGTACTGCTAATTTCTCGAATGCCATAATTGAAAAATCCCCCTAAGTAAATGGTTATTTAAAATACTTCTCATAAATGTAGAAGTGATCTTACTTATATATTGCACGTTCGCCACCTATTAGCTTTGGACGTGTTGTTGCAATTGTGACAACTGCTTCTCCAATAGTGCGTACGGATGTACGAATAGGAACAGCCACCGCTTTTAAATGCATACCAATTAGTGTTTGACCAATATCAATACCTGCATGTGCACGTATCTCTTCAACAACTACAGGGCTTGAAAATTGTGTATATGCATACGCAGACATAGAACCACCTGCCGTGCGTACTGGTACGACCGCAACAGGTTCATAGTCGAAACGTTGCGCTGTATCAGCCTCCATCGTAATCGCACGATTAATGTGCTCACACCCTTGAAACGCTAAATGTAGCTGATGTTTCTTTGCAAAAGTATGTAACGGTTCGAAGATAGCTTGTGCGGTTTCAAGCGCGCCCGCTGTGCCAATTTTCTGACCAATCACTTCAGACGTAGAGCATCCCACGACAAAAATAGTATTTGGTCGTAAAATTACCTGCTCTTCGAATTCACTGAGTAACTGAGTCAATTGCGTTTGTATCTGTTGTACAACCACTAAGCTCAGCTCCTTATTTTACAATTATATTAGGCATTCGCGCCGCAAGCTAAAGGGCGCGAATGCTCTTTTTTTACTGTTCTAGTTCAGCGATTTTTTCAACACGACGTGTATGACGACCGCCTTCAAAATCAGTTTCAAGCCATGTTTGTGCGATTTCACGTGCAAGTCCTGGACCAATAACACGCTCACCCATAGCTAAAATGTTTGAATCATTATGGCAACGAGTTGCCTTTGCACTAAATACATCATGAACTAATGCACAACGAATGCCCTTAAATTTGTTGGCAGCGATGGAAATACCAATCCCTGTTCCACAAATTAAAATACCCTTATCAAAATCCCCGTTTGCAACACCTTCAGCAACTGGCTTTGCATAATCAGGGTAGTCTACCGAATCATCAGATTGTGGACCAAAGTCTTCATAGCTAATGTTTAGCTCTTCTAACAGTTGCATAATCTCTCGACGTAAGTTGTTGCCTCCGTGATCAGATGAAATTGCTATTCTCACTGGGTTCCCTCATTTCGAATTATAGTCAACACTAGTTTACCACTTCTTCTTGGATAATAACACGCCTTTTCTTTCATTTTTCATACTATTTTTTCTGGAAAGGCGAACGTTTCTTGTTACTCACTTTATAATCGTTCATTTTTCACGGTATATTTTGTGGATATTATGAATATTTTGTTGATAAATTCGTATTACGTACAATAAATTACATATTTATCCATTTGAAATTCTCTCGTTTTTTCGTTCTTATTTACATAATTAAATCAAAAAAAATCGAATTCACTAGTCACCCTAATGAACTCGATACTTATTTAAGTTTTACGGTCAAATCGCTGAATTACTTTAAATAACTCTTCAGACTGCGCTTTCAAACCATGCGCTAACTTTTCAACTTGCTCAATTGAATAGGCTTGCTCCTCCGTGGCACCTCGAACTTCTTGTGCCCCAGCAGATGTCTCTTCAGCAATTGCTGCGACCTCTTGTGATTGGCGAGCTGTCATTTCAATATTGGACATTTGTTTCTCAATTAATGTAGAGATTTCCACCACAGATGTAGCCATTTCATGGACACTTGAAGACATGTTCTCAACTGCTGCAGTTGTCTCAGATACACGTTCAGCTTCTTTTGTCGCAAAAGCTACTTGATGATTCATTTGTTTCACAACGGTTTCCACATTTTGTTGCATGGATTGGATTAAAGTTGTAATTCCCTGTACTGCCTTAGCACTTTGATCAGCTAATCCTCTTACTTCTTCTGCTACAACAGCAAATCCCTTCCCTTGATCGCCTGCACGCGCAGCCTCAATAGATGCATTTAATGCGAGTAAATTTGTTTGTGCCGCAATATCTCCAACTAAGCTAATAATTTTTTCAACTTGTCCTGCATTTTCTTCTAATGAACGGATACTTTTTAACGCTTCATTATTGCCAGCTGCAATTTGTCGGATGCTATTGACTAGTGTTTCAATTGCATTTGTTGTTGTCGTTAAATTTGCTAAAATTTCTTTTGTCTGCGAAGCAGATTGTACTGCCCTTGTATTTACTTCTGTTGCAAGTTCTCTCACATCTTCAATTGCCTCTGCAGTATCCTGTATTGCAACGGAAGAAGCCTCTGCACCAGCCGAAATATGCTTGACCGTACGTGCAATACCTTCTGCTTTTTTAGAAGCAACGGCGGTTTCATCTGATAAATGAATAATAGATTGATTGGTTTCTTGGAAATTGTGGTCAATACTTTCGACCATTTGACGTAAATTCAAGATCATTTGTTGGAAAGCTTCCGCAACTGAGCGAATTTCATCGTGTGTTCTTGGCATCGATACATCTTTTCCTATTTTCCCTTCGGCTACCCTTGAAGCACTATGCTCAAGTTGCTGCAATGGCTTTACTAGAACAACACTGAAAATTGCAGCCAAAATCCCAGACCAAATGATCCCTAAAAGGTAAGTCACCACTTCAAATGTTTTGCGATTGGTCTCTGGAAAAAATGTAGGTTGTACAAATTCGATGAAAATAAAACTAACTGTATATGTTATTAAAGCCAGTATACTAACAAATAATACAAGCTTACGTCTTAAGCCAAATTGTTTTTTCATATAGTTTTTCAATTCCCTTCGATTTTTTTGACCAACCTATCGATTAACTCCTTTAGCTCTCGAAATGTTACTTCATAAATCCTTTTATTTCCTCCGTATGGGTCGACAACATCTTGCGATTCATTAGTCTGGACATATTCTTTTAACGTAAATATCTTTTGCTCAAATGCTGGAAAATTAGCAATGATACTATCTCGATGGGAAGATGTCATCGTTAATATTAAATCAGCCCATTCAATTTCCTCACTAGATAGCTGTGCTGCTTGATGTTGATGCTCTATATTTGCTTCGTCTAATATTTGCTTCGCATATTCGGACATTTCTGTATACGGTATTGCATAAATACCTGCCGAGCGCACATTGAGATTTTTTACTTGTTTACCTTTTAAAATCGCTGCTGCCATCGGACTGCGACAAGTATTGCCAGTACAAACAAAAAGTATATTCACACTTATCACCCTCCTAATTCAATTGTTGTTATTTCACGGCAAAAATACTCATAATAATAAATACGATACCTGCAATTAATTGTAGATTTGTACCTAAAAAATGCTCATTTTTTCTTGCAATAGTTAATGCAACATATGAACATATAAATGCACTCGCACCCGCACTCATAATAAAAATTGTTTTCTCTAAATTTAGCATACCAAAAGAAACACTTACTGAAAAGGTATCTAGGCTTGCAGTAACGGCTAATAATATTGGAGAAATCGTTCTTTTCTCATTCTTATTTGAAAACAATAGTAATTGTAAGCCAATACAAAATAATAGAATACTAGAAATCCATTGTCCCCAGTCCAGTAGGAAACGAACGATGTAATTACCTAATTCAAATCCTAACAGCGGGAAAAGCATATGTAGTGAAGCTGTCCACACTGACAATAATAAACGATATCTTACAGTCGGTAATAATACGTATAGCCCCATCACATCAACGGACGTTAAAATACCCGCAAGAATCCCCTGCAATAACGCACCCCTTCACTCCCTAATATTTTACCATTTTATGCTCAATAATTCACGATTATCCTACATTGCATCCTAAATAAACCTTCTTGTGACAGTTAAATTCCAACAGTGCTTTTGCAATGTGGTGCGACTATCTAGATACAACCAAAAAGTTTACTTTCTTTCTATAGTAAAGATAAAAACTAGCCTATTTCACACATGTGAAGTAAGCTAGTTTTACTTTTTATACGGTATACCTTTTCCCTGCGGCAGCTTTTTCAAGTCTATTCATAATCGCTGCACCAACACCCTCTTCTGATGTTGTCGTTACTAAAATGATCGTTGCTTCTGTTTTATCACATGCACGTAGTGCGTGATACAGCGCTGCACCCATTTCTTCTTTGACACCTTCTTCACCAATCGAAAAGAAATAATCTGCATGGACTTTTGCAAAGTTGCGAGGTGCTAAAAGTGCAACTTTTTGACCTTCAGTACGTAACTTGTGTATAGCTTGAGATGCTATTACCTCATTACAATCGATTAAATACACAGGTGCATTCGGTGCATAATGTGTATATTTCATACCTGGAGCTTTTGGTGTTGATGCCATGCTTTGTTCGACCTTTGTCGGCTGCATAACTGGACCAATTGCTACTTCTAGCATTTCCTTCGTAATACCACCTGGTCGCAAAATAACAGGAGGCTCATGCGTGACATCTAATACTGTCGATTCTAAACCAATACCGGTTGAACCACCGTCTAAAATATATGGTATACACCCTTGCAAATCTTCCTCTACATGAATAGCCTCAGTAGGGCTCGGCTTCCCACTACGATTTGCACTCGGTGCAGCAAGCGGTTTTTTTAGTTGTTGTAGTAGCTGGAGCGCAACGGGATGGTCTGGCATACGAATCCCAACTGTATGTAATCCGGCTGTCACACTTTTTGCCAATATATTGGGTTTTACATTCATCACCAGGGTTAATGGACCTGGCCAGAATAAATCCATGCATTTTTTTGCGGCTTCCGGAATCTCTTCAATATAAAGCTCTGCTTCTTCTTTCGTACCAATGTGAACAATAAGTGGATTATCTGAAGGTCGTCCCTTTGCTTCAAAGATTTTTTTCACAGCTTTATCATCTGTTGCAATAGCACCTAAACCATAGACAGTTTCTGTGGGAAAGGCTACAACTTCTCCTGCATTTAAAATATCCACAGCCTGTGCATAATTTGACTGACTATTCACATTACTATCCACAACTTTACGAATTGTTTTCATGATAACCCTCCCTTCTTTACTTCGTTTTTACCGACTTACACACATATTGTTAGTAACTTTCAGAAAATTGTGCATAAGTTATCTAAATTTGTACATAACTCAGTCGAAAAATCCTTTAACCCATTCCCAAATAAAAAAGGTAACTGGCTCTTCTTTTTCTTCTTCTTTTTCTTTTTCTGGTTCACAAACTGACGGGAAAATGTTGCACCACCAGTTATCTCCACGTCCATCACCAATTTTCACAACAATAGATTGATAGACATTTTGTGGATAAAAATTTGCATTTTGACGCTTCGGAGGAAATAAGTTATCCCCAAATGTAATTTGTGTGGATAATTGTGGATAATTTACCTTTATTTCTTCCTCAATTTGCTGCTTTAATAACTCAAATTGCTCATCACCCTCAGATTGTGCATTTGCTACCTGAAGAAAGTAAGGCTTTAAACCCTCTACTAACTGCTCTTTTTCTAATTGATCGGCAGCCGTATTGCTATTTGCAACAACTCGAATGCGAAAATCAATTTCTTGTTCACTATTGCTAGTTTCCTTTGCTAATCCTACTAACTCTGGAATATATAATATGCACAACTGTAACACTAGCGCCAATAACACTAGTTTTACAAACGCTAGAAAAATATTTACTTTTGAAAATCTAATAATCTTATATTCATTTAACATAAAAAATCCCTCCTTGCTCGACATTGTCGTCAAGAAAGAGATTTTTTATGCATGGATCTCACAAAAAACCATACGTGGTTTTCCATTAATATCTTTTTCCACAGTTACTGTAGCTTGTGGAAAACTATTTTTAAAAAAATTTGCAACTGCTGTACCTTGTGTATAACCAATTTCAAGTCCAATAAGCCCCGGCTTATTCATCAAGGATGGCAACTGCTCAGATAATTTTCGATATAACATAAGTCCGTCCTCTTCTGCAAAAAGAGCACTATGTGGCTCATGTTCAAGTACTACACTAGACATTTCCTGTGCCTCATCCAAAGCAATGTATGGTGGGTTGGATAACACAATATCAAATTTTTCACCAGCAAGTGGTGCAGCTAAATCTCCAAGACGAAAGTCAATATCAGCCTCTAATGCTTGTGCATTCTTTTTCGCTGTCGCTAAAGCTGGCGCTGATAAATCAGTAGCTACTACTGTCAGCTCAGGACATTCAAGTTTCATTGAAATCGCAATTGCCCCACTGCCAGTCCCAATATCCGCAAGTTTAAGTCGTTGCTGACCAAACAATTTATTCACACGATTTATCGTACCAAGTACTAATTCTTCCGTTTCAGGTCGGGGAATTAACACCGATTCATCCACAAAAAACGTACGTCCATAGAATTCTTCGCTACCAATACAATACTGTACCGGACGACCACCTGCATGTTCCTCAATTAACGCGACAAACTGCTCGGCTTGTTCAGATGTTAACTCATCGTACATATGCATCATTACACCCGAATAGGTTGTGCCAAGTACATGCTGCATCACAATGCGTGCAGCTGTTTCCTCATGACCTTTATCCACCAAAAAAGAAGAAGCCCAATTAAGGGCCTCAAATACTTGCTTATGCATCATCATTTAATCGTTCAAGCTTCGAAGCTTGCTCCTCTAACATAAGTGCTTCAATAATTTCGTCAAGTTTACCTTCTACGATTTGGTCTAACTTCTGAATTGTTAAACCAATACGGTGGTCAGTAACACGGTTTTGTGGATAATTGTATGTGCGAATACGTTCAGAGCGATCTCCTGTACCAACTGCTGATTTACGTACTGCGTCAATTTCACTTTGTGCTTCACGCATATACATATCTGCTACACGTGCACGTAAAATTTTCATCGCTTTTTCACGGTTTTTAATTTGTGAACGCTCATCTTGCATCGATACAACTACACCTGTTGGTAAATGGGTCATACGAACAGCTGACATCGTTGTATTTACCGATTGTCCACCGGCACCAGATGATGCAAATGTGTCGACACGAATATCTTTTTCATGAATTTCAACATCAACTTCTTCGACTTCTGGTAGACATGCTACTGTAGCTGTTGAAGTATGGATACGACCTTGCGATTCAGTTGCTGGCACACGCTGTACACGGTGAGCACCGTTTTCGTACTTAAACTTTGAGTAAGCACCTTGTCCGTTAATCATAAAGATCACTTCTTTAAAGCCACCCATTGCATTTGGTGTTGCTTCCATCAAGTCAATTTTCCAATTCTGCGTTTCAGCATAACGTGAATACATACGGAATAAGTCACCAGCGAAAATGTTTGCTTCATCCCCACCAGCAGCACCACGAATTTCCATAATAACGTTTTTATTATCATTTGGATCTTTAGGAATTAATAATATGCGAAGTCGTTCCTCAAGCTCTTCTTGTTGTTCTTTTAAGCTATTGAACTCTTCCTTCACCATTTCGTGCATGTCAGGATCTTTTTCGTTGTCTAACATTTCACGTGCATCTGCTAATTGCGCTTTTACCTCTTTATATTCACGGTAAGCATCTACCGTTTCTTGAATATCAGACTGTTCTTTTGAATAATCGCGTAATTTTTTGCTATCATTCACGATGTCTGGATCACTTAAAAGCTCATTTAGCCTTTCATAGCGATCTTCTACTGCCTGCAGTCGATCAAACATGGTCTTCACCTCTATAATTTTAATTATACAAATATAGTTATTTTCAGTATTTCCTTACCCTAGTATAAGAAAATTTTTGTATATGTGCTACTTTTTCTTATAACGATGGATGTGCATGACACTTGCGACAAACTGGATAGTACGAATCATTACCACCGATTTTAATTTGGTCACCTGTATACACTGGTTTTTCGCTTTCATCCACACGTAAATTCATCGTCGCCTTTTTGTGACAGAACCAGCAGATGGTTTTCATTTCTTCAATTTTATCAGCATATGTCAACATATACTGACTTCCTTCGAAAAGTTCATTTTGGAAGTCATTTTTTAAGCCAAAGCCCATCACTGGAATATCTAATTCGTCCACGATATTCGCTAACTGCAGCACATGCGCTTTTTTCAAAAATTGTACTTCATCGACGAGTACGCAATATGGCTTTTCCGCATTGTTTTTTACAAGCTCAAAAATATCTGTATCTTCATAAACAGGGATCGCTTGCTGACGTAAGCCAACACGACTTGATACATAACCTACTTCGTCACGTGTATCTAACCCTGATGTAAATATCATCACTGGTTTTTTCTGTTCTTCATAGTTATGGGCAACTTTTAAAATCTCAATCGATTTTCCACTATTCATTGCTCCATGTTTAAAATATAACTGTGCCATTCTGTCTTCTCCCTTTCCTCGCATCACGCTGTGGGGTCATGGTAAGTGGTGGATGTTTTGATCAATTACGCCTCGGCGTAATTACGTCCAGATTTTGAAATGTGCGTGCACAATTAGCTCCCTTACAAAATCTATGACATCCGCCGGAGGCTTCATTTTCATTCAGCGTTTGTTGCTGAATGAAGATGAAGATTGTCCCAAAATGACCGCTAAATTTCTTTGACACTGAAAAAAATACCTGCCAAGCACATGCTTGGCAGGTATTAAACTATTATTGTTCGTTTTTAAGACCGTATTTTTTGTTGAAACGATCAACACGTCCGTCAGCAGACGCGAATTTTTGACGACCAGTGTAGAATGGGTGACATTCGTTGCAGAACTCGACAACGATGTTTTCTTTCACTGAGCCAGTCTTGAAAGTATTACCACAAGAGCAAGATACTGTTGCTTCTTTGTAATCTGGGTGAATTCCTTGTTTCATATTCGGTTTCTCCTCTCGCCCTGAACCATCTGGAACAGAGTATTTTTTCGAACTGTACCTTACATAGCCCGAATATGTCGGCTACATATGTACACGTTACATACATTTGATATATTAGCACATTGACTATAATCATTGCAAGAAAAAAATCGATTCTCAGCTATTTTATTATAGTGAATCAGATGATTTTACAAAAAGCACTCAACATAATCACCCATCGAACAAAATAAAATAGGTGATCATTTTTACAACAAGCCCTTACCTTTTGTTGCCTTTTTCATATCTTCATTCAATTTTTCAAAAAACTCGTCGTTAGATTTCGTTGTACGCAATTTTCTTAAGAAGCGCTCTGAGAAATCTGAAGAATCCGAGAATGTTTTACGAATTGCCCAAAGTTTTTCTAGTTGTTCTGGTTCAAGAAGTAATTCCTCTTTACGAGTGCCTGATCGGCGAATATCAAGTGCTGGGAAGATACGGCGCTCTGCTAACTGACGATCTAGATGTAACTCTAGGTTACCAGTTCCTTTAAATTCCTCGTAGATGACTTCATCCATACGTGAACCCGTATCAACTAAAGCAGTAGCTAAAATTGTTAAGCTACCACCCTCTTCAATATTACGTGCTGAACCGAAGAAACGCTTTGGACGATGGAATGCAGCTGGATCAATACCACCTGACAATGTACGACCACTTGGTGGAATGACTAAGTTATAAGCACGAGCAAGACGTGTGATAGAATCCATTAAAATAATGACATCGCGCTTATGTTCAACTAAACGACGTGCACGTTCTAATACGATTTCAGCAACTTTAACATGGTTTTCTGGTACTTCATCAAACGTTGAACTTACAACATCAGCTTTTACAGAACGTTCAATATCTGTTACTTCTTCTGGACGCTCATCAATTAAAAGTACGATTAACTCAGCATCTGGATAGTTTGTCGTAATGGCATTGGCAATTTCTTTTAGCAATGATGTTTTACCAGCTTTCGGAGGCGCTACGATCAAACCACGTTGACCAAAACCAACTGGTGCCACTAAATCCATAATACGAGTAGAAATATTACTTTGAGTTGTTTCTAATTTGATATGGCGATCTGGGTAAAGTGGCGTCAAGGCTGGGAAATGCACGCGTTCTTTTGCAACTTCCGGATCTTCTCCATTTACTGCGTCTACTTGTAGTAAGCCGTAGTAGCGCTCATTTTCTTTTGGAGGACGTACTTTTCCAGAGACCTTATCTCCGTTACGTAAGTCAAATCGGCGAATTTGAGATGCCGAAATATAAATATCCTCTTTACTTGGTGAATAGTTGATTGGTCTAAGGAAACCAAAACCTTCCTGAGATACAATTTCCAGTACACCTTCCATAAAGAAGAAACCTTCTTGCTCTGAACGCGTTTTTAAAATTGCAAAAATCAATTCTTTTTTCGTTAACTTGCTATAATAAGAAATTTTATATTGGCGTGCAAGGGCGTATAGCTCCTTTAGCGTCATATTCTCTAATTGCGAGATTGTCAAAGTTGACATAGACACAGCTCCAGTCTTTTTAATGTTATTAGTTTATTCAAATTGGGAAAATCGTTGAAGTTTAGATGATCGAAGAATTATTTTAGAAGAAGGTACCTAGTACACATAATATGTACTAGGTACTTTTTTAGGATTAATTACTCCTCGGCGCTATTACGCCCAGATTTCAAATTGCGCTTGGACTAAGTGATAAAGGTTAGTTAGTGTTTGTCACAGGGACGCGACGTATTTAGACTAGCATCCTCCATCACTTCTTTTAAAATCTATGACATCCGTTGGAGGCTTTAACACTATTATGTTGAAGTTATTTTCAATAGCTAGGTTTTTTTTCTAGTGCGTGACGACCTTCGACGAAACGTACAGTACCTGATTTTGCACGCATAACAACTGAATGAGTTAATGCATAAGTACCTTTATATTGAACACCTTTTAAAAGCTCGCAATCTGTCACTGCTGTTGCAGCAAAAATTGCATCATCACCTTTAACAAGATCATCTAGATAAAGTACTTTATCTACATCTATACCCATTTTTTTACAACGTTCTAATTGTTCTTCATCTTCGGGCACTAGCTTCGCTTGGAAATCTCCACCTAGGCACTTTAGGGCAACAGCAGAAATAACGCCCTCTGGCGCACCGCCCATACCGAACATAATATCAATACCTGTTTCATCAAATGCTGTATTAATGGCAGCACCAACATCGCCATCCTGAATAAACTTAATACGAGCGCCAGCTTCACGAATTTCATCTACAATCGCTTGGTGACGCGGACGATCTAATAGCGTAGCAACTACGTCTGAAACGTCTTTATTTTTTGCTTTTGCTACTTGTAATAAGTTATAAGTAACAGATGCATTAATATCGACTTTACCAGCTGCTTCTGGTCCTACTGCAATTTTCTCCATATACATATCTGGTGCATTCAGAAGATTGCCTTTGTCTGCAATCGCAAGGACTGTCATTGCGCCGTTCGTGCCTTTTGCGACAATATTTGTACCTTCTAAAGGATCGACCGCGATATCTACGCTTGGACCACCATTACGAAGACCAAGCTCTTCTCCAATATAAAGCATCGGAGCTTCATCCATTTCGCCTTCACCAATTACTACTGTAGCGTGCATTGGAATTGTATCGAACATAACGCGCATTGCTGTTGTTGCTGCATCATCTGCCTCAATTTTCAGACCACGACCCATCCATTTTGCGGATGCGATTGCTGCTGCCTCTGTTACACGTACTACTTCCATAGATAAACTGCGTTCCATTGTTGTTTTGCCTCCCGTTATCGGCACTATTACCGAAACTTATCAAATTCGCCTAGGCATATTCGGCGTCAAAATTTTCGAATAATGCATATGCACTAAAGAAACTACGATCGCCACCAAAGGCTTTAATCTTATTCAGCCGGGTTTAGGTGCTTACTGAAAAAAGCTAAAACCTGTATTCATCCCTACAATTGAAGGGATGGAGACTTCAGCTGAATAAAATTAAAATTACCTCTATTGTAACACAACTATTTCCAAACGTTTACCCACTCTTTATTCCTTATGCTCGCCAACACCGACCATTATTGTTTCACGTCGAATATCAGCGCCTAAGTCACGTAATTTTTCAATAAGTGAGCTATACCCACGTTCAATGTGATAAATATCGTGGATTTCTGTTACACCTTCTGCTAAAAGTCCTGCAAGTACTAATGCAGCACCTGCACGAAGGTCAGTTGCAGTCACGCTAGAACCTTGTAATTGATTTGGTCCTGTAATAATTGCCGTGTTACCCTCAACACGGGCGTTGGCATTCATACGACGAAGTTCATCGATATGTTTAAAACGCGCTGAGTAAATCGTATCTGTTACTTTCGAAGAGCCAAGTGCTTGTGTCATTAAGACAGAAAGTGGCTGCTGAATATCCGTTGGAAATCCTGGATACACTAACGTCTTTACATCAACAGATTGCAATGTCGATAAATCAGTCTTCGGAATAAAAATACTTTCTTCGCCAATTTCAATTTTCACACCCATTTCACGAAGCTTTGCCGTTATTGCCTCTAAGTGAAGTGGAATAACATTGTCAATTGTAATACCATCACCGACAGCTGCTGCCATAATCATAAACGTAGCTGCTTCAATACGATCAGGAATAATTGTATGCTCTGTGCCATGCAACTCATCAACACCCTCGATACGAATCACGCTCGTACCTGCACCTTTAATATTTGCACCCATGTTTGTTAACAGTGTAGCAACATCAATAATTTCAGGTTCTTTCGCAGCATTTTCAATTACTGTTCGCCCTTTTGCACGTACAGCCGCGAGCATAATATTAATCGTCGCACCGACACTTGCCACGTCTAAATAAATTTTCGCTCCGATTAGTTCATCCGCTCTTAAATAGATTGCCCCATGCTCGTTTGTTATCTTAGCTCCCAGTGCTTCAAAACCTTTAATATGCTGGTCGATTGGACGAGGGCCCAAGAAACAACCTCCTGGCAAACCAATAACTGCCTTTTTAAAACGCCCAAGCATTGCACCCATTAAATAATACGAAGCACGTAACTTTTTCACATTCCCATTAGGTAACGGTAGTGCAATCATATTCGACGGGTCAATTTCCATTTTCCCGTCTTTAAACGATACTTCACCGCCGATTTCCTCCAACAATGCCTTTAACGTCCAAGCATCAGAAATTTCCGGTATTCCTCCAATTGTCACTGGAGAGCTCGCCAAAATCGATGCAGGAATTAAGGCGACTGCACTATTTTTTGCACCACTTACTTTAATTGTACCTTTAAGACGATTTTCGCCAGTAATTTTATAAACATCCATTTCGCGTTCTCCCTTGTAATTGGAAAGTAAAATATTTTTCATCATTTTCTAACCACTCACGCTACGTCAACCGCGTCACGGTAATCTGTTAGCTGTTAACGAAGCGAATGTACTTTTCATTATTTGTTAAACTGTATATTCTTATTATTCGCTTTTTCTCTTATTCCAATCCGCTAAAAATCCTTCGATTCCTTTATCAGTTAATGGATGATGGAAAAGTTGCTTTAACACCTTGAAAGGAGTTGTAGAAATATGTGCCCCAGCAAGTGCTGCTGCTGTTACATGTTGAGGATGACGAACTGAAGCTGCAATAATTTGCGTCTCAATATTATGGATTGTAAATATGTCAGCAATTGTTTCAATAAGTTCAACACCATTTTGACCAATATCATCTAAACGGCCGATAAATGGAGATACGTATGTAGCACCTGCACGAGCAGCCATTAACGCTTGATTTGCACTAAAAATTAATGTTACGTTTGTTTTAATGCCTTTTTCTGAAAAGAATTTACAAGCAGTTAAACCTGCTGGAGTCATTGGTAATTTCACTGTAATATTTGGCGCGATTGCAGCTAGCTCTAGTCCTTCTTTAATCATACCTTCTGCATCAAGTGCAATCACTTCGCCACTGATAGAACCATCAACTAGCTCGGCAATTTCACGTAGGCGATCGTGGAATGATACATTTTCCTCTTTTGCTACTAAAGATGGGTTTGTTGTAACTCCCGATAAAATCCCCCATGCATGGGCTTCTTTAATTTCCTCATAATTTGCTGTATCAATAAAAAATTTCATTATATTTCCTCCTCGACTTTTTAAGCCTACTTTATCAATTAACTGTTATTTTTCGGTTCTCTTAAAAAACAAGAGAAGGTCGATTACAAGCATCAACACTTCTCTTATTGTACACAATATTTATCTAAATTGCTTTTAACATGTAACGCATGGTAAAACAAAAGTTATGCTTTTTGTGAGCTACCGAATTCGCGCATTTTGCCAATTACTGTTGCTTTAATCGCATCACGTGCAGGGATTAAATATTTTCGTGGGTCATATACGTTTGCATCATTTGCTAATACTTCACGAACCGCTTTTGTTGCAGCAATTTGGTTTTCAGTATTTACGTTGATTTTTGCTGTTCCTAGAGAAATAGAACGTTGGATATCTTTTGTTGGGATACCTGTACCACCATGTAATACTAATGGTAGGTCCGCTAAGTTTGAAATCTCTTCCATTTCTTTGAAACCTAAGTTTGGCTCACCTTTGTATGGTCCATGAACTGAACCTAATGCTGGTGCTAAGCAATCAATGTTTGTCGCTTCTACAAGTTGTTTACATTCTGCAGGATCTGCATACATAATACCGCCGATAACGCCATCTTCTTCGCCACCTACTGTACCAAGCTCTGCTTCTACAGAAACACCTTTAGCATGTGCATATTCAACAACTTCAGAAGTGATTTTCACGTTTTCTTCAAATGAGTGATGTGAAGCGTCAATCATTACAGATGTGAAGCCTGCATCAATCGCCTCTTTACATTTATCAAAACTTGAACCATGATCAAGGTGAATAGCTACAGGTACTGTAATGTTATAGCTTTCGATTAATCCTTTTACCATGTGTACTACTGAGATAAAGCCACCCATGTATTTTCCAGCGCCTTCAGATACACCTAAGATAACTGGAGAGTTTTCTTCCTGTGCAGCAAGTAAAATTGCTTGTGTAAATTCAAGGTTATTGATGTTGAACTGACCTACTGCATAACCTTCTGCTTTTGCCTTATTTAACATGTCTTTCATAGATACTAATGCCATGATAAAAATCCTCCTTTTAGGACTATTTTGTAAACATAAATTTGCTTTCTAATCATAGCAAAAATAGAGTACTCTGAAAAGTATTTTCAGCTTACTCTATTTTATGTACGGAAAATGTAACATCCCGTTCAATATTTTCTCTGTTTATGGGAACATTATCAAATATATGGATGGTTAATATTGATATTTAAACCATACTCTATCACCATTTAGAAACATGTGTACTTATGTCTGATAGCAAGTTTAAGCTTTTAAAATTTTATTCACTTCATCACGTACTTCAAAAATATCAAAAGGTTTAGTAAAGTAACGAATTGCGCCTAAATTTAGCGCCTCTTGTACAATATCAAGCTCTCCGTATGCAGTCATCATAAATACAGGAAGTCCTGGCCATTTTTCTTTCAAACATTTTAAAATCTCAACACCATTCATACCTGGTATTTTCATGTCTAATAAAACGCAATCTAACTCATGTTCCTCCGCAAAACTCAATGCTTCTATTCCGTTTGCTGCAAGATATGTAGCATATCCCTCTTTTTTTAACACCTCATTTAAAAGCAAACGAATTCCCTGCTGATCATCAACAATTAGTAAACGTTTCACCTTCTATTCATCTCCTCAGTAAAATATTATTAGAGTAATAATCATCCCGAAATTTTTCCTTTATATGTATAATTCTCTTTTTATTTCTTAATACCTCCCACTATTATATTTTTTGTTTTTGATTTATATTTTTCGCAAATATATAATATTGATTGAGGTGGAAATATGTCGAAAATACTCACAACTCAATTGAGTGGTTTGTTACAAAGAATAACACAAAATGAAGAAGAAGCAATCGAAGAAACTGCACGTTTATTGGCGCAAGCAGGCATTGGTGCAGGTAATATCTATTTTGCATGTTTTGGTGAAATGCAGGCAGTTGAAGTTAACGCGCTAAATGCTGTAGAACGTTTTACAAAATTGTTACCGTGGTCAAACGATACTATATTGGAAGAAGCGGACCGTGTATGTATTTTTACACGAAGCGCATTTGACGAGGACGCTCTTGCCCTTGCTCAAAAATTAAATGACGATTTCATTCCATTTGCGGCTGTTGCTAGTGAAGTCCCTACTACTGAAAATCCATTAGCTGAGTTAGCATACACATATATTTCAACACGCATTCGCGGTGGTTTGCTCCCAAATGATCTAGGCGAGCGAATTGTCGTACCACATACTATAGCTGCTCTATTTATTTATGAGGCAATAAAAATGGCTTTCGATGAAATGTTGTCTCTTGATGACGAAGAACTATAAACAATTTTAACGCTCCATCATGTAATAAGCTCACTTTCCTATGTCGATGGGAAAGTGAGCTTTTTTTCAAAAGACCCGTTGATTTCCGTTCCAGGCGGACGTGTTCCTGAAGGTGAGCCTTGAGCCGCTTCGTCGCGGTGCTCCTGCAGGGTCTCAAGCTGCTCGCTGATCCCCTAGGAGTCGCCGCCTCCACTCAAATCAACTTGATATTTTCTTATCAAGATAGTAAAAAGAGATGCGACAATCTAATTTTGAATAAAAAGAAGATGGACTACTGTGCAGGCGGGCACCTTGCGTTGATCTGATGGTATTACTTATATCATTTGTATTCATCATCCAAAGTGAAGAATAGTATTTGATGAAAGTGCATATTAATTTTTAGATTGCTAGTTGATTGGAGTGGAGACTAGGCGACTCCAGGGGGATTAGCGTCCTAGATGAGACCCTGGAGCGAGCTTGCGAGTGAAGCGGCTCATCGGACGCCCCCCGGAAAGCGCCTAGCCGGAACGGAAATCAACCTTACGTTACTGTAGTTAAGGAACTTTCAAGTTTGTTTTTTTGTGTAGAGACCATTTTAAGAACGATTTATTCACGCAAATTCTATGGACCAGATACTTTATCAACAAAATAAAGCTCACTTCCCTTGTCTAAGGGAAAGTGAGCTTTTATTTTGTCTTATTTTATTTAAATGTTGCACCAATGAAATCACGGAATAATGGTTGTGGACGGTTTGGACGTGACACTAACTCTGGGTGGAATTGACAAGCAACGAAGAAGTTTTTCTCTGGTAGCTCGATAATTTCCACTAGTTTACCGTCTGGGCTTGTACCTGAGAATACAAGACCTGCCGCTTCCATCGCTTCACGGTATTCATTGTTGAATTCGTAACGGTGACGATGACGCTCATAAACAAGCTCTTTGCCATAAGCTTTGCTCGCTTTTGAACCTTCTTGTAATTTACATGGATATAAACCAAGTCGTAATGTACCGCCAAGGTCTACACTTTCATTTTGATCTGGTAAGAAATCAATAATTGGATATTGTGTTTCAGCATCTAGCTCTGTTGAGTGTGCGCCTTCTAAACCTAATACATTACGTGCAAATTCTACTGTTGCAAGCTGCATACCAAGGCAAATACCTAAGAATGGTACGTCATTTTCACGTGCATATTGCGTCGCAAGAATTTTACCTTCAACACCACGGTCGCCGAAACCACCTGGCACTAAAATTGCATCTGAATCTTTAAGCAATGAAGCAACATTATCAGCATCTACATGCTCTGCATTGATCCAATCAATGTCGATATCAGAGTTAAATGCGTAACCAGCATGTTTTAATGCTTCTACAACAGAAATATAAGCATCTTGCAGCTCTACGTATTTACCAACTAATGCGATTCTACGTTTGTTTGGTAAGTTTTTCACTTTATTTACAAGGTCACGCCATTCTTCCATATCAGCCTCTGGTGCTTCAATGCCGAAGTGATCTAGTACGATATCGTCAAAATCTTGTGCGTGTAAGTTAAGTGGTACTTCATATAAGTGCTCTGCGTCACGAGATTCGATAATTTCATGTGGTTGCACGTCACAGAATAACGCTAATTTTTCTTTCATTTCTTGTGGTACTTCTTGTTCAGTACGCACCACAATGATGTTTGGCTGAATACCTAAAGCACGTAATTCTTTTACAGAATGTTGTGTTGGTTTTGTTTTTAACTCACCAGCTGCTTTAATGTATGGAATTAACGTACAGTGTACGTACATAACATTGTTATGACCAAGATTTGTTTTCATTTGGCGAATCGCTTCAAGGAATGGTAGTGATTCGATATCCCCTACAGTTCCGCCTACCTCTGTAATAACAACGTCTGCATTTGTTTCACGACCCGCACGTTGAATACGCTCTTTAATCTCGTTTGTGATATGAGGAATTACTTGTACAGTTCCCCCGTTATAATCACCACGACGTTCTTTTTGTAGAACTGTTTGGTATACACGACCAGAAGTCACTGTTGAGTGTTTTCCTAAGTTAATGTCGATGAAACGCTCGTAGTGACCTAAGTCTAAGTCAGCCTCAGCGCCGTCATCTGTAACGAACACCTCACCATGTTGATAAGGACTCATTGTACCTGGGTCAATATTGATATATGGGTCAAATTTTTGGATTGTTACTTCTAATCCGCGGTTTTTAAGTAAACGTCCTAGAGATGCTGCAACAATACCTTTTCCAAGTGAAGATACAACCCCACCTGTTACGAAAATATACTTAGTCATAAAAAAATCCTCCTTATAAATCTAAAATAGCTTTTAAAAATAAGAAAAGCCGAGAATGTATGCAAATGATGCATGCAATTCGAAGCTGTAAAAGTTTCTATCTCTTTTATACTTTCCTTTTTTAAAAAATAAAAAACGCTCCTCCTGCATAGGTTTGCAGGGGGAGCGTATTAAATACACGGTCAATCTCCTCTTTTAAGGAGCCCAAGTAAAAGATTAAACGGAACTACGAAAGAAGTCAAGATTTTTTACTTCAAGCGTAAAAAGAGAAAATTTAAGCTGCATTCGGAAAATTAAATATCTTCCTCTAACTCATCTTCTACGTCAAATTCTTCTTCTTCGATAAAGTCTTCATCAATCTCTTCGATTTCTTCGATTACTTCGATCTCTTCAATTTCTTCGTCATCATCAAAATCGATGTCTACTTTTTCTACATCAAGGTCTTCTTCTACGAATTCTTCGTAGTCTTCATCGAAGTCGATATCATCTTCTTCTATATCAAGATCATCATCATCGTCTTCAACGACTGCTTTTGCTTTTTTCTTGTGCGTTTTTACAGAAGGAGCTGTTTCTTCTTCAATTTGTTCTACTTTAAACCATTCACGTAGGCCCCATCCATTTTCTTGGTTGTATAAAAAGCGGCCATCCACATTCAGGTCAGTATAGAATTGTAGTAAACGCTTTTTAATTTCAGCGTCTTTTAAACCTGTAAGTTCCTTAAGTATTGTTAATAAATCATTTAATGGAATCGAAGTGCGTTTTTCTTCTAAAATTGCATGCGTTAAATTAATTAACGACTCTTCAGCTAATTGTTCTTTTGTCATTTCACGAAAATTCAATTCGTGCACGTCCTTTCTCTCATCACATTTAAGATGTTTTAAATTAATTGGTGCATAATTAGAAAATTATATAAAAAGCGCACTTTATAAAAAAAAGCCGCGCAAAAGTAACCTTCTATACCATAAGCATAATACCCATTATATACAAAGTTTTAACCTCTTTGCTAGCTTCAATTACTGTTTTTTATATCAATCATTATTTTAATACCTAAGTAAAATAAATATATCGACAATAATAGCAAAGGAATTGCGCCAACTTGCTTATTATACAGGAAAATAGCCCCCAATACTAAAGCTAAAATGATAATGTAGTGAATAATGGATTTCATCCTCTACTACGCCCCCTTTGTTCAACAGTTCTATTATAGCGAAAATGAAAAAGCAGTGCCTAATCTAATGACTAGACACTGATAAATTATAGAAACATTATACACCAACTAGTTTTAATTGTAATATATAGAAATAGTATACGAATTTATATTTACATATTTCGTCGGAATTGACCGCCAACTTCATATAAAGCTTTCGTAATTTGTCCCAAACTTGCTACTTTTACCGTATCCATTAACTCTTCAAAAATATTGCCATTGTTCACAGCTACCTTTTGCAAGCGATCAAGTGCCGCTTCCAATTCTACATCATGCTGTTGCCAGAAGCTTTGTAAATTACGAATTTGCGTTTCCTTTTCTTCTGTAGATGCACGCGCGATTTCCATATTATCAATCGCATCAGCTGTTGGTGGGTTTGGATTTAAATAAGTATTAACACCAATAATCGGTAACTCACCTGAATGCTTTAACATTTCATAATGCATGGATTCCTCTTGAATTTTGCCGCGTTGGTATTGAGTCTCCATCGCACCAAGAACACCACCACGATCATTGATACGGTCGAATTCCTCTAGTACCGCTTCTTCTATCAAGTCTGTTAATTCTTCTACAATAAAGGCACCTTGTAACGGGTTCTCATTTTTCGCCAAACCATGTTCTTTCGTAATAATCATTTGAATTGCCATTGCACGGCGAACTGATTCTTCCGTTGGAGTAGTAATCGCTTCGTCATAAGCATTAGTGTGCAACGAATTACAGTTATCCTGTAGTGCCATCAATGCCTGCAACGTCGTACGAATATCATTAAAGTCAATTTCTTGGGCGTGTAAACTACGACCAGATGTTTGAACATGATATTTTAATTTTTGAGCACGGTCATTCGCACCGTATTTATCACGCATCACGACTGCCCAAATCCGTCGAGCAACTCGACCGATTACTGTATACTCTGGGTCTAGTCCATTGGAGAAGAAGAATGATAAGTTTGGTGCAAAATCATCGATATTCATCCCTCGACTCAAATAGTACTCAACATACGTAAAGCCATTTGCCAGCGTAAATGCTAGCTGCGAAATCGGGTTCGCACCCGCTTCTGCGATATGATAGCCTGAAATCGATACTGAATAATAATTACGTACTTTTTGGTCGATAAAGTATTGTTGAATATCACCCATCATACGCAGCGCAAATTCCGTCGAGAAAATACATGTATTTTGTCCTTGGTCTTCTTTTAAAATATCGGCTTGTACTGTTCCACGCACCACTTGTAATGTACGTGTCCTCACATCAGTGAATTCTTCTATTGTCAACGTACGACCAAGCTCTTCTTCACGCAATTTCACTTGCTGATCGATTGCGGTATTCATGAACATTGCTAAAATTATTGGCGCTGGTCCATTAATAGTCATCGAAACAGACGTGGACGGTGCACAAAGGTCAAAGCCTGCATATAGCTTCTTCATATCATCTAGTGTACAAACTGATACCCCGGATTCTCCAATCTTCCCGAAAATATCTGGACGATAATCTGGATCTTCACCATATAAAGTCACCGAATCGAATGCGGTAGATAAACGCTTTGCATCATCGTCTTTCGATAAATAATGGAAGCGTTTATTCGTACGTTCAGGTGTCCCTTCGCCAGCAAATTGCCTCTTAGGATCTTCACCTTCACGCTTAAACTGGAATACACCAGCTGTATATGGGAATTCGCCCGGTACATTTTCGCGATATACCCAGCGTAAAATTTCACCATAGTCAACGAACTTCGGCAAGATGACTTTAGGGATTTTCGTACCCGAAAGACTTGTTGTCGTTAAAATCGTACGAATTTCTTTATCACGAACTTTTGTGACAAACTCATCGCCAGCATACGCTTCTTTTAATTTTTGCCAATTATCCAATATACGCTTCGATTCTGCGGTTAATTCATCTCGGACACCCTCTGCTAAAGAAGTAAGAGATGCGACAAGTGCATCATCTGCCGCTTTCTCATTTACAGCTGCAATTGCACCCTCTAATTGGAATAAACGACGTGCAAATCCTACTTGCTGTTCTGATTTTTTATGGTAGCCACGCACCGTATCCGTAATTTCACGTAAATAGTAGCGACGATCATTTGGAATAATGACATCCTGCTTTTGTGTTTTAGCAAATTGTTCATAACTCGTTTCCCAACTGCTACCTGTTTTCTCATTAATCGTAGCAACTAACGCCGCAAATAAAGCATTTGTCCCTTTATCATTAAATTGGCTGGCAATAGTGCCATAAACAGGCATACTATCAATTGGTGTTTCCCATAACTCACGTGAACGCTGCAATTGTTTTTGCACTTGGCGAAGTGCATCTTCTGAGCCTTTGCGTTCAAATTTATTGATGGCAATTAAATCAGCAAAATCAATCATATCGATTTTTTCTAGCTGTGTCGGTGCACCGAATTCACTCGTCATGACATACATAGAAAGATCTGTGTACTTTGTAATTTCCGCATCACCCTGACCAATCCCACTCGTTTCCACGATGATTAAATCATAGCCAGCGACACGCACAACATCTAATACATCGCCAATCGAAGCCGATAACTCTGTACGTGAGCCACGTGTTGCTAAGCTACGCATATATACGCGATTATTAAAAATTGCATTCATACGAATACGATCACCTAGTAATGCCCCACCTGTTTTTTGCTTTGTCGGGTCAACAGATAGTATTGCCACACGTTTATCCGGAAATTCTTTTAAAAAACGACGAATCAACTCATCTGTTAACGAAGATTTCCCGGCTCCACCTGTTCCTGTAATACCAAGAATCGGTGTGCCTTTCGAACGTTTGCGTGCTTCTGCTAACATCGCTATCGTTTCTTCATCATTATTTGATTCGGCTGCAGTAATTAAATTTGCTAACAGCTCAGGGGTTTCTGTCGTTAAAACGTCTAGCTTCTCCTCATAGCCACCTGTTGCAGTAGGGAAATCTGTACCTTTAATTTGTTCATTGATCATCCCTTGTAAACCTAGTACACGCCCATCTTCAGGCGAAAATAAACCTGCAATGCCGTATGCATGTAGTTCTTTAATTTCACGAGGTAAAATAACCCCGCCACCACCGCCATAAATTTTAATATGTGGTGCTCCTTTTTCACGCAATAAATCATACATATATTTAAAGTATTCCATATGCCCGCCTTGATAGGAAGATATCGCAATACCTTGTGCATCCTCTTGAATTGCAGCATTTACGACTTCCTCAACTGAACGGTTATGACCTAAATGGATAACCTCCACTCCGCTCGATTGCAAAATACGTCGCATAATATTCACCGATGCATCATGCCCATCAAAAAGGCTTGATGCTGTAACAAAACGAACATGATTTGTCGGACGATGTACTTCTACCTTTGTCATATGAAATCCCCACTTTCTCCCCCAATATTAACTTACTATAAATAAAGGCTCATACCAGTTGATTTCCGTTCCGCCAGCGTGCTTTCCTGGGGGCGTCCGGTAAGCCGCTTCACTCGCTACGCTCGCTCCAGGGTCTTACCTGTGACGCTAATCCCCAAGGAGTCACGCTGGCTCCACTCCAATCAACAAACGCTGCATTTAAAATGTCACCCACGCATTATGGTGAAGAACCTAAATAAAAGACTCTGCACCAAAATCTGTACGGGACAGCACATTCCACTCCAGGATGACACTTCGCTTTCCGCGCAAAGCAAGAGCTTCCTAATGGCGAACCTTGACTTGAGCCTCCTCGTCGCATCGCTAGGGCACTGAAATACTCTAAACTAGAATTATTTTATAATATTTTTTTGCATAGTCATTCTTCTACTATGCAAGGATTTTGCGCGGCGGCGTTAGACTCCTGTTGCTGTCGCTTCGCTTTCGCACAAAAAACATCTGCAGGAACAGCACGAGACGTAAGACGCAACAAACCGCGCGTAGCGAGGGTTGCGGCTTACGCTGTGCCTGCGGAAAGGGAACGCCAGAGCGCAAAATCCCTAGGTCATATTTTCATTAGAGAATTTATTAAAAAACAATTTTTCAGTGCCCTCACGCTGGTCCCCCAGGAGTCGCCAGCTTCCACTTCAATCAACGAGCATTCTAAAATTGTTATGCTCATCAACCAAGTGTCATCCCAACTTATGATGATAAATCAAAAAAATTAACTTATTATGAATAAAAAGCCGGTAATTGCAATGTAGCACTATGCAATTACCGGCATATCTCTTAGCAATACTTACGTTAAAACCCCTTAATGCCCGAAATGAACAATGTTGTTTGCATTTCAATATACTCTTCGAGCGTATGATGACGATGAAGCGCCCATTTACGGAACGCCCAACTTTGTCCTTGCACAACTAAATTATTTGCTGCCATATGAATCTGCTTATCGGTCATCGAAATTTCCCCTGACTCCACACAACGTTTAAGTAAACGCTCTAATACAGCAACAATCTCAAATTCCTTACTAAATACATAGATTTGTGCTTCTTTTGCTAAGGATTTTGTCTCTTGGTACATGATTGTCAATTCATCCAGCATGCCATCTACTTGTAAAAAGTACTCACGAATGGCCGCCTTTAACTCCTCAACCGTGCCTTCCTTTATTTCAAAGCTCGCTAAACTTTCCATCGACTGCTTATAGATACTATCGCAAACAAGATAGAGGACATCTTCCTTCGTTCGAATATATTCATAGAGTGTACCAATGCTGAATCCTGCAGCTTTAGCAATTTCTCTCGTCGTTGCACGATGGAAGCCTTTTTCTTTAAACAACTTTATTGCACCTTGAATCATTTGTTCACGACGAATGGCAATGAGACTTTCATCTTTCACAGTAGACTGAACTTGTGGACCTTTTGTTTTCTCAGTCATAGATTATTTAGTTAGCATACGTGAGATAACAAGACGTTGAATCTCTTGTGTACCCTCGTAAATTTGAGTTATTTTCGCATCACGCATGTAGCGCTCCACTGGATAGTCCTTTGTATAACCATAGCCACCAAATACTTGAACAGCTTCTACTGTTACATTCATCGCTGTGTCACCAGCCATTAATTTCGCCATTGCCGAAGCTTTACCATATGGTAAGCCGTTTGACTCTAACCATGCTGCTTGATACGTCAAAAGTCTTGATGCTTCAATAGATGTCGCCATATCTGCCAATTTAAATGCTACACCTTGATTTGCCACAATTGGTTTACCGAATTGTACACGCTCTTTTGAATAATCAACAGCTGCATCAAGTGCACCTTGAGCAATTCCAACCGCCTGTGCAGCAATACCATTACGTCCGCCATCAAGTGTTGTCATTGCGATTTTAAAGCCATCACCCTCTGCACCCAGTAAGTTTTCCTTAGGCACACGACAATTTTCAAAAATAATTTCAGTCGTTGGTGATGAACGGATACCTAATTTCTTTTCCTTCTTACCAACTGAGAAGCCCTCAAAGCCCGCTTCCACGATAAATGCTGATGTGCTGTTTTTTGCTTCTGGATCAGTTACCGCAAATACGATATATGTATCTGCAACACCACCGTTTGTGATGAAAATCTTTGAACCATTTAAAATATAATCATCACCATCACGTTTAGCATAAGTTTTCATGCCACCTGCATCCGAACCTGAACCCGCCTCAGTTAAGCCATAAGCTCCAATATGCTTGCCTTCTGCCATTGGGCGAAGGTATTTTTGCTTTTGCTCTTCAGTACCAAATTTATATACCGGCCACCCTGCTAAAGATGTATGTGCTGATAACGTTACCCCTGTTGAAGCACATACACGTGATAATTCTTCTACTGCAATTACATATGCAAGGTAATCGAAGCCTGCGCCACCATACTCTTCTGGCCATGGAATTCCTGTTAAGCCTAACTCCGCCATTTTGTCGAAAATCCCACGATCGAATTCTTCGTGTTCGTCACGTGCCTCTGCTGTTGGTGCTACTTCATTAATTGCGAAGTCGCGAATCATTTCACGTAATTGCTCATGTTCTTCTGATAATTGAAAATTCATTGTCATATCCCCTTTTATTTAAGTAAATGTTTACTAATAACAATTTTTTGGATTTCACTTGTACCTTCATATATTTCAGTTACCTTCGCGTCACGGAAATAACGCTCCACAGGATAATCTTCGGTGTAGCCGTAGCCACCGAAAATTTGAACTGCCTCAATTGCCGTTTGAACCGCAGCACGTGACGCAAACATCTTAGCCATCGATGCTTCTTGCCCACATGGTAAACCTTTAGCACGTAAATCTGCTGCTCGGTACACAAGTAGTTTTGCCGCTTCCACAGCTGTTGCCATGTCTGCAAGCTTGAAACCAACTCCTTGTTGTAACGCAATAGCCTTACCAAATTGCACACGTTCTTTCGCATAAGCTGTTGCCGCATCAAGTGCCGCCTCTGCAATGCCTAAAGACTGCGCTGCAATACCGATACGACCTACCTCTAAATTGGCCATCGCAATTTTAAAGCCTTCTCCTTCTTCTCCAAGGAGATTGCTTGAGGGTATACGACAATTATCGAACGTCAACTGTACCGTACGTGAACCATGCAAGCCCATTTTATTTTCGTCTTTCCCAACGATTAAACCCGGTGTCCCCTTCTCAACGATAAACGCTGAAATGCCACGCGTCTTTGCCTCTGAACTAGTTGAAGCAAAAACGATATAAACATCTGCTTCACCGCCATTTGTGATGAACACCTTCGAACCGTTAATGACATAATCCTCGCCATCTTTTACCGCTTTTGATTGTAGTGATCCTGCATCTGAACCTGCACTAGGCTCCGTTAAACAAAATGCTCCTAAATACTCTCCTGAGGCAAGCTTTGGTACATAGCGTTGTTTTTGCTCGTCGTTTCCAAAATAAATAATTGGATTCGTGCCAACTGACGTATGTACTGATAAAATAACACCCATTACCGCGCTAACCTTTGATAGTTCATGAATAGCAATAATATACGATGTAAAATCCATCGCTGAACCTCCCAATTTCTCAGGAGCTGTAATACCCATTAATCCAAGTTCGCCCATTTGCGTAAGTAGCTCACGCGGAAACTCTCCAGCTTCCATACGCTCTACCCAAGGCTCAATCTTTTCTTTCGCAAAATCACGAACCATATCACGCATCATGATTTGCTCATCTGAAAACTGTAAATGCATCTATGTCACCCCATCTTGTATAAACGCGCACCCATCCCATCAAACTTATCCTGCTACCACTAAAGGTAATGCATTATTCGTAAACGAAGAAGCCTCTACCCGATTTCTTCCCAAGCCAACCTGCTGCCACGTATTTACGTAGTAGTGGACATGGACGATATTTACTATCTCCTAAGCCTTCATGTAGAATTTCCATAATCGATAAACATGTATCTAAGCCAATAAAATCAGCTAATGTTAGTGGGCCCATTGGATGATTCATACCCAGTTTCATCACATCATCAATAGCCTCTTTTGACGCAACGCCTTCATACAATGCATATACTGCTTCATTAATCATTGGCAATAAAATTCGGTTCGAGATGAAACCAGGGAAGTCATTTACTTCCACTGGTGTTTTTGACAATTTCACTGTCATTTCTTCAACTGCTTTATACACCTCATCCGTTGTTGCCAATCCGCGAATAATTTCAACAAGCTTCATTACTGGCACAGGATTCATAAAGTGCATACCGATTACTTGCTCTGGCCGCTTTGTCACTGCAGCTATTTCAGTAATTGGTAGAGATGATGTATTCGTAGCTAAAATCGCATGGGCTGGTGCAATAGTATCTAATTGCTTAAAGATAGACTGCTTGACGTCCATATTTTCTACAGCCGCTTCGATAATGATATCTACTTCACTAGCATCTTGTAAGTCTAGTGACATTGTAATACGCCCTAAAATAGTTGCTTTTTCATCTTCTGTTTTACGGCCCTTTTCAACGTCACGTGTTAAGTTTTTTGTAATAACACCTAAACCCCGTTCGAAAAATTCCTGCTTCACATCATTGAGTTGGACAGCATAACCGGCCTGCGCACAAACTTGTGCAATACCAGAACCCATTTGTCCAGCACCGATGACCATTACTTTTTGAATCCCCATCATGCATTTCCCCCTGTTTTTGGTACTTCAATCATTACAGCATCACCCTGTCCGCCGCCTGAGCAAATCGCTGCAATACCAATACCGCCACCACGACGTTTTAGCTCATGTGCAAGGGTTAAAATAATGCGTGCCCCAGATGCCCCAATTGGATGCCCAAGTGCTACTGCACCACCATTTACATTTACTTGTTCTGGGTTAAGTTCAGCTAGCTGATTACTAACCAGTGCAACCGCAGCAAAAGCCTCGTTGACTTCGAAAACATGGATATCTGCTAATGTTTTCCCTGTCTTTTCTAAAAGCTTATTAATAACTAGCCCTGGTGTTTGCGGGAAGTTCCTTGGTTCAACAGCAATTTCAGCATGACCGAGTACAATTGCAAGTGTTTCTTTACCTTCGCGCTGTGCTCGCTCTTCACTCATTAAAACAAGCGCACAAGCTCCATCATTGACACCAGGTGCGTTGCCGGCTGTGATTGTACCATCCTTATCGAAGGCAGGCTTTAGCTTTGCTAGCGCTTCCAAAGACGTACTAGCTCGTGGTGCCTCGTCTACTTCAAAAAGCAATGGATCACCTTTTCGTTGTGGTATTTTTACAGGCACGATTTCCTCTGCAAAATAACCCTTTTCAATTGCCGCTAATGCACGCTCATGACTTCTAGCAGACCAAGTATCTTGTTCTTCACGACTTAATGAGAATTCCTTGGCAGTCGAGTTACCGTAGCTTCCCATATGTGGTCTTGCTGCATCAAATGCACAAGATAAACCGTCATAAATCATGCCGTCAATCATTTTTGTATCGCCCATGCGTAAGCCTGTGCGACCATTTAATAAATAGTAAGGTGCATTAGACATGGATTCCATACCACCCGCGACAATCACTTCTTCGTCCCCTAAACGAATTAATTGATCCGCTAGTGTGACAGCGCGCATACCGGAAGCACAAACTTTATTAATTGTTTCAGTCTTCACATCCACCGGTAAACCTGCTTTAATAGCTGCCTGTCTTGATGGAATTTGTCCCTGACCAGCCTGCAATACTGTACCTAAAATCACTTCATCCACTGTTTCTGGAGCGACTCCCGCTTTTTCAAGCGCCCCTTTAACCGCAACTGCGCCAAGGTCACTAGCGCTTAACGAACTTAGGCTACCATTAAATTTTCCAAAGGCTGTTCGTGCCCCCGCTAAAATAACTGTTCTATTCAAGTAAAACACCCCTTTTGTTTTACACTTATCGACAAGCATTCGACTAAAACCCCTAACGACTGAACGCTCGCTCAACAGATTTCAATAAAAAATGGGAGTCATTAGATAAACTCCCATTTCTACTTAGTTATATTTTACAAAATAATTATTTATTGTGCAATTTAAATTTTTCAGAAAATAATAAAATTGCTTCAATAACTATTAAATCCCTTCGTTTAACTCCACTTTTAGTTCTCTCCATTACCTTCAACTGAAGCAACAACCTCTTGAATGGATTCTTCTTCAGGTACTTCCTGAACAGTATTCACTTTTTCACCAAATACTGAACGCTCTAATAATTCTGCTACATCGAACGTGCTAATCGTATCTTCTACTTCTTTAGCCTTTGTACCATCCTCAAGCATTGTTAAGCAGTATGGACAGCCTGAAGAGATAACTGATGCGTTTGTTTCTAATGCTTGTTCTGTACGCGCAACGTTAATGCGGTTTCCAACATGCTCTTCCATCCACATTAAACCACCACCAGCACCACAGCACATTGCTGATTCACGGTTTCTTTCCATTTCAACAAGCTTCACACCTGGAATACCTCGTAAGATTTCACGCGGTGCATCGTACACATCATTATAACGGCCTAAGTAACATGAATCATGGAAGACAATTGTTTCATCAACCTCGTAATTCATTGCTAGTCGGTTTTCTTCAATCAGCTGATTTAAAACTTCCGTATGGTGATATACTTCACCTTTCCAACCGAAGTCTTGGTATTCGTTTTTGAAAATATTATAGGCGTGTGGGTCAATTGTGACGATTTTCTTCACATCATTTTTCTCAAACTCATCGATATTCGCTGTTGCAAGCTCCTGGAATAAGAACTCATTTCCAAGACGACGTGGTGTATCTCCTGAATTCTTCTCTTTGTTACCTAAAATAGCGAATTTCACGCCAGCTTCATTTAATAATCGGCAAAACGCGAGCGTAATTTTTTGTGAACGGTTATCAAACGCACCCATCGAACCTACCCATAGTAGGTATTCCATTTCTTCGCCTGATTTTTTCAATTCCTTCACCGTTGGAATATTGATAGTCGGATCAAGATCACGCCAATTTTCTTTTTCTTTACGGTTTAAGCCCCATGGATTACCTTGTCGTTCGATGTTTGTCATCGCGCGTTGTGCATCCGGGTTTACTTTACCTTCTGTCATTGTTAAGTAACGACGAAGGTCAATAATTTTATCGACATGCTCATTCATTACCGGGCATTGATCTTCACAGTTACGACAAGTAGTACAAGCCCAAATCTCTTCTTCTGTAATAACATCCCCGATTAATGATGGGCTGTAAATGTCTTCAATCACTGCACCTTCAGCGCCTGCTGCCATTGCAAGCTGATTGCCTTTTGTATTCGCGAACATTTGATACGGCACCCACGGCTTTTGTTTTGTCACAACAGCACCTGTAAATGTTAAATGGTCACGTAATTTCACGATTAAGTCCATCGGTGACAGCATTTTCCCAGTACCGGTTGCTGGACACATATTTGTACAACGACCACATTCTACACAAGAATATAAATCAAGCATTTGCTTTTGTGTAAAGTCCTGAATACGCCCAACACCAATTGATGGGATATCATCTTCACTTTCTGCATTTTCGCCCGCTTCTTCTAGTGCCTCGAAGTCGATAGGTGTTAATGTTCCCACACGATCTAATCGATTCATGTAGACATTAAGCATACTTGTGATTAAATGGAAATGTTTTGATTGTGGTACATAGACTAAAAACGTCAATAGAATAAGTAAATGCACCCACCACATAGCGTAAAATACACCCGCTGCTACAGATTCTGGTAGGAAACTAAAAATAGCTGCAATACCTGATGCTACTGGCTCTGTATATGTTAAGCCTTCACCATGCCAAATTAGGCCCATACCATTTGCGAGTAATGTCGAAACCATTAATCCCCCAATGAAAATTAACACAAGACCATTTTTCCAACCACGTTTTAAACGCACAAGCTTTTCTACATAACGACGGTAGAACGCCCACACCACCGCTATTAAAATCATCAACACCACTAACTCTTGTGTAAAGGTGAATACACCGTAGAAAACACCAAGTGGTAGATGAGACTCTGGTGCTAAGCCTTTCCAAATCAAATCAATGGCACCTAACTGCACCATTAAGAAGCCATAGAAGAACATCACGTGGATTAAACCACTTTTCGCGTCCTTTAGTAACTTATTTTGACCAAGTACATTGACCATTAAATATCGAATACGTTCACTAATGCTCTCATCAAACTCAACTTTTTTACCTAATTGCACATATTTGTATCGTGTTTTTAACAAGTAAATGAATAACCCAGCTGCATACAGTACAACAACAACTGTCAACACAATGTTAGCAATTAATAACGGACTCATAATTAGTCCCCCCCTTTGAATATTGCGAATCCCTCTTTGTAGTAAATTTGCTAGTTCATACGTAAATGTATGCCATTTTATCAGTATATTCATATTTTAATAATGAATGAGCATTCAGTCAACATAAAAATATAAAAATTTCTGATAATTCATTATCATATACTTTACATAAAAAAAACTACCCTAAAAAATTTTAATTTTTTTAGGGTAGCTTTTAATTTATTTAAACACCTTTGCACTTCGTACGTACTCTACATCCGCAACTTTTAAACGTGCATTTACAACACGTGCTGCTGCAAATAAATAATCAGATAAACGGTTTAAATATTTCTGCACAACCGCTGGTACATCTTCAATCTCTTTCATTAGCGTTACCATTTGACGCTCTGCTCGGCGCGCTACTGTACGTGCAATGTGTAAAGTAGCTGCCGCTGGTGCACCCCCTGGTAAAATGAAACGCTCTAAAGGTGGTGCTTCTTCAGTTAGCACATCGATACGAGCCTCCATTGCTTCAATTGGCGCTTCCGTCAATTTATAATGACGCTCCTTCATCACATTTGCTAGATCGCCGCCACCATCGAAAAGCTCGTGCTGAATCGTTTCTAAATCACCTAAAATATCCTTAAATAATTCACGGTCTAACTCACTCATCGCCTTGCCGATAAAGGAATTCAGCTCATCAATTGTACCGTACGTTTCTACGCGTAAGTTGTCTTTATCTACGCGACCACCAATAATGCTCGTTTTCCCCTTATCGCCTGTTTTCGTGTAAAGTTTCATTCTTCTCATCTCCTAAGCTTTTGTTTTATAGTTATGAATGGCTTGCACTGTCGTTTCAAAAACGCCCTTACCAATAACCTTTCCTACTGCTGTTATAGGACCACCATAAATCATTTCTTCTCCATTTTGTGTTGCTGCTATGAGTAGACTATCAGTTGCAGTACCTGTCGCAATGGTATTCGTTCGATTATCACGAATATCTTCCGATTGCAACGCCTTCGTCTTCGCTTCGTTGGCAGTCATCATCGCTTGGAAAAATGCTTCTTCTGATAGACAGCCATTAATTATAACCCATGTGTTAATCGTCCCAACGTACGGCTGATCTAGTCTTTCATGTGTACGAGATACGTCTACAGCGTTACCAACACCTGCAGTCACCATGACAAACACACTACCAAAATCGGTTTTGTATTCATTCAAAGCAACAAGCTTTGTTGAAACAGCTGTCAGCATCACTACTGTTCCCGTTGTAGAAAAGTGCTCCCTTTGTAAAAATTCAGCTACTTCCTGCTTTACATCATTAATAATGTAATCACCTGGCACTGAGCGATTTAAAAAGCACTCATACCAACCTATCCCCGGATTATGAACAGCTGAAGAAACTGTTTTTAGTGGTATCTCTGATTTCATCTGAATGAATCCATCTACTACTGAAAAATTCTCATTCGTAATGATTGCTCGCTGTTGATCCTCAGTCGCTGCAGGCATGATTGTAATTTGCGGCTTTGGAATTTCTGGATGTGCATATGTCGTAACCCTAGCTTGATAGACTTCCTCAATTTGTGAGGCAATTAACACCTCATGCGGTGCACCAATCGCACGCATTTCTCCATTTTCCATCAATAATAACTCATCACAGTATAGCGACGCTAAGTTCATGTCATGCAACACCATAACTACCGTTAATCCGCATTCAACCGCTTCTTTACGTACCATATCTAAAATCTGTCGTTGATGCGCGATATCTAAATGGTTCGTTGGCTCATCTAGTAATAAAACTTCTGCTGTTTGCGCTAATGCTTGCGCTACAAAGACACGTTGCTGCTCACCGCCCGATAGAAACTCCATCGGCGTATTCTCATAGCGCGATACACCTGTTTGCGCCATTGCATGCTGAACGGCCTGCTCATCTCTGTCTGACCAGCTCGAGAAAAAACCCGTTTGATGTGGATATCGTCCAAGTGAAACTGCCTCACGCACCGAATTCGAAAAAGTATTTGCATGAAGCTGAGGTAGTACCGCCATTTTCTTCGCTAATGCACGGGCATTATAAGATTTGATGTTTTTCCCATCTAATGAAATCGAGCCACTAGTAGCAGGCAAAATACCACTCATCACTTTTAGCAGCGTAGATTTCCCGCTTCCATTGGGACCTAAAATGCCAAGCACTTTTCCTTTTTCAACGGTAAAACTTACATCTTTGACAATGGGTTCACCGCCATAACCACCTGATAACTGTTCAACCTTAATCATGCGCGCACCCCCTTACTTCTACGTTGTTTATAGAAAATATATGAGAAGACTGGTGCCCCGATAAATGCGGTAATGACACCAATTGGGAGTTCACGCGGCATAATAATGGTACGCGCTACTAAATCACAAATAATCAGTAACGTTGCTCCATTTAAAAACGATAACGGCAGTAGATGGCGATGATCCGAACCCCAGATCATGCGCGTCATATGTGGAACCACAAGTCCGACAAAACCAATGGTGCCTGATACGGCTACAGCGGCACCCGTTAACATTGAGCCACCTGCTAATATTAGATACTTACTGCGTTTTACATTCACACCTAAATGTTTCGCTCGCTCTTCACCGTACAATAATGCGTTTAACTCACGTCTTTGCGTCCATAGCATCACTGAACCTATTACAACAAACGGTGCAATCATTTGTACATATGGCCAGCCTCTCATCGACACAGAACCAAGCAACCAGCCGATAATTTGACGTAACTCCTCACCCGTTAACGCTACCATTAACGAAATGAGCGAACCTAAAAATGAACTAAAAATAACCCCAGTTAAAATAAGTGTTTCCATCTTCAGTGAACGATCGATAAGCCTTGCAAAACTCATAACCGCTATCATCGTCATGACTGCACCAATCATACTGAATGTCGGTAAAGTGTAAATGCCTACTACCGGAATCGATAGACCGAAAAATAGCGTCATGACTGCTCCGACCGATGCACCCGAAGAAACCCCTAATGTATATGGATCGGCAAGCGGATTTTTTAGTAGTCCTTGGAATGCTGCCCCTGCAATCGCAAGTGATGCCCCGACAAGCCCTGCAAGCATCACACGCGGCATCCGGATTTTCCATAGAATATTCGCTGCGGTTTCATCTGCCGCCTTATTCCATAGCACCTCTAGAGGAATGTTGACTGAGCCTATAGATACACCACACCATATGCTGACGATCAAGAGTGCAATCGCCGTTATATAGGCAAAAACTGTTTTACTCACTCGAATACCTCTGGGTAAATAGCTTTCGCTAATTCCTCAAGTCCATCTGCTAAACGGGGTCCTTGACGGCTTGTCATACTTTCATCTACTTGCACAATCGCATTATTTTTCACCGCAGTAATTGTTTCAAAACCTGCACGTTGTGGAATTTTTGTTAAGATGTCTGGCACATAGTCATAAGTGACCACGATAACATCTGGATTTTTCGAAATGATTTGCTCTGCGTCAATTTTAAACCAACCTTTTGTATCAGCTGCGATATTTTCAGCATGAATCATATCCAGTATCTCTTGCATAAACGTATCCTTGCCAGCAGTATAAATTTCAGGCTCATCCGAAGTCTCTACAAATACTGTTTTCGGCTCAACGTCTTTCAGCTTCGCTTGAATTTCCGCTACCTTTGCCTTCATTTCCGCAATCGTTTTTTCAGCTTCTGGCAGTTTCCCTGTTGCACGACCTAGTTGCTTAATTGTAGTATACGTTTCATTGAAATCTTTGGCATCCGCTACGACAAATACCTTCACACCTGCTGACTCTAGCTGATCTAATGCGCCTCCCAATGAGGCCATGCTAGATTCATGCGCGAAAACGATATCTGGTGTCAGTGCAATGATCTTCTCAATATTAAATTCCATACTGCCGACCTTTTCTTTCTCTGCTGCCTCTGCTGGATAATCATCAAAGTCATTCACGCCGACGATTTTATCATTTAATCCAAGATCAAATAATATTTCGGTATTACTTGGAATTAGTGAAACAATGCGTTCTGGTGGTGCTTCAAGCGTAATATCATTGCCAATTGTGTCTGTCATTGTAATCGGGAATGTTACTTCTTCCACTTGTGCATCAGCCTGTTGCTCTGTAGATGGCTGTTCTATTTTCTCTTCTTTTGTATTACATGCAGTGAGTAACCCTATTGTTAAACATGCAGATAATCCTATTTTCCAATACTTTTTCATTGCTGAATCCTCCTTAGAATATGTGGGCACGTACTTTATCGCCCACTTTGCATTATTTATCGATACACTTCGGCGTTTTATCGTCCTACTTCGTGGATTTATCGTCCATATTTTCAGCTTTATCGACATCCACCTTACAAAACATAAAAAAGCCCCATCGTCTAAAAAAACGAGGGGCGATGCTTGCACAATATTGCGGTCGCAAAAAATCACCACCCTATCCTCGTAGGCTGTTATGTGTTGCTCTATAAAGGCAGGTCTCCTGGCTCGTGCTACAAACGCTTTTTCATGCCTTCCCGAAAATCTTCAGTGGCTTGGTTTGAAAAAACTCACACTTACAGTGGCGGGACCGCATCGGAATTACACCGATTTCCCTTTTCACTTTATCCTTGGCAGATAAAGAACCTTTATCATTTTATTCAATCTTTTCTTATTATACATGAAAAAAGAATTATATAACGATAAAAAGTAGAGACTCTAAAACAGAACCTCACACTTTAAACAATATCTATAAAATACGGTGCAATTTTCATTGGCGCACACATTCCATGCAACGCCTACTGTTCTATCGGGCTCAACCTTAAATCCACATAAAAAAACAGTTTCCGATTTTCATCAGAAACTGTTTTGATATTTTCGGTCTTACATTTTTTCCGGAGCAGATACACCAATTAGAC
The DNA here is from genome assembly GCF_044761695.1 of Lysinibacillus sp. NPDC097287. Classification (NCBI taxonomy): domain Bacteria; kingdom Bacillati; phylum Bacillota; class Bacilli; order Caryophanales; family Bacillaceae; genus Lysinibacillus; species Lysinibacillus sp. NPDC097287. Next base: position 388,421 of record NZ_JBIWCX010000003.1, read on the forward strand.
GTAATGCATTGGCAATTGTTGTGCGAACTGCAGTAATTAGGGCTAGACGAGCTTCTGTTAGCTCTTTGTTCGTAGCATCTAGTACTTTTTCTGCATTGTAGAAACTGTGGAATGTTGCAGCAGTTTCTTGAATGTAGTTTGCAATACGGTGCGGTGTGCGGTGTTTCGCAGCATCTGCTACTACTTTCGGGAAGTCGCCCACTTTTTTCAGAAGGTCGATTTCTTTTTCCGCTGTTAATAGATTCAAGTTGTCCGTTGAAGCCGCAAAGCCTTGTTCGCCAGCTGAACGTAAAATTGAAGAAATACGTGCATGTGCATATTGTGCATAGTACACTGGGTTTTCATTTGATTGTGATACAGCAAGGTCTAAGTCGAAGTCCATATGTGAATCGCCAGCTGTTTTCACAAAGAAGTAACGTACAGCATCTAAGCCTACTTCTTCTACAAGTTCACGCATTGTCACTGCGTTACCTGTACGTTTACTCATTTTGAACTTCTCGCCGTTTTTATACAGTTGCACCATTTGGATGATTTCCACTTCAAGTGTATCGCGGTCGTAACCAAGTGCTTGGATTGCTGCTTTCATACGTGGAATATAACCGTGATGGTCAGCACCCCAAATGTTAATTAACTTATCGAAGCCACGTACAATTTTGTCCTCGTGGTACGCAATATCCGGTGTAAGGTACGTGAATGAACCATCGTTTTTGATCAGTACGCGGTCTTTGTCATCGCCAAATGTTGTTGAACGGAACCAAGTCGCGCCGTCTTCTTCAAATACGTGACCATTCGCTTTTAATTTATCTAAAGCTACATCAATTTTACCGTTTCCGTATAATGAAGTTTCAGAATACCAAACGTCAAAGTTTACACGGAAATTCGCAAGGTCTGTTTTTAATTTTTCTAATTCTAAAGCAAGGCCATGTTGACGGAAGAAAGCAAAACGTTCTTCATCAGATTTAGCTAAAATAGAATCGCCATGCTCTTCTTTTAATTTACCAGCAATATTGATAATATCGGCGCCATGATAGCCATCTTCAGGCATTGCAGCATCCATTCCTAAAGCTTGCTTGTAGCGCGCTTCAAGTGAATACGCTAGATTATTAATTTGGTTCCCTGCATCATTAATGTAGTATTCACGAGATACCGCATAGCCTGCCATATCTAAAACGTTACATAATGAATCTCCTACAGATGCTCCGCGTGCATGGCCTAAGTGAAGGTCACCCGTTGGATTTGCAGATACGAATTCCACTTGTACTTTTTCACCAGCACCAGTAGTAGAACGACCATAATCAGCACCTTGCTCAAGCACTGCTGTTACTACATTTGCAAGGAAATCTTTACGTACAGTAATGTTCATGAAGCCAGGTCCTGCAATTTCGATTTTCTCGATATCTGTACCAGCTGTTTCAAGATTTTCTAAAATAGCTTCTGCAATCGCACGAGGTGGTTTCTTCGCCAATTTTGTCAATTGCATAGCAATATTTGTAGCATAGTCACCATTTGTTTTATCTTTTGGTGTTTCAAGATGAATATTTAACTCTGTGCCCGCTTCGACTAGACCTGCTTTTTCTACTGCCTGCGCAATCGCTGCTTTAATGGCTTGTTGTACTTGTTCTACTGCGTTCATCATTGTACCTCCGTAAATTTAATATCTAATGTATAATTGCCAACGGACTGTCCACTCATCAGTAAGTCGTATTGTACATAAAAATCTCCGCTTACTTCGTGTCGTGTAAATGTCATTTTTTTCGTTTGAATAACGAGTGGTATTGAACCGATTTCACTTTCATAATGCCCAATTTGTTGTTCAACTATATTCAGTGGTAGGCGCATTTTGACAGCCCCTGCGCGCATAATGAGTGCTTGCTCTTCGCCAAGCTTCATCGTTGTGCGGATCGTCTTATCTTCCTGCACCTCTTCATATTTCAAATACATACTACCTGCTTTTTCAAGTAGATGCCCATTTAACCACATTTCTAATGTTTCGGACTCTCCATCAATCGGACAAATCGTAGAAATGAGCTTAATGTTCACCTGCGATTTTGTATCGTTCGCCATCATGGATTGCTCCTTCTATATCTTTTACTATAACCTTCTTATTATAGGATGAATGTATGCCGTTTTTCAAGAAGGAAGTGAACGCTACGCCAAGCATTTCAATTAAATGTATAGTTTTAGCATCACATACGAAAAAAGTGCTCATTCGTGAAAATACGAAGGAACACTATCTTCTATATTTATTTAACCCACCCGAGAATCATTTCTCGTAGTAATTTAGAAGCTGTATTTGCGGTCATTTCAGATGAATCGTAAATTGGTGCCACCTCAACTAGGTCAAAACCAACTACATTCACGCCACTCTCTGCTATTGCATGAATTGATGCTAATAACTCTTTTGATGTAATGCCTCCGCAATCTACAGTACCTGTACCAGGTGCATGTGCTGGGTCTAACACATCAATATCAATCGTTATGTACACATTACGTCCTGCTAGTGTTGGTAACACTTCTTTTAACGGCTCCAGTACTTCAAATTTTGAAATGTGCATACCGTTTTCCTTTGCCCATTCAAATTCTTCCTTCATCCCTGAACGAATACCGAAAGAGTATACATTTTTCGGACCAATATGCTCTGCAATTTTTCGAATTGGTGTTGAGTGAGAAAGTGGCTCCCCTTCATATTCAACACGTAAATCTGTATGTGCATCAAAATGGATAATGGCAAGATCATCATACTTAGCTGATACTGCTTTCATTACAGGCCATGACACTAAATGCTCTCCACCCATACCAACTGGAATTTTACCGTCTTCTAAAAGCTTCACGATGAATTTTTCAATCTCTTCTAAAGAACGTCCGGCATTACCAAATGGAAGTGGAATATCCCCTGCATCGAAATACTTTACTTCATCTAAGTCACGGTCTAAATATGGACTGTACTCTTCAAGACCGATTGATACTTCTCGAATACGCTGTGGACCAAAACGTGAACCTGGACGATAACTTACTGTCCAATCCATTGGCATACCGTAAATAACAGCTTGCGCATCCTCATAGGTAGGATGGCTTTTTATAAAAACATTTCCTGAGTAAGCTTCATCAAATCGCATTTTTAGTCCTCCATTAAAGCCTGAACATAGTCAGCTTCATATATTTTCTAGTACAACATAATCACAGGATAAGAAACCTTCTTGCCTACTTTCTCGTATACTATATTGGAAAAGCAAATAAAAATCGTGTAATATCTACAACTGCGACGTTTTTGTCGAATGATAGAATTTCTTGAAATTAAATAGCGATTTCCAATAGATACAAAAAAAGTATAGTTGTTTTTGAACAAAGTGCAATAGTTTTTATGCATAAATTCGATTAAATGAGAATGTTCAGACACATACTGAGGCTAAGTTGTGAGAAAACGGGGTGAAGTAGGATGAAAAGAAAAAGCTATCAACGTAAGCAAAAGCGTGTGAAACGTACACGTAAAGCACTTACACTTTTTGTCGCCTTTGCATCTGCTATTATAGTAGGATTTATAGCACTGCGTATATATGTTCAAGTGGCTGGTGCGCCTCCATTAACTGTACCAAAAGCGTCTATTTTCTTAGACCAAAACGAAAATCAAATTGGTGACCACTTTACAAGTGAGCGTCGTTATTGGGTTGACCTCGATGAAATGTCACCCTATTTAAAAACGGCAGTAGTAGCTGTTGAGGATAAAGATTTTTATGAGCATCATGGCTTTGACTTTTCTCGTATTGCAGGGGCTATTTTAGTTGATATTAAGGCAGGTAGTAAAGTGCAAGGAGCGAGTACAATTACACAACAATACGCGCGTAACTTGTATTTAACACATGAAAAATCTTGGACACGTAAATTAAATGAAGCACTTTATGCTTATAGATTAGAAGTTTTTTATAATAAGGATGAAATACTAGAAGGCTATTTAAATACCGTATACTACGGTCACGGTATGTACGGCGTAGAAGCAGCTAGCCGTTACTATTTCAGTAAACCTGCGAGCGATTTAACTCTTGCAGAAGCAGCAATGCTCACGGGTATACCAAAGGGACCTAGCCTTTACTCGCCTATCGTTAACTTTGAAAAAGCAACAAACCGTCAGCATGTTATTTTAAACCTTATGGCCGAACAAGGTACTATTACAGAAGCAGAAAAAACACGTGCTAAACAAGAAGCAATTGTGCTTAAGAATGATAAATGGGTAGCCACTAAATCAATTGCACCATATTTCCTAGACGTTGCATGGCAAGAAGCTAGTGAATTACTTAAATCGAAAAACCTGGATATTAGTGAGGGTGGCTGGACAATCCAGACAACGATAAACACAGCTCATCAAAAGGCAGCTGAAGCAGCTGTTGCTGATAATATGCCCGCAAATGATCTACAAGCTGCATTTGTCAGTATGGAATCAAAAACAGGTGCAGTAACCGCGCTTGTTGGTGGACGAGATTATGCTACAAGTTCCTTTAACCGTGTAACACAAGCAAAACGTCAGCCCGGTTCAACCATTAAACCAATTTTGTATGCAGCGGCACTTGAAAACGGTTATACACCGTTAACATTCCTTGATGTAGGTGAAACAACATTTACCTATGATAAGGGGCGCCAAACATATGCACCGAAAAACGTTAATGGGAAATTTGCTGATCATGATATGTCCATGGCCCAAGCAATCGCTATTTCGGATAATATTTATGCCGTAAAAACATTAGAAGATATCGGCTTCAAAACGTTCCAAGAAATGGCGAGTCGCTTTAATGTAAATGTGGGTACCAAAAATAATTTATCGACTGCTCTAGGTACGGCCGAAACAACGTTATACCAAATGACAAATGCATTTAATATTTTGGCGTCACAAGGTCAAAAAACGACGCCAACAACAATCATCTCCATCAAAGATGCTAATGGTGAAATTATCTATGAAAACAAAGAAATCGAAAAAAATTCGGAACCTGTGATTTCGAAAAAAGATGCGTATATGCTCACAGAGATGATGACAGGTATTTTCGATCCTGTATATAGCGATTATTCTCCTGCAACAGGGATTTCCATTCGCTCTCGTATGACACATACGTATGCAGCAAAATCGGGGTCTACTAATAGTGACCAATGGCTGATTGGCTATACACCAAATTTAACTGCTGGTGTTTGGAATGGGTATGACCAAGGTAAAACCCTTTCTTCCAAAGAAGACATGGCCGCTACAAAACAAATATGGATAGATTTTATGGAAACTGTAAATAAAGGTACAAAAAATCAAGACTTCACAAAACCAAAAGGCGTTAAGGGTGTGGTCGTCGATATTGAAACAGGCAAGCTTGCAAGTAACGCATGTCCGAAACAGCGCCTTGTGTATCTTAAAACAGAGGATGTTCCAACAGAAAAATGTTCAAATTTCGATGTATTGGATAGTGATACGTGGGGTGAATTTTGGAACATGTTGCCGTTCTCCATTTTTAAAGGCGATAAAAATAATGAACAATAAATGAAACCTTTATACTTCCTATGCGTTCTAATGAGTGAAACTTCTCGACAAAGTAGTTGTACAGAAACTAGAAAGCTCTCCAAGATATCGTGGTGAGCTTTAGCCTAGACGTAACATAAACTAAAAAAAGCTTTCTCTTCCCCGGAGACGTGTCCGTGGGAACAGAAAGCTTTTCTTGTTTTTGGTCAGCGGAAAGGATGAGCATCATGGGGCATTCGGCTTGGGTTTGGGTAATTCAAATGCCGCATAGCGCTCATCACATTTCGCGAGACCAAGTGTCCTAGCTTACTAAATTGTAAGCTCTGCATCAAGTGTACTTTTTTTCAGAGACAGTTTCAACCACATATCGAAAGCGATTGCAAAATGTCACAGTTTGTTCAATCATTGCAAGTTGTTTATACAAATAAGTCTTGACGCAGCTGTTCTGCACTGCGCTTCCACATGTCAGGATTATGACCTTCTAGGAAGTCTGTCAGTATCTTTTTAGACGGTTCATCCATATGCGCAACAATAATATGACGTTTCATTGATTTATCCATTTTATTTACATGATCAGCTAAAATTTTATAGCCACGGCGTTTTTCACGATTAACAACCATCTCACACGCTGTAACACCTGCGTAGTAAGGGCCATCTTCTTTATGGTCAATAGTCACCCATACTAACCAATATGCTTTGCCACCTTCTGAATCTTCACGATTTGTTGTGAACTTGATGCCTCTTTCTACATCACTACGCGCATGCATCGCCCCAATTTCAATTGAAGCCTTGCCTTCTTCTATATCGATAATGACTGGTGACACGTTTTCCAGTGAAAGAGAACCGACACCAAATCCTTTATGGCCATCTGTAGGATCATTCTTAATAATGGTAAAGCCCATTTTTTGTTTTGATTTTTCTTCTTTTGTCATACTTTTTTCCCTCCATTCTGCTATTATTTAAATATACACCAAAATACCATTAAGGGGGCTATATAATGCCATACGTAACAGTTAAAATGATTGAAGGTCGCACAGAAGAACAAAAACGTGCGCTTGTCAAAGAAGTAACAGAAGCCGTTTCTCGTACAGTCAATGCACCAGTAGAAAACGTTACTGTTTTCATCGAAGAGATGTCTAAAAATCATTACGGCGTTGCTGGCGTTCGCTTTAGTGATAAATAATTTATAATTGTGGGTAGAGCAATTTTGCTCTACCTATTTTAATGTTCATGTCGATAAAATTCATAAGTACGGCGATAAACCAATGATCCATGTCGATAAACACACTAAGGAGGTGCTGCAAGGTGAATAAATTCAAAAAAACGCTACTTATTTGTGTGCTTATCCTAGGCCTTTTACTAATTTTTATCAATCCCATTCAAAACAGCATCATTGCACATTTAAGTAATCGGTTAAACACAACTGATTACACGGTAGAAGATTTGCAAACCAATTTAGATAAGGAAGCAGATTTTGATTTTGAAGCGGTGCAATCTTTGTCCATTACGGAAGTATTAAAAGCTCAAGCATCAATTGATAAACTTCCTGTTATCGGTAGCATCGTCATTCCTAAAGTACAATTGCAGTTACCTATTCTAAAAGGTGTTGGTAAATCTGCACTTGCTGTCGGAGCAGGCACAATGAAGCCTACTCAACAATTAGGTAAAGGCAACTACGCATTAGCCAGCCATTATTTCGAGGGCAAAGATATCTTATTTGGACCTCTCTATCGCACGAATATAGGCGATGCAATTTACTTAACAGATTTAACGAATATCTATGAATACAAACTGTCCGTGAAAAAAATAATCGAAGCAACCGATGTCTATGTCATTGAAGATACAGAAGACACCCGTTTAACACTCATTACATGTACCGAGGACGGCCAACAGCGACTCATGGTGCAAGCTGACTTTGTCACACAGTATCCAATGATCGAAGCACCCGAAGCGCTTTCTGAAGCATTTTCTGCAAGTTAGGAATACATAATATTAGGGTCATTCAAAAGATAGACTAGTAAGGATAATTAATCTATTTTACTCCTTTTAGTTGCTAAGTATCAGTGATTCTTCGTGAAATAGCAAAAAACGCTCCTTGAGAATTTCTTCTCTTGGAGCGTTTTTTAGATTGTTATTTTGTTTCAACGTTACGACGGCGTAAGAAGAATACGCTTGCCGCTACTAGTAATAAACCAATGGCAATCATACCTGTTTGGTCTGCCCCATTTGTTTGTGGGAGCTTACCTTTTGCCAGCTGTGCTTCCATTTGCTTCGCAGCTGTTTTTATCTTATCAATATCAACAGTTTTGCCTACTGCTAACTGATCTTCTTTTGAAAGCTTAGAGTAGTTATTTAGGAAGTCTTTGTACTTATCTAAAGTATCTTGACTCGGCGTTTTTGTTGCATTGTAAGGTGGTAATTTTTTGCCTTGATCAATGATTTCTTGTACAGATGTACCACCGTTCGAATTTCCAGGAGTATCCGTAGTTGTATTTCCTGGATTCGTTGGATTTTCTGAACCTGGGTTACCCGGTGTTGGATCTTCCGGATTCACTGGTTTCTCTGAATCTGGGTTATCCGGTGTTGGATCTTCCGGATTCACTGGTTTCTCTGAATCTGGCTTACCGGGTTTTGGATCTTCCGGATTCACTGGTTTCTCCGAATCTGGCTTACCTGGTTTTGGATCTTCCGGATTCACTGGTTTCTCTGGATCCGGATTACCTGGTGTTGGATTCTCTGGATTTACTGGTGGTTCTGTTGGAGGTGGTGTCCAACCACCGCCACCGCCAGTTGGTGGTTTCACAGTTGCTGAACATGTGTCAGTAACTGTGATGTAATTGATGTATGCGTTACCTTCATATACGTAGTAAACACCTGGCTCTACAGTATAAGGTACTGTTGCTACGCCATTTCCATCTGTCTTTGTAATTGCTACTGTGTTGCCTTTTCCATCCTTAATTGTTACATCTACATTAGGACGAGAATTACCATTCACATCTTGAACTGTCAGTGTGAAGATTGGACACGAGTTTTCTGGAACTTTAACTGCCGCTCCACACTTACCATCAATATAGCTAACTGTTATCTCACCAAGCTTAACGCCCGCTTCGTTAAATACTGTGTAGCTTTGACCTTGTTGTAACTTTGTCTTATCTTCAAAGACAATTTTACCTGTTGCATCAGTTTTGCCTGTTTCGACTACTTGACCTGTTTTATCTTTAATCGTCACTTTTACGTTTTCACCAACAGGAGCTAAGTCTTTGTCATTCACTGTTAATGTAAAGTTTGGACAAGCGTTTTTAATAGCTACATCCTTACAATTTTCAGTGTAAGTTACTTTCACCTCATTAATTTCCTCACCGATTGAACCGTCTGGATTTGCCTCATAGACCGTCACTTTTCCTGGTGATTGCGTCGATGGTAATTTAATTTCCCCATCTGTATCTGTCGTATAAGTTGTTTCCGTACCCGCTTCATCCTTCACAATAACCTTCGTATTCGCTTTCGGCGTTACCCCATCTGGATTGATCACTGTAATTTCGAAAACTGTACATACTTTAGGATATTGAATTTTGTCTTGACACTCTCCATCTTTATAACTCACTGTTACTTGACCTAAAATTTTCGAAGGATCTTTTGTGTCTTTAACCGTATAGCTACCAGGAACAGTTTCAGATGGTAATTTTACTTGACCTTCATCATTTGCTGTTAGATCAAGTGTCTTAGTAGTAATTACACCTGTAGAAGTATCTTTAACATCTACCTCTACACTAACTTTAGTATCTTTTTTCACGTTGCCATCTTCATCTCTTACAGTAATTGTGAAGACTGAACATGCATTTGGTGGAGATGGTTGAACATCTGCTTGGCAAAGACCCGCTACATAGCTCACTGTTACTTTGCCTAGTAAGTTTTCTTCCTTATCATAAACATAGTAATCTTTACCTTGTTCATATTTTATCTTATCATTTAAGGTTACTTTACCATTCTCGTCAGTTTTCACAGTATTATCAACCACAACTTTATTACTGTCTTTAATGATTACATTTTTCTCAGCTTCTGGTTTACCGTTCACATCTCTAACTGTAATTGTGAAGTCTGGACATGCTGGAGCTAATGATACTTCATCCAGACATTCCCCTGGTGTAAAGCTTACGTCAATTGTTCCTAATTCCGCTTTACCTTCAAATACTTTGTAAGAGCCTGCTAAGAATGTAGATGGTAATACCACTTGACCATTTTTATCTGTTTCAACTGTTTCTACAACCACACCAGCACTATTTTTAATATCCACTGTAACTAATGGTCTTACATTTCCATTCTTATCTCTAAGAGTAAATGTGAAAAAGTTACATGTTTTTGTTGAATCTACTTTATTTTTAATCGTTGTGATTCCGATTTCTGTAGTCTCATCTTTAGTAAATTTTTTAGTCGCGTCAGCTGGAAGTGTGTAACCTTCTGGAGCTTTTGTTTCTTTTACTAAATATGTTTTATATTTGTATTTTTTTGTCGTAACAGCTTCACCGTTTGCATCTGTTACTAATTTCTCTAAAAATACATCGCCTGACGAATTCCATAATTCAAATTCGGCGCCTGATAATGGGGCAGTTGTTGTATCATCTACCTTTTTAATCTTTAAATAACCTTTACCATTTACAGCGCCACCACCCGCTTCATCCCAACTAATCTTGAACGAAGAGCCTGACGTGTCTTGACCAGAGGTTGCTGTATGCCCTTCAAAGGATACACTATTCTTAATAGTTTTTCCTATATCCCCCATAATAAATGAGTCATATACTAAAATGTAAGGTTTTTCAATAGGATTTTCAAATGTTAACTTAAATGAATCATCCGTTACCTGTAAACGATAATCAGCACCTTCAATATCCGATAAGGTTAATGGAGCACTTAACTTCACCCCACTATTATTAGGTAAATCAATACTAGTACCATTATTAATAGTACCGTTACTTGGAATATCTGTTACCTCATACAGCTCAAACGATTCTTTTAATAATTTTTGATCTCCTTCAATAGTATCTTTTACTTTAGAGCCACCTGCTATATAGGATTGGCTAGGATTAATCGTTACTTTCCAATGTGCTAAATCCTCTTTTAAACCTTTACCTTGTATACCGAATTTATCAATATACTTACCACCATTTGTAGGTTTAACTATAGCTTCTTCACTAAAAATAACTGTCTCATTATCATCTAGTAATGTAGCTAGGTTTGAATAAGTAGCAGCAACTTCCTTACCTTTTAAGCTTGTTTTATACGTAATACGATGGGCATTTTCAATCATACCTAGTGTATGTTCTATATTATTTCCACTATGGCTAACAGTACAAGGTGTCCCTGTATCTCCACATACTAGAGTACCTGGAATTGTTGCCCCATTATCATTGTTAACTGGTTCTCCTGTACCTAAAGTTAACTTTTCAACTTTAAACGAACCAGGTAAGAACGTTTGATCTCCCGTAAACGTATCTTTGAACACCGCATTCGTTACTTTGTGTAAATTATAGTTTGTAATGACTGTCCAAGTGATTTCTTTGGTTTGAGCATTATATACACCCGTTTTTTTACCGTTATCTTTCGTATAGTCACCTGGTGTAACTGGTATATTTTGTTCTGAACCATCTATTGGTGTAAACACATTACCAACCCATGAACCGATTTGAGCTTTATTCGAATAACTCTTTTTCGGATTTTTCGCTGGATCGAATTTCGTTACATACGTAATTGTTTCTGCCTTCTCTAAGGAAGTGTAATGAATTTCAAAACCTTTTGTCGTTTTATCAGTTGCATCCGATGCTGTGTTTGAACTATCATCAATTAGTTTTACAACACCTGTTTGCCCTTGAACTGATGATTTCACCAACTCTAGTTCTTGGCCACCAAATGTATCCTTAATGATAAAGCCAGTCATTTTACGTGCATCTTGGTTCACCTTCAGTGTCCAAGTAATCTCTTTTGTTTTGTAATTAACAGTAGCTGATTTTTTTAGGATTACTTGACTAACATCTGTACCGATTTCTCCTGAAGTTATATCATCCTGCATAGTGATTTCATTTTTCACAGTAGTTGAACCTTCAACTCGGCTATCTAGTTTTGTTTTATAAACAATTTTATATGCTTGTCCATTCGGGCTTGCCTTAGATAAATCAAGTTTAAATGTTTTTTGCCCAACTGCACCAGTGTTTACATAATCATTGGGTTTTTGTAATTCAATTGGGTTTACAGCTTGTCCATCCGTATTAATATCAACTTTGTGTATGCTAACAATTTCAGAGAATGTATGAGCCCCAGTCAGTTCATCATTTAAAATACCATCTACATTCTTTTGATTGTAGTTATACTCAACTTCCCATAAGATAGTGCCCTCAACAGCATTATAGCCATTTGATACAGCTTTTTTCTTTAATGGCTCGTTAAATTTTACAGTTATACTATCCGAATCTATTTCTTTTTGGTTAGTACCTTCTAATAATTTAGCGGTATTTGTAAATGTTTTAGTTCCTGTAAACTCTTCGGTAACATTTGTTGTATATGTTACACGATAAGCATCTTTAATAGTGCCTAAATCAAATCTAAGTACATTACCTGTTGTCGAAGTATTACTTGGCTGAATAAAAGTTCCAGAACCTGTTTTCCCACCATTCATACTTATGTTCAACTTCTCAACTTGAATAGTGTCAATATCGACCACTACCCCCGCTGGTAATGCATCTTCAAATTTTGCTGCATTTATGGTATCCTCTGCTGTGTTTAAATCAATTGTCCAGTCAATTTTAGTTGGATTCATATCGCGGTCAGCTTTACCAGATTTCGTCATACCCTTTAGAGGACTTTCAAAATTTACTGGAATTGTTACAGTGTCCCCTTTAAAATCGAAAGGTATCTCAACCTTTGTTGAACCATCTAAAATTCCTTGGCTGAATCCCCTACCAATGAAGAAATACCCTTCTAAACCATTTGGCTCTTCTGTAAAAGTAAATGTTACTTTATTATTTCCATCTACTTCAAAAGTTCCTACCCCACCTGATAATTCTCCACTACGAGGTGCACCTTTAGTGAATTCCTTAGGGAGCTCAAATGTAAAAGTATCATTAGCTTTATACACTGGAGTATCAGGTACTGCCCACTCAAAAGCAATATACGCAGTGTCAGTTACATTTGGTTTAAAATCCTTTAACTCTCGGTTACCACCTATCAGGTTCCCATCGTCATCATATGGTGCTTTTTCATAAAGTTTAACAGTTCCAATTTCAATAATATTTGTCGGTATTTCGACACCTGCTGTAGGTGGTGTTGTCGTCACCCCTGCTGTAGGTGGTGTTGTCGTGATTGCTTGTACATTATCCAATGTACTATTATTTGTTGGATCTGTTTCTGATCCCGTTCCAACTCCATCAGCAAACACTGAAATTGGAGAAAACACTGTTTGGAACATGAGCAACATCGTCAGAATAGCGATATTTAGTTTTTTCTTCATTCTTCTCTCCTTACTAAGGCGAAAACTAACAAATTTGTCGACGATACTAATCTCTTAATTTAAGATAAGTGATTATACAAACTATATATATTAGCCTCTTCCCTTATTTTTTATCGCCTTTTCGAATACATGTTTTTCTAAAAAGTACTCCTTAGAAGCAAGCTATCTTGATGTATGTAAAGCCATGATGTTCACAGCTGCATGTATTCTGATTTAATGTTGTTGGGTCGATGATAATTAGCCCCACCCCCTTTCAAGTTTTCTCTCCATTATAAAGATTTAAACTAAACATTTTCTGAACAACTTTTCTAAAACCATCGTCATCATGGATTTTAATAACACACAGTTTTACTATAAAATTAAGTGTATTAACCTTAAAATTCTAAAAATGTATTTTATAGTTTTATCGACAGTTTTCACACCCTCAATAGTATTAACGGTAAATATTTTCAAAAAAATTACCATTTATAAAAAACAAGAATTATAACTATATAAATAGCAATAATTAAACATTATTTATTGTGAACACTCGAGCTGAATTCCCTTCTGTCCAATTCGCATATGTGCAGTCAATTTAGTCTCTATAACCGTTCTGATAAAATGTAAAACCTACTTACCTATAAAATAAAAAAAGTGTTATGCACACATATGGTGCATAACACTGTTAATTCCCTTGTAATAACTTACATATTTTCTTTTTCACATCTAAATGGGTGCTTGTATCCTCAAGGAAATCCATAGGAAAGTAGATTTTATGGTCGCGCTTCATTTTTCCTGAAATAGAATCGACAATAATGGATTCCGTCGATAATTCATGCAACTCTCCATTTTTCATTTCGAGGAAAATCGGAACACGCACATTTTCCTCACCCGGTCGATAAAAATCATAAGGTAAGTCAGCTGTCGTATCATGAACTAAATAATATTCTGGATTCAAACCAGCTTGTCTAAATAATGCTTGTAACTTTTGATATCTATCCAATTCAACAATTGGATCCAAGTCGATATATTGAAAGAGTTTACGATTCACAAACCGACGACTTAAATCACTTAAAATCGCATCGTCTTCCTTCATCCAAAATTGGAAATATGTAAAAAGTATACTTTCATCCAATGATAGATAATCTTCAAGCGTAATCTCATTTTTAAAAAATGCTTTAAAATGAGTCGGTTCATGCTTAAACTTATAGCCTTCCAGATTTAATTGCTTCGCACGTTTTAATATATTATTCAAAACTACTTCCGCACTGCGCGATACTGGATGGAAGTAAACTTGCAAATACATTTGATAACGACTCATAATATAATCTTCCACCGCATGCATCCCAGTCGATTTAATGACCACTTGGTTTTCCCGTGGACGCATAACGCGTAAAATACGCTCCATATCAAAATGTCCGTAGCTAACCCCTGTAAAATACGCATCTCGTTGTAAATAATCCATACGATCGGCATCTATTTGACTCGAAATTAAGCTAACCACAAGCTTATTTGGATAGGTTTTTTCAATAACTTGGGATACTTTCTCTGGGAAATCTGGTGACACTTTTCTCAGCACCGCATTCACTTCTGTATCACCAAGAAGGATTTGTCTCGTATAGTATTCATGATCGAGTTCAAAAACATTTTCAAATGCATGCGAAAATGGCCCGTGTCCTAAATCATGTAAAAGTGCTGCACAAAGCACTAGTAGTCTTTCGCTTTCATCCCATTCTGGACGACCTACAAAAATATCATCGACAATACGGCGTATAATTTCATAGACGCCAAGCGAGTGATTAAAACGGCTATGCTCTGCCCCATGAAACACTAAAAAGGTCGTGCCTAGCTGCCGAATTCTGCGTAATCGTTGAAATTCTCGTGTACCAACTAAGTCCCAAATTGCCTGATCTCGTACATGGACATAGCGGTGAACAGGATCTTTAAACACTTTTTCCTCTTGTAATTTTGCTTCTGCATAATGTGTCATTTGCACAGCACCCCATTTCTTTTCCTGTATTTCTTCTATTATATGAAATAAACAGGCACTTTACACGGTTTTCAAGGAAAATCAACCTTTTTAGTAATATTGCACGCAAAATTTCATCTAGACACAAAAAACTACCTTCAACATAGTGAAGATAGTTTTTTATCATTTATTTTTTAATTTTGTTAAAACTTTTTCCATAAGCTCTTCCTCAGTTAGTGCTGCGACAGGTCTACTATTTACAAAGGTAAATGTTTTTTTACGACCTGGGCCACAATAAGAGTGACAGCCAATTTCGATGGTTGCATCAGGATCGATTTCCTTTAATTTTGGAATTAACGTTTTTAAGTTAACGGCCTGACATTCATCGCAAACTTTAAATTCGTTTGCCATTTTGTCAACAACCCTTTCTATATAGTATTTTTCTCGTACAAACATTATCTAATGTGCGTATTACATTCACATAGTTAAGTATGCAGAATACGTACAAACCTACAACGGGTATTGTATCGCACTTTTCACCTTGCATTCAAGCATAATTCCTTAAACATAGATGAATAAAAGGTTAAAAGATTGGTCATGATAGAAATACATAAAGAAAGTTCAATGAAGGTGGGAGGATAATATGATGAGTAAAGTAAGACAAGATGCTTGGTTAGAAGAAAACGATGAACTATTAGCAGATGCGGTAATTCGTCACGTTACAGAAGGTAGTACACAGTTAAATGCATTTGAAGAAGCAGGTGATGCACTTAATCGTACTGCTGCAGCATGTGGTTTTCGCTGGAATGCCGTTGTGCGTAAGGTTTATGAGGAACAGTTAGCTGAGGCGAAAAAAGAAAGAAAAGAAAGAATGCGAGTTTTAGGAGCACCAGCAAGACGCCGTTCTTCTAATATGTTTACAGTAAGTGCAGATACAGAGGGCAAATCGATTCCTCTTTCTGCGTTATCACTTGATATTGTTATAGCCTATTTACTACGTTTACAGCATTCTGGTGAGTTAAATAATGAGTCTACAAAATGGCGCCAACTCGTGCATGTTACATCTGAGAAAAATAAAAAACTAGAGAAAACAATTGCACAACTAGAAGAGGAAAATAGAGCGATTCGTAAAGACTACGAGCAGTTTGTCCAAATTATGAACCGCGCTAGACGTCTTGTGACACTAGATGAAGAGGAAGAACGAGTTGCACCTGTATTTAAAATGGAGAAAAACGGAAACCTTGTTGCGAGCAGTCCTGCTTTCCAACAAGAAAATGGCGATGTGCTTAGTTAGCAGCATCGCCTTTTTTTATTGACTCTTCACCATAACTAGGGGTTGATTTCCGTTCCGCCAGCGTGCTTTCCTGGGGGCGTCCGGTAAGCCGCTTCACTCGCTACGCTCGCTCCAATCAACAAACGCTTTATTTAAAATGTCAACCCTACCTTTTGGTGATGAGCCTTTTAAATTACAAAGCTAACATTTTTTTGTTCCGCTCGAAAATTCGCTGTAGATAAAAAGCATATAATTCTAGTTCTTCATCATGAAGAGGCTCAGCTCGTACTTCATCCGAAAAATTGTATAACACTTGCTGCAATCGAATGACAACTGCCTCCACAGTAAGTTGTGAGTCTACCAGTTCACTTAGGGATGCCATTACCTCTGGCACAATTTGAGGATACACAAATTTTGTTTCCTCATTTTGCAAGCTTTCCTCGTAAAAATCTCGGATAAGCTCTGCGCGTTTTGCACCGCTTCCTTCAATACATAAGTATATTTGAACGGCGACGCCTTGGCGCAACCGACGTTGCGAAATACCTGCAAACTTTTTGCCATCGATACTTAGATCATATGAGCCCGGACAATAAGAGCCAACAATTTCATATGCTTCAATTTTTCCAGCTACTTCTGGAAACAGTGACTTCACTAAAGCGACCATAACATCATAGCCAGCATTAATGCTCAGTGCTTCCGTTTGCTCTGATAACACAACCGATATATTCAACACACCTTCATCAAGAACAACTGCTAAACCACCTGAATTCCTGACGATTGGATGATAGCCTTTTTCTTGCAGTAATTTCATCCCCTGTTGCACATGTGGTAAACGGTGATCTTGTATACCCAGTACCACAGAAGCATTATGAACCCACGTACGTACTGTTGGTGGAGATTCCAGTTGACCTACTAATTGACAAAGTGTATCATCCACCGCAAATGACTCAAGTGGAGAGCTTTTTTTCGCGCTAATTGATTGGTCGTAAAAACGCCAGATTGGTTGTTGTAAACTATTTTTCATCTAGTCGTACTCCTTTACTTCTCTCACTTTTAGCATACCGCATCTACTCGAAGTGTCAAATTCATGAAATCGCTACCACGAACTTATTGTTTTCGCACAAACTATGATAAACTTACTGTGAATGATTTTCATTTAGGAGGAGTGTATTGAATTATGAATGAAGCAGCGATTACGTTAGATGGTTGGTACGCTTTACATGAATTCCGCTCAATGGATTGGGCTTCTTGGAAACTAGTTTCTGCAGAAGAACGTCAAGCAGCGGTTGAAGAATTTATCACATATTTAGACAAATTAAATGAAGCAGATGTGGCGAAAACAGGCGCACACGCTTTTTATGCAATCGTAGGTCAAAAAGCTGACTTTATGATTATGACACTACGTGAAACAATGGACGAACTTCAAGAGCTTGAGGCTGAGTTCAACAAATTAGCTATTGCTGATTTTACAATTCCTACATATTCTTATGTATCTGTTGTAGAGCTTTCAAACTATCTAGCTGGCGATTCAAACGAAGATCCATACCAAAATCCACATGTACGCGCACGCCTTTACCCAGAACTTCCACGTTCTAAGTATGTGTGCTTCTACCCAATGGACAAGCGCCGTCAAGGTAATGACAACTGGTATATGCTACCTATGGAAGAACGTAAAGGTTTAATGCGTTCACATGGTATGATTGGTCGCGGCTACGCAGGTAAAGTAAAACAAATTATCACAGGATCTGTTGGTTTCGATGATCACGAATGGGGCGTAACGCTATTCGCAGATGATGTTTTACAATTTAAAAAGCTAGTATATGAAATGCGTTTCGACGAAGTATCTGCTCGCTATGGTGAGTTCGGTGCATTCTTCGTAGGTAATCTACTAGATAACGAAAAATTAGTGAAATTCTTAACGGTATAATGCTATAAAAGCGCGAATCCAACAAATGGACTCGCGCTTTTTATATTCAGGCTTCCTCTTCCTCATCGTTTCCTGTTTTTAATATAAGAATGACTATATGAATAAAAAATCCAGTCAGCACCATCAACAAAAATAAATACCAGTTATGTGGTTGGTCGTAGTAATCTGCTATTCCAAAGGCCATGAATGCACTTGCGAGAATCGCTACAATCATACCAAAAATACTCATCGTAACACTCCTTCATCTAAGTACCACAATTGTTTTTCCGTTATAGTATGTGTCAATAAAACATCTGTATACTTATATAGAAGGATGCATTTGCATTATTTATAATAAAAATGGCTCATCACCATATCTTGAGGTCGATTTCCGTTCCGAATGAACGCTTTCCGGGGGCAACGGAAATTAACAAGCATTCTATAATCAATACTCTCTTTAATCAAATGTCATCCCAACTTCTGGCGATGAACCATAAAATACATAAAAAAGAGGTAAACATCATCGATACAGCCAATGATGTTTACCTATACCTTGTTATTCATGAACGTTCGTCCTTTACTTTTAAAATTAAAATTATTATATGAATGAAGAAACCTACGACGACAATTAAAATAAAAAGATACCAATGCAGCGGCTGACCATGCAATCCACCTACTATAAACGCAACAATTGCACTCAATAAAATTACCATCCAAATACTGATTTTCATGATTATCACCTCTCATGCTATTGAATAGACATGCAATCAATCCAACTATCACCTATAAAATTTTCTTTAACTATATTTACACTCCTTTCAAAAGAAGAATATTAAGTATAAAAAACACCTTTGTACGCCTCAAAAAGCCCATTATTTTCACTATATGCTTGCTCCACCCAAAACGTGAATGTACTTTCTCTATAAAAATAAACATGTCTACGGTACTGTACTGCATATACTGTCTGCGAGGAGGTATGAAAATCGCTGTTATAAAAACGAATGATGCCCAAACAGCTTTGCTCGCTCGATTAATGCGCTCTGAAGCAGAAGGAGAAGGCGAACTAGGCATGCTTATGGTCGGCAACGTTGGTGTCAATCGTGTAAGAGCAGATTGTCTGGATTTTACAGACATTCGAACAATTGAGGATATGGTTTATCAGAGTCCTGGGGGTTTTGAGGCAACGACAAAAAGTTATTTTTATCAGCGTGCACGTGAGCAAGATATTCGGTTAGCTAAAAGAACCATTCAGGGTGAACGTTTTCATCCAGCTACTCGCTCACTTTGGTTTTTCAGACCAGCGGGAGACTGTCCTGCACAATGGTACGGTCAATGGAATTCAGGTCGTTACAAATCGCACTGCTTTTTCTCGCCATCCGAAGAGGATTGCCCTCAAATTTAACTGAAAGAAGGTTGATACTATGATGCCTTACTATTGGACACCGACAACCCAGCAGCAAATGACACCACCACCTGTCACAATTCCAAGCGGCGGACGGCCACCCGGACGTGAGGAATCCTACATTGAAAACATTTTGCGTCTAAATCGAGGAAAACCAGGTACTTTCCACTTTTCTTTCGAACATGCAATCGAACCAGGTAAAAATACAAAGATAGTACGTGGTGTTGTCGAGGCTGCTGGCCGAGATCATGTTATTTTGCGTGAAACTAAATCCAATCACCGCTTCTTATTCCCGATGATTTACTTTGATTTCGCTGAATACGATGAAGAAATGAATTACTTCAATCAAGGTACGTAACAAAAAAATCAGCGAGAGTTAAATATCTCGCTGATTTTTTAATTGTTTTCTAGTAAATATTGCAACGTCGCTTTTCCTAACGTTTTTGCGGCAATCAACATTGCTCGCTCATCAAAATCAAAGCGTGCATGATGATGTGGATATGCTGTTTCCCATTCTGGATTTTTAGCTCCAGTGAAGAAAAATGTACCCGGCACTTTTTCTAAATAATAGGCAAAGTCTTCACCAATCATAAATGGTGGGCATGTAGTGACACTTTCAACACCCGGGACGTCTACTGCAAGCTGTGCCACAAATTCTGTTTCCATTACATGGTTGTACACAGGTGGATAACCTCTTGTGTATCGATATTTATAGGTTGCACCAAAAGCTAGACACGTGGCGTTTAATACGGCCTCTAGTTCTCTTTCCATCTGCGTACGGACCTGATCCTCAAATGTTCGGACAGTTCCCGTTAATACGACACGTTCTGCAATGACATTGAATGGATTAATGGCCTCGAAATGTCCGATTGTCAGTACCGCAGATTTCAAAGGATCAATACGACGTGCTACAAGTTGTTGTGCATTCATGACAAATTGAGATGCCAGGACAACCGCATCAATTGAATGATGAGGCTCAGCACCATGCCCTCCTTTTCCTTGTAGCACAATATCGACTTTATCAGCGGCCGCCATTATTGCACCGTCACGTACTAAAATTTCACCAAGTGGCGTTGGTGCCCATAAATGTGTACCAAAAATAACATCTACACCATCTAGACAGCCATCCTCGATCATTGGCTTCGCTCCACCTGGCGCAATTTCCTCTGCATGCTGATGAATGAACACCACTGTGCCCGCAAGCTCATCTTTCATCGCGTTTAGGGCCTTCGCCAGTCCAAGTAATATTGCGGTATGTCCATCATGTCCACATGCATGCATCTTGCCGGCTACTTTTGATTTGTACGGTACATCATTTTCTTCCTGAATGGCAAGTGCATCAAAATCTGCACGTAGCGCCACAGTTTTTCCTGGCTTTGCTCCTCGTAGTGTTGCTACGACACCACGTCCACCAACCTGTTCACGTACTTCATGCCCCAATGCTTGATGAAAGGCTGCTATATAGGCAGGCGTTTCAACTTCTTCAAACGAGATTTCAGGATGTTCATGTAAGTGACGGCGAATCACTACCATTTCTTCATAATTTCCATCGAGTAATGCAATTAATTTTTCCATATGTACATGCCTTCTTTCGTTTTTTCGAACTCTTCTGGTAATTAAAGTGTACCTTATAAATCCATAGAAAAACAATGTGAGGCTGTCCAATAAGTCTCTTTAAGCAGAACAAATGCCTTTCTATATAGGTAAAAAAGACAGCATACTATCTTTTCTTTTAGGAAAGCCCCTGTTATAAAAAAACCTCCTCCGCACGTTTGTACGAAAGAGGAAATCTATTATTATCTTGCATGTTTCATAGCTGCTAGTATAATGCATACCCAGCCAGTTAAAAATAGGACACCACCGATTGGGGTAATGGCGCCAAGCACTCCAATACCACTAAGTGCAAGTACATATAAGCTTCCTGAGAAAAACACAATGCCTAGATTGAAGACAATACCAGCAACGTTTAATTGCTTAACTTCTCCTAGTATCTTATTACTCATTAATAGTCCAATCACAAGTAAGCCTGTTGCATGAAGCATTTGGTATTGTACCGCTTTGTTCCAAATGTCTTGGCCGTAATCATCTAAAATACCTTCTAATGCATGAGCACCGAATGCTCCGAATGCCACTGCTAAAAAACCATGCAGTGCACCCGTTATGATAAATCTTTTCATCTTGTCCATCCCTACCCTTTATTTATAGTTAGAAGTCAAAAAGCGAATCGCCGTTTGCTCCGTCTTCCTCATCCAATTTTGCTGTGTATACCATTTGTTGTGTTGGACTTTGCGTCAACATTTGTGGAATATGTTTAGGCTGTGTTTTTGAACCTTTTGTTGGTTGTGCCAGCACAACGTCACACAATGCTCGAACAGCCGTTAAAGATTCTCTTATTTGTTGTTCACTTGGTGCTTTTTTCGCTTCATCTAATTGTTTTTCAAGTTGTTGTAATACCGCTTGATAGGAAATCATCGCTTGCCCTCGCTTTCTGCTTTCGATACAAATTTCATGCAATCCATACCAGAGGATTGCTTCACAACGACGGATGGAAGCTGTTTCGTTTTGAAGCCATAAGCTGCACAGCCACGTGGATTTTGTGGATCCCACGTTACTTTAAAATTCTTGCATCTGAAGCAATCAATTCGCATAGTTGCTCCCTCACTTTCATGTATCACTGTAACACGATTTCTAGGCACTTAAAAGTAAACGATTTGTGGCAGTCTACTATATAAATGAAGATAAACACCAATCAATTGGTTGTTCTCCCCAAGCCTCTAATTGTGCATTGATCTTTGAATATGGTTTACTTCCGAAAAATCCACGATATGCACTTAAAGGACTCGGATGAGGCGCTTCCAAAATCACATGCTGCTGGGAGTGCTTTAAAATAAGCTGCTTTTTCCGTTGTGCAGGCTTGCCCCACAAAACAAATATTACTGGCTGTTGTCTTGCTGCAATCTTTTCAATTACGGCATCCGTAAATTGCTCCCATCCTTGTTCTTTATGAGAATTCGCCTGACCGGCTCGTACTGTTAATACCGTGTTCAATAACAACACACCTTGCTCCGCCCATTTTGTTAAGGTGCCGTGCTGTGGAGTTGGACAACCTATATCATCTTGCAATTCCTTTAGCATATTACGCAAGCTCGGTGGATGTGGAACACCTGGCTTTACTGAAAAACTTAAGCCATGCGCCTGATTCGGACCATGATAAGGATCCTGTCCTAAGATGACAACTTTCACATCATCGTAAGCTGTCCTATAAAAAGCATTCATCACCTCATCTATAGGAGGATAAATCGTTTGAGTAGAAAATTCATGCGCCACAAATTGACTTAGTGCATGATAATATGGTTTTTCTAATTCATCAGCAAGTATCGTTTGCCAATCATTCGGGAAAATTTGTTTCATTAAAACTTTAAGCCCCTTTCTCTCCTTACAAAGGTACAAAAATTTACAACTGAATTCAAGGGTCTTCCCAAACTGACCTTATAAAAATGTTGGTTTCTGGCTATTTTTATAGAATCAGAATCAGACTATACTAGATAATAATTTCAAAAAATTCTATCATCCTAAAGGAGATTTTTCTCATGGCTCTTAAAAAGACATTAACAATTGCTGGTTCAGATACATCTGGCGGCGCAGGTATGCAAGCCGACCTTAAAACATTCCAAGAGCATGGCACGTACGGTATGGTTGCATTAACTGTAGTCGTAACAATGGATCCAAACGGCTGGTCACATAGTGTAACACCACTACCAACAGAACTTTTACAAAAACAAATTGATACTGCCCTTTCAACAGGCATTGATGCAGTGAAAACTGGTATGCTTTCAACAGAAGAAATTATCCGCATTGCTGGTGATGCTATTGCTAAATCAGGCACAACAAATGTTGTAATCGACCCTGTCATGATCTGTAAAGGTGATGACGAAGTTCTAAACCCTGGCAACACAGACGCCATGGTGACGCATTTATTACCACTTGCAGCAGTAACGACACCCAACCTTTTCGAAGCAGGTCAATTAGCAGGTACAGGGACACCAAAAACAATTGACGAAATGAAAGCTGCAGCTCGTAAAATTCATGAACTAGGTGCAAAAGCAGTTGTCATTAAAGGAGGCAAAGCTCTTGCCACTGAAAAAGCAACAGACTTATTCTTTGACGGTGAAACATTCTACTTATTAGAATCTGATAAAGTTGCATCTACGTATAATCACGGTGCAGGATGTACATTTGCCGCTTCTGTTACAGCAAACCTTGCAAATGGCTTAACAGTTAAAGAAGCTGTCATCGAAGCAAAAGAATTCGTATCAGCTGCCATTGCAAACGGCTGGGCATTAAATGACTACGTTGGCCCTGTAATGCATGGTGCAAAATCACGCTTCGGTGCACCAGAAGTGACAGTAACTGAAATCTAAGAGTTATTCTGAAGATATGGGTTGAGATATTTAATAAATAAATAGGTGGCTCAGGTTTGGTTACGGGGCGCTCAACTTTGGGCTCAAGTCGCTCTACTTCCACAACGGATAAACTCAATTGAATTAAAAAAGGCGTCTGACAATCAAAATTCATGATTGTCAGACGCCTTTTTAAAAATAATTTTCCATTAGTTCGAGGCGATAATCCCATGGGTCGTTCATGGAAATGAAAGTTGCCAGTGCTTTACTTTCTTTTTTACGGTCGGCACGTATCCTCGCACGCTCTGGTGCCGTCTCATGTAATTTCGATTCTTCCACTGTCTCAGGAACGACTTGTGGAACTGCACATGGTCGATTATTTTCATCTAATGCTACAAAGGTTAATAACGCCGTCGCCGAAACTTTTCTTTCGCCTGTTTTCAGATTTTCTGAAATAACCTTCACAAACACTTCCATCGACGATGTGCCTGTCCATGTGACATAAGACTCGAAATACACAGAGTCTGTCGGACGAATTGGATTCAAAAAATCGACGGAATCTGTTGAAGCTGTGACACAGTCTCGCCGACTATGTTTGGCAGCAGAAATCGAGGCTACTTGATCGATATCACTCATTAAACGACCACCAAAAAGCGTATTATGATTGTTAACATCGTTTGGAAAAATGCGACTTGTACGCATGACTCTCGATTCCTTACAATACTTAAACTTTTTCTCCACAGCATTTCCCCCTTATAACAGCACAATCTTTATTTCTATTATAATGCTATATTTTTCTAGAAAAATCAATTTTATTGTTCGAATGTTGTGAATTTATAAAACGCGCAATATTTCGGACAAGATACCTTAGCGCTTCACCTATCATATATTAGCCATAGATGGGGGGGGTCATTGTGAAAAAAAACCATTCAGGTGAAGCACTCGAGGATTCAAATCTAGAGTCTACAGCGCTATCTGCTTCCAAAGTTGAAGTTTTAGCTTCTATAATATTAACACTCGGTTATTCCTTATCTACTCTCGCTACAATTTTGTCTTTAGAGGAAGAGGAAGAAGCCATACAAATAGAAAATGAGAAATCAAACGATCAAAACAGACAGTATAGACAAATGTATAAGCAATTACAACATGTCAACAATCGCTTAGATTCCATCGAGCGTAAACTCAATCGTTAACGAAAAAAGATACATACAACAAAAAACGGGGTGCTCATAAGAGAATGACGCATATCCTTGTCTGCGCTAAAAATGAAACGTCAACGATCAAAAGCCACGATTCTCTCGTCATCAAAGAGAATCGTGGCTTTTTTGAATCGTATTAAAAAAGTGTTTTTACTTCTTCATACTCTTCTGCTGAGAAAACTTTAGATTTCGTGATGAAGTGCATTTCCTCCACACTATCTAAAGAAAAGCTTGCACCTCTGCCCGCCAGCGCATCAATAATCAATTGCGTATGTTTGAAATACTCATATTGTGCTCTGTGTATATAAAAAGGAACGTCCCCTATTGCACCAAGATGGATATCGTTGTCGCCAAGCTTAAAATCGCCTTCTATATAGCACATCGGTACAGTACCATCACAGCAGCCGCCAGATTGATAAAACATGATAGCGCCATGTCTGCTCTTAATAAGCTCTATCAATTCCAAAGCCGCTGTTGTTGCAATCACGCGTTCTACCATGCTGTTACCCTCCCTTTCGACTTAGAAGAAACCTTGTGCCTCTTTTTTATAGCTAACTAATAAACATTTAGTTTGTTGGTAGTGATCTAGCATCATTGCATGATTTTCACGGCCAATTCCTGAAAGCTTAAAGCCACCAAATGCAGCACCAGCAGGATATTGGTGATATGTATTTGTCCATACACGACCAGCTTGGATAGCACGACCAGCACGGTAAGCAGTGTCTCCAGAACGTGACCAAACACCAGCACCTAAACCGTATTCTGTATCATTTGCGATTTCAATTGCCTCATCGAAGTCTTTGAATGTTGTTACACCCAGTACTGGACCAAAGATTTCTTCTTGGAAGATACGCATTTTATTGTGACCTTTGAAAACTGTAGGTTTAATGTAGTTACCACCAGCTAGGTCTCCTTCAAGAATATTTTCTTCTCCGCCGATTAGACATTCAGCGCCTTCTTCTTTACCTAATTGTAAGTAAGACATGATTTTTTGTTTTTGTTGCTCTGAAGCTTGAGCACCCATCATAACTTCTGTATCTAATGGGTTACCAATTTTAATTGCTTCTACGCGTTCTAATGCGCGTTCGATGAATTGATCATAAATCGATTCATGAATAAGTGCACGTGAAGGACAAGTGCAAATTTCACCTGAGTTTAATGCGAACATTACAAAACCTTCAATTGCTTTATCTAAATATTCATCATCAGCAGCCATTACGTCTTCAAAGAACACGTTTGGTGATTTACCACCAAGTTCTAATGTTACTGGAATAATGTTTTCTGTTGCGTATTGCATAATTTGGCGACCTACTGCAGTTGAACCTGTGAAGGCAATTTTTGCGATGCGTTTATTTGTTGCAAGCGCTTTACCAACTTCAATACCGAAGCCATTTACGATGTTTAAAACACCTTTGGGTAAAATATCTTGGATTGTTTCAATTAATACTAGTAAAGAAACCGGTGTTTGCTCAGCTGGTTTCATGACGATACAGTTACCCGCTGCCAATGCTGGAGCTATCTTCCAAGCTGCCATTAAAATCGGGAAGTTCCAAGGAATAATTTGACCTACAACGCCTAGTGGCTCTTGGAAATGGTAAGCTACTGTATCGTTATCTAATTGTGATGTACGTCCTTCTTGTGCACGAATGACACCTGCGAAGTAACGGAAGTGATCTACTGCTAAAGGAATATCAGCGTTTAATGTTTCACGTACTGCCTTACCGTTGTCCCATGTTTCAGCGACCGCGATCATTTCTAAGTTTTCTTCAATACGGTCAGCAATTTTATTTAAAATAGCTGCACGTTCTGCTGCAGAAGTTTTACCCCATGCGTCTTTTGCTGCATGTGCTGCATCAAGTGCTAGCTCAATATCTTCACTAGTTGAACGAGCCGCTTTTGTGAATACTTGTCCTGTTACAGGTGTTTTATTCTCAAAATATTGGCCTTTTACTGGAGCGATCCATTCGCCACCAATAAAGTTATCATATTTCTCCTTGAAATTTACTATCGCTCCTGGTGTATTAGGATTTGCATAGATCATAGTATAAATCTCCCCGCTGTTTTTATTGTGAAAACGCATACAAAATATACCGACACATTTTGTTCAAACTTATCTTCACAAGCTTTATAATGCTACACTACCATAATTTTTACAAGTAAATTGACTAAAAAAAATAGTTTGATAATTTTATAATTATTATCTTACAGTAAATAATAATAGTATCCCTTCACATCAAAATTTTTTATTAGTTTGTCAGAATAAGGGCATTCAATTTCCCTTCAACATCTTTTTTGACTATACTTATAAGAGAAATGATCGTGAGAGGAGTGTTAAGATGCAAGAAGTACAAGTTTCAGCGCTACAGAATTTACTTAATTCTTTCGCCAACAAAGACGTTTATATCCATCTTGAGACGACAAACGGTTCTTATGCAGCACACTATGATGAAAAATTTTTTAATGCCGGTGCCTTTATTCGCAATGCGAAAATTAATTATGAGCTAGCAAAGGTTGTCAGTGATTCACCACACCGTGTTGGTTTAAAAATGGAGCATGGTTGGGTTTATGCGCAAGGCATTACACACTATGAGTTAGATGACAAAGGCCGTTTACTGATGGCTGGATTAGACTATTCTGGAAAGTTGGCAATTGCACTAGAAATTAGTGAAACGCCATTTACCTATTAAGGGGGACTACGACATGGATTTACAACCACAACGTCATATTTTAATTGTTTACCCGCACCCAGATGATGAAGCTTTTTCAGTTGCCGGGACGATTGCCTATTATACAAAGAAAATGAATACACCTGTTACATATGCCTGCTTGACATTAGGTGAAATGGGTCGTAATTTAGGAAACCCACCATTTGCAACACGCGAGTCATTGCCCGAAATTCGTCGCAAAGAATTAATAGCAGCCGTTGAGGCAATGGGTATTCAAGATTTACGTATGCTTGGCCTCCGTGATAAAACAATTGAATTTGAAGATGATGAAAAAATGGTGAAGCTTGTTGAGAGCTTAATAGAAGAGTTAATGCCTTCTCTGATTTTCACATTCCTACCTGGCTTTGCTGTGCATCCAGACCATGAAGCAACAGCACGTGCGGTCGTCGAAGCTGTGCGTCGTATGCCAAAAGCAGCACGCCCACAAATTTTAGGCTGCGCGTTCGCCAATGACACAATCGAAAAAAATGGTGAACCACATGTGCAAATCGATGTAAGCGAAACAAAAGTGGATAAAATAAACGCACTAAAAGCACATGCTTCGCAAACTGCTTGGATGATGCAAGAAACAGAAAAACGAATCGACGACGGCGAGCCTATGAGCGAAAGTTGGCTCAATGTTGAAAAGTTTTATATCATTGACCCTGATCAATATAAGAAATAAACCTAAGCAGGCACTGCCTGTCTTTTTTGAGACAATAAGAAAACACCTTATTGTACAGCCAGTTTACGGTATTTTACCGGAGACTGGCTGTTTAATTTTGTTTG